>CAUTMN010000001.1:0-343824 GCA_963539955.1 uncultured Candidatus Saccharibacteria bacterium | reverse complement strand
AGGTCAACAAATACCGTCGCTCGTTTCAGTCCTCTGATTTTCCGCAGGCAACGGTAGCCATCGACGAAATCAAAGGCGCTGGGACTTTCGTAGAAGTTGAGGTTCTGTCAGATGATGAGGCTAGTGCGTTGATGACGATTAGTGAAATTGAAACCAAACTCGGTCTGGATTCAATGGAAATTGTGACGCGACCCTATAGAGATATTTGTATGGACTATTAAGAAGATCGCCACAAAACTTCACAACTCCACTCGCAACCAATATAATACATCCATGGACACTTCACGAAAAAATCGCATCATAAAAATTACTATTTGGGTAGTCTGCTCAATTGTCGTTATAACTGCTTTATTAGCCGCCGCAGCTTTCTTTTGGCCAGCAACATCCAAGCAGTTGCAATCTTCAAGCTCTGAAAAATTGAGCTACGACGACGCCATTGCCGCTGCAAATCGCACTGTTAGCGAAGACACTTCAAATACCGACGTTAGATCAGAATGCCGATCGATTATTAAAACCCACGGCAAAAAAACCGCCAAAGCCGTCATGATGATTCATGGCGTAAGCGCATGCCCACAGCAATTCGCAGACTTGGGCGACACCTTTTTCAATGCCGGCTATAACGTCTATATTCCCCGCGTCCCCAGCCACGGTCTGACGGATAACAAACGACACGGAGAAATCACCATTCCAGCAATGGCGCAATTTATGAATTCCAGCACCAGCATAATTAGTGGTTTGGGCGATGAAACGGGAGTCGTCGGACTTTCTGGCGGCGCAAATATGACAACTTGGATTGCTCAGTACAACAGCCAAACCATATCACGAGCGCTACTTCTATCACCTTTTTATCAGCCTTCAGCGTCAGAAACCCCTTTCTGGAAAATCCCGCTTTTACGAAATCTTTACGGACGAAATATTCTTCCAGATTCGTTCACAGGTAGCAATTTGTCATATCGCGCTCTTGGAAAATATATAATAATAGCCAAGAACTATAAATCCGACCTAAAAGCTCCAGGACTAAAATACGTCGGGGTTGTAACGAGCGAGAACGACACCGCAATTGATAAAAATCTCGCGGTCAACATACCTAAGCAAATGGCTGCGGCTTCTGGCGCCAAATTCCAATATTATTCAATTCCGGCCTCATTTGACATCGGTCACGACATTGTAGCCTTAAACCAAGACGAGGTTAAAAAGCACGCTGACAAATTATATCCGTTTTATTTGGATATGTACGAAGGAAAAGACGTAAAATTAGAATCAAAATAGAAAATTACTATTTATCTTGGGCGGCCAAAATTCGCGCTTGGATTTCGTCCAGCTGTGCGTCGTCCATTTTCGGGCCGTCAGCCGTAGTTAGCCAGCCAGGATATTTCTCATAAAACGCTTGCTCGTGTGACACTGGCGAACCAATTCCCTTTGCCAAATCACCATGAAGCGGCATCAATTTGGCGTGCACATGCGCCACGCCCGTGCCCTCAAAAATCAGCGCTACTCGTGGGGTATCAAATGCTTTTTCCAAAATACCAGCAACTTTTTTCACTGCCAGCATCATTTCAGAATATAAATTATCATCCAAAGAAAATACGTAATCGCCCGGATTCTGCTTCGGAATTACCACAGTAAAACCTGGCGTGTTCGGAAACGGTGTTAAAAATGCTAGGAATTTCTCATCTTCCCAAATCTTCCAAGATTTCATTTTTCCAGATACGATGTCGTCAAAAATTGTGTGATTCATAATTACTCCTTTTGAAGTAATTATAGCATTTTACGAAGTTTTCAGGTCGAACAATTTAAGTTCCATCCGACGACAAACCAGGACTAGCCACATCGTCGCAAAAATCCCCAATAAAACTTCTACTACCACAAACCAAAACTTGCCCATCGCGTAACCTTGCGCCGCTATAATTGCCGCAAAAATCGGAAAACTGAAGGATGAGATTCGCTCACGATGAGTTAAATAGCTCAAACTTGACGGTAAAATAAACATCAAAAGCACCATCAATATCACGATGCCACGCGAGAAAACAAAATGCGCCGCGTGCATTGTATCGTTAGGACAAAGCGCCACTCCTATCATACAAATCGCAAACAATGAAAGTATCCAGCCAGATATCCGAGCAGAGCGAATTTGACCAAGTTTAAGATAACCACGATTCATAAAAAACCCAATCGTCGCCATAATCAAACCAGATAAAAACACTCCCGAATTGAACGAAAATGCAGACAAACGGTTCGAGGTGGTCTCTCCCAGTCTGCTCAAGCTCCAGTTCGTCCACCGAGTATCATCAGAAAGCAGCATCGCCGCAACCAAGCCCACAGCCAAAACGACACCATTAAGAATACAGAGCGCCTGAAGACGATTCTTGTATAAAAAATCCTTAATCTGTCGAAGTTTCATATTGCTAAAATTGTTCCAAAAAGTCCAATTTGCCACTTTCAAAATGACGGACGTCTTCGATTCCATATTTCATCATAACCAAGCGGTCGATTCCGCAACCAAAAGCAAATCCCGTATATTCATTCGGGTCAATTTGCGCCGCCCGAAGAACATTTGGATGAATCATTCCGCAGCCCAATAGCTCAATCCAACCCTCACCAGAGCAGACTTTACAATCAGGATTTTCTCCTTCACAGAATGGACAGCTTAACGCAAACTCGAAGCTCGGCTCGGTGAACGGAAAGTAAAATGGATTAACGCGAACGTCAAGTTTCTTGCTATAATATTCCTGCAAAAATTCTTGCAATGTAGCAATCAAATTGCCAACATTAACTCGGCGTGAAACGTACACGCCTTCGACTTGATAAAACGTATGCTCGTGGCGCGCATCCAAATCTTCGTTACGGAAAACGCGATCAGGAACGATAGCGGCAATAGCCTCGCCTTTTTCCAAATTGTCGCGATATTTCGTCAATACGCGATTTTGCATAGTCGACGTATGCGCCGGAGCAATCAAACGATCGCCATTAGAATCAGTTTCCTCGGTCATAAACGTATCGTAATCGTCGCGCGCTGGATGACCTTTTGGAAAATTCAGACTCTCGAACATATGGAATTGATCGTCAATTTCTCTGGACTCTTCCGTGACAAATCCCATGCGATTAAAGATCTCAGAAATGCGCTCAATTTCAGCACTCAGCGGATGAATCGTGCCTTGTTCGCTCGGCAAAAGTTCAGGCTTGGGCGAATTCACATCCATCGGCGCCGTAACGTCAATCGGTTTCAAGTCAACTTTTTCCAGCTCTTCCAGCCGCGCAGCAATAGCCTGTTCAATCGCTTGTTTCAGCTCGTTAATTTGCTTACCAAATGGGCCACGCTCAACTGGCGGCAATGATTTGATTTGATCATACAATTCCCTAAGTCGTCGATCGCGTAAAAACTCACGCGGAGATTTGGATTGCGAAACCGCCAAAACTATTTCTCTTTTCAATTCGTCTAAATCAACCATTTTATCGTCCTTGCATTAAAAACATTACAATCACCGCACCGGCCATAATAGCAATTAAAATCCACGCCCACGCCAAAGTCGTCGTCTGTTTCGTGCCTTCCAAATATCTTATGTCGTCGACACCGTCCATAGTTGCCTTTTCTTGCAAACTCGAAGCTTTCGCCTTCTCTCTTAATTCCGCCGCAATTCGCTCTTGCAATTCACTGCGCTGATCCTGTTGATTTACAAATAATCCCATAACTACAGTATAGCAAATTATGTTATAATAGTCGTGATATTACTTTAAGGAGGGAATATGGCTACGAAGAAAACTTCAAAGAAAGCCCCAGTTAAAGCCGCAGAAAAGAAAACCGCTGCCGCTAAGACTGAAACCAAAACGACCGTCAAGCGCGTCGTTGCTGAATCTACCGCTAAAAGCAAGCGTGTCAAACTAGATTCTAAATTACCAAACAACTTAATTAACATCGTCATTGCGGAAGTCATCGGCACATTCATTTTGACACTTGCCGCATTATTCGCATCAGACATTTTGTCATCAATGTACGTCGGTTTTGCGTTGATGTTCATTGTTGCAATTATCGGCAACATTTCTGGCGCACACGTAAACCCAGCTGTCACATTTGGTCTATGGACAATGCGCAAACTAAAGACTATACTTGTTCCATTTTACTGGGGAGCTCAATTCCTCGGCGCAATGGCGGCTATCGTGCTTGTTGGCTCATTAACAAACGGCGGATTTGCTCTAAGCTTTGACCAATTCACCGCGTTCTCTTGGAATATCTTTGCGATGGAATTAGTCGGTACCGCTGTATTTGTATTTGGCGTCGCCGCAGTTTTGCAGCGCAAAGAAATCAAAGCAGCTGGTCAAGCTTTTGGAATTGGCTTAGCATTGATGATTGGTCTTGTCGTATCTGGCTCAATCTCTTCGTACATTAAAAGTACTGCTATTGCAAAAATCCAAAAAGAACAAAGCACTGCTCAAACTGAGAAAAACGGTCGCACTTACCCACGCGAGATCTACATCTCAGGCGCAACTTTGAACCCAGCAGTTTCTTTGGCTGTTACAGAGAAAACCGACTCTCAACTACGCAGCAACGGAGTATTGCCAGCCGAAGGCGAAAAGAGCTATTCACGTTTTAGCCTGGAAGTAATTGCCGCTACCCTAATCGGCGCAGTATTGGGTGGTAACCTATTTCTACTCGTCAATTACCGAAACAAAGACGAAGAATAGATTATAACTTCACAATAAAATATCCCGCTTAATCGGCGGGGTATTTTTTATGTCAATCTTCCTGAGTCGGCCGATCAATCAGCTCCGGCTGAGCTTGGTTATCTCCACCAGAAATTCGCACAACATCCTTATCGATCTTCCCCAATTCCTTGTACGTATTGTTATAATGACCAACGGTCGTACTTAGACTCTTGCCCATTTTCGTCATCAGCTCGTCAAACTTTTTAATATGAACGCCCAATTGACCAACTCGAACTTGAATATCCTTAGCTTGCTCTTCAATCTGCAAACTACGAAGCCCCTGAAGAACGGTCTGCAGGTACGCCAAAAAACTAGTCGGACTAACAATAATCACTCGCTTATCTCGGAACGCGTATTCAATCAAATCGCGACTCGAACCGCCCTGACCGACATTGTTAATCAGAAGATCGTAATACAAAGATTCGCTAGGGATAAACATAAAAGCAAAGTCCATGGTGTTTTCGCGCGGACGAATGTATTTACTGGTTTCGTCAATTCGCCCCTTAAGGTCAGCCTTCACCTTATTTAGCCACATTTCACGCTCAGATTTTGTCCCGGCATTAATCATCCGATTGTAGTTCTCCAAAGAAAACTTACTGTCCACCGGCAGTATCTGCCCCTTGTCCAGAAAAATAACCGCGTCAACAATTTCACCGTCCTTGAAACGATATTGCATTTGATATTGCTTGGCTGGCAAAACATTATCCAACACACTCTCCAGATAAAACTCCCCAAAAACACCACGCTGCTTTGGGTTTTGCAACACGTTCTGCAGAGTCTTCAGATCAGTCGCCACATCGACCACACGCTTATTGGTCTCATCCAATTTTGCTAATCGCTGCGTCACATCAGCCACCAACTTCGCGCTTTCTGACAATTGTTTCTGCACGGAAGTCTGAACTTGCGCATTACTTCGCTCCAACTTATCGCTAACGGATTCATTCAGTTTCGCAATAGTCCGCCCCAACTCCACGACATCGGTTTTAATTAGCTCGACGGATGATTGATTTTTTAGCTCACTGATTTTTGATTGCAAGACAAATAAAGTCGCACCCAAACCAATAGTAATAACAATTAAGAGAATAATGATAATGATTTCCATACACTTAGTGTACAGTGATTACAATGCTAAGACAACTCGTGCTAAGATTGCGAATAAAGTCATAAATAAAATCGCCGCGCCATTGCCACGAATTCTATTCAACCAGATTAACGACAAATATACCAAAACTGTCGCCAAAACTACCCATAGTAATGACAAAATCCAAGATCCGCCAGCCCATAATGTAGCACCCCACAACGACACAGTTGCCGCGATTACCACCAATAGAGGTCGCTTGATACCAAATACCGCCAACACCGGCACCAACATAATTCCCGCCAAAACTAACGCAACGTAAGATGCGATGCTTGTGCTGTTTGCACAAATAGAAATATGTTCAGCGTTCGCGCAAAATACGGGTGTAATCATAAATTTATCAAACGCAAGCGCCAGCAACCAGATAGCCACGCCACTAGCAACTAAAATCGCCAAAATCCTCAAGAAAACTCGCCTTGAAAATGGATATGTGTAATCTGATATTTCTTCACGGAAAATAGCTGACAATAATTTCATACGTAAATTGTAACGTAAACTTGTCAATATTGCAAATGTATATGCTTAAATATTATGCTTTTTCAGGAGATTCATCGGTTTATACCAAACAATCCCTACGCAAGCAATCAATAATCCGCCAATAACGTCAAGTGGCGTATGCACCAGAGCAATAACCCGACCGACACATATTAAGATTGTCATAACCAGACAAATAATAGCCAGCCGCCAACTCTTCGCTCCGAAAAATACCGCCAAAGTAATTGCCATTGTAAATAGCGCGTGATCGGACGGAAAACCCGGATTATTAAGGAATGACGCGCCGGCAGACACACCCAAAATCTCGAACGGGCGCATCTGATCTGGTTGATAAATTGACCCGATAATTTTTGCCGCCACGTAAGCCGTCAAACCAGCCATCAACACCTGACTATAAACTTGATACTTCTCTTTATTTGGAACCAATTTTATCAGCGAGTACGCACCAATTAGCACGACTGGCACCACTAGCCCATCAGCAATTAGCTTCACGATCCATTGCAAATCCATATTACCAGTATATCGCGTCAACGCTGGCCAGTAAACGCTTGCGGAAATCATTTTTCTATAGTACAATTATGTTTGCCGTTGGGATGTCGCCAAGTGGTAAGGCAGCGGGTTCTGGTCCCGCCATTCGGGGGTTCGAATCCCTCCATCCCAGCCAAGTTTGAAATTTAGCAGCCAATTATTTGGCTGTTTTTTTTCGTCGATAAATTTGCACAAATCAGCAAAGCCCACATCACGAATACCAGAAAAATCGCAGCCACATTATTCACGTTCTTTATCGTTGCACCAAATATTACTGCCGCGTGCCCATTAACAAACGCCAAAAAACTAATTACCGTCATAATCCCCAAACTCAAAAAACCAGCCATTCTACTCGTCAGAGTAATTCTTTTTGGCATATCCATATCAATTAAAAACGGCAACGACGTTAGCTCAACAATCACCAATATTATCGCAATCGGAAGACTTAAAGGTGACGGAATCCCCGCAGAAGTAATGACCGCAGAGAACTTCTCAAACGTAAATAATTGACATAATAATGGCACCATTATTAATATTCCTGCAATCAATTTAACAATTTTATTCACTTTTCTAGACATAATTTCAGTATAGCTTGCGCGTCAAAAAAGCTCAAGCTTGTTGTATTTTTTACGAAAGCACTTGCACTTTTTATAAAAACGTCATAAAGTTAAATCAGCGAACGTTACAAAAATAAACACCACAAAATCGTATCTTTCGCTCTACGACAAATCCACCACAACTTAAAATACCCCGTCTCTATGGGGTATTTTTATTGGTCAATATCCGTGATTGTTCAGCTCGCCACTCGGCAATTTTTCCGTGATGTCCGCTCAATAAGACATCTGGCACACGTAAACCCTTAAACTCCTCGGGTCGTGTATATTGTGGAAATTCCAACGTTTCTCCATCTGAAAAACTTTCAATTTCCGCAGACTTTTCGCCGCCCAAAACTCCAGGAATCAACCTAACAATAGAATCAATCATCATCATTGCTGCCAGCTCTCCACCCGTCAGCACAAAATCGCCGATACTCCATTGCTCATCAACTAGTTCCAAAATTCGCTCATCAACACCCTCGTATCGCCCGCAAATGAATATCACACCCCTGCCATCATCGGCTTCTTCCTGAGCTTTAGCCTGCTTCCAGCGTTGCCCTCGCGGACTCATCAGTACCACCTTCGCTGTTTCATCTTGAGATTTCGCAAATTCTACCGCTTTCCATAACGGCTCAATCATAAGAAGCATCCCGTCGCCACCGCCATAAGGAGTATCGTCAACCTGACGACGAGGACCCAAACCAAACTCCCGCAAATTCACCGTCGTAAGCTCCACGATACCGTCTTTCTGAGCCTTCCACATCATGGAATTATTAAAAACTCCCGTTGTCATTTCTGGGAAAAGTGTAATTACTTGAAACTTTCTCATCTGTTACAGTGTACCAAGTGTTGACTTTTTTGTCCAGGTATGATATATATACATCAGCTTTTGTTCAACCGAACAGAAGTAGCCCTTACACAGAAAGGACAGAGATATGTCCGGAGAACTCTCGCTCGAAGATACCAAGTATGCCCTTAATACGGCAGGGCTCAGCCCTAGGTCGCATGCGTATGTCGACCCATGTGGTGATATCATCGTCAAGGTCCAAGTCCCCTTGACTCTTGATGGCGGAACGCGGATCCCAGTAGGAGCTGGCAGAGATATCAGAGACCTAGTCTATGATATCAATGAGATATCGTGGAAGGGAAGTTCCGCCGGAGACTGGCGGTTAACCTTCTTCGGAGACAGGCTCACTATCATAGTCGGCGCTGACGTAGCCCTTCCCGAAGGGCACAACATCAACAGCGACGAGCATTATCCCCTGATTCATCAGGGGAATGACGAGGGTCGTGCGGAGAGCGTATACTCTGCATGCATCTCCGGGTCCGATTTCGACTTCTGTTCGATTATCAGGACATTCTCCTGGATGTCCTACGAAGCAGTAGCCGAGTTGCTTCGTCATGGACCAGGGTTTAAGACTATCCACGTCAGTAGCCAAGGGGCCTACGAAGACCTCTTTCCGCATCTAGCATGGGCGTTTCCCTGGATTGACACACTCCAACTGCCCTTCCCACTAGGGGATGTTGGAGGGTGGATCTCCCAACCCATCCCACAAGAGGGCTAACCCGCCCGCCAAGAGAAAATAGCTCGTTGAGACATTAAGTCTTGACTTGAGACTCTCGGCGGGCTATTTTCATGTCTTTTTACAGAAATTATTCCCCACCAAAAAACCGCCCCAGTAAGGACGGTTTTTTAGCACAAATAAGGCTCTCAATGGTTACCCATTGTCTCGCATAGAGCTGTTCTCGCATAATGTCTGTGCTTGAACTGGTTTTAATTATATATCAAGGTCGTCGAGTTCTGCAAGCTCTTTTCTGGTGTTTTCTGCGTAAGATGATTCATTTTCCACAGCTTCATCTGTTGAGTTATCCACAGAAGCATTACCGTTATAATCATTTTCTTCGCGTGCGCCAGAAAAACCATCATTGTTAACGATCTTCAAGTTATATCGAGCGTCATTCTTTGCGCCCAAGGCTCGCAGAAGCGTGCGCAAACTCTGTGCCGTACTACCACGCTTACCAATGACTCGACCCAAATCTACTGGATTAACTGTCAATGTTAATAAAACGCCCTTTTCATCAATTGTTCGGTCTACTACGACGTCTTCTGGACGTCCAACCAACGCCTTTACAGTATATTCTACAAACTGCTGATCTATTGTTGACATTCTGCCCCTCCTCCTGGAATTAAACTGTATTTTCATTATACACGAGCAGTTTACGCCGTGCAAACTTTAATTATTTCTCGCCAGATTCTTTATATTTAGCAATTGCAGCGCGAGCAGCTTGCTGTTGGGCAACTTGCTTAGACGGACCAATTCCTCGCCCCATCATATTATCACCGACAAAAACCCCAAGAGTAAAGACTTTATCGTGATCTGGACCTTCTTCGCTCAGGACTTTATATACTGGCGTTTGATTGTCAACTCGCTGAGAAATCTCCTGCAAATATGACTTCGGATCACGCCAACTGCCCGACTCCAAAATTCCATCCAACTTAACAATTATATGCTTATGAATAAAATCGCGAGCATCGTCAAAGCCGCGCTCCAAATAAATAGCACCGATTACCGCCTCAAACGCATTAGCTAAAATCTGTAAATGCGCTCGCTCCGAGCCGTTTTTCTCACCCTTTGACATACGAATCAGCGGACCATAACCCAACTTATCACCAGCGTCACCAATACTTTCCGTTCGTACCAAAGCTGCCCGCCAAGCAGTCAAAATTCCCTCTGGCTCAGAAAAATGCGTAAACAAATATTCTGTTACCGCCAATTCCAAAACCGCATCACCTAAAAATTCCAAGCGCTCATTGTGGTGATGAACGGATTTTCGGTGCTCATTCACATAACTACGGTGAGTCAAAGCTGTAATCAGCAAATCCAAATTCGTAAATTCAAAACCTAATTTTTCGCGCGCAAAATCTTGATATGGCGCAGTGTTCATTCCGTTCATTTATAAGTTCTCCTGTCTAATTCGTTTCATCGCCAAAAGAATCAGCTTGCCAATATCTTCATATTCAACTTCATCCAGCGCCTCATGAAAACTAAACCATCTAAGACCATTCATCCATTCTTCCTTTTGGAGTTTCTCGTTAGGATCCAACGCCTTAACCAGATAAACTTGCGTTGTCATCAATACCAATTTATCGATTCGACGATAACGAAAATTCACCTTGCCCAGCCAGCCATGCAGCTCAATTTTCTTCAGTCCAGTTTCCTCACCGATTTCCCTACGAGCCGTCACCTGAGCCGTTTCACCTGGCTCAATGTGCCCTTTGGGAATTGTCCAGCGGTCGCGAGCGTCTTGATATAGCAAAAATTCCGCCTCGCCCTTTTTATTACGACGAAAAATCACGCCACCAGCAGTTGGCTCACGTACAATTTCCTGAATCAATGGCTTCTTGCTGCCACTAAAATATTTTTTTATCTTATCAAAGTTGCTTGTTCTCACTGTCGGACTCCTCCACGAGAGTACGGAGTGCCGTGCCAAGCACGCCATTCACAAACTTACCCGAGTTATCCGAACCGAACGCTTTCGCTAATTCTACCGCTTCGTTAATCACCACTTTCGGCGGAACGGTATCTGCACAATATAGCAATTCATATAAACCAATTCTAAGTACCGCCCGATCAATTCGCGGCAACTGACTAATAGGCCATTCTGGCGCCAATGGCTGCAATTTATCGTCCAATTGACTCTGCGTCGAAAGTACGCCACTAATCAAATTATCAATAAATTCAATATCGTCAACCGATGATTTATATTCAGCCAAATTACGCTTTAAAATAGTCTTATAATCAACATCGCTATCACCAACCTCTTTGCGAAATTCATGTTCATAAAGTGTTTGCAGTGCGACAATTCGTCCCAAATGACGGTTTGATGCCATTATTAAGCGTCCTGTTCGTAATTATTATTTTGTTGTTTTACCAGTTTCACGCTTGGTTGTCTTCACCTTAACCGGTGAAGTTGCGTTAACACGACGTGCCAATTTTAATACCAAGTGACTGCGACGAAGACCAGTTTTACGTGGGCTACTCTGTTTCTTAGGTTGTGCCATAATTTATTCTCCTCTTTTAGGTTGTCATAAAACTTACGTACCATTATACCTTTTTTATTGGACAATCTCAAGAGCTTGCCTGTAAATTAGATAATAATATTGACTTTTTATGTCGTTTATGTTAATATATAAGACATGAGTAAAGAACAACTTACATTACAAAGTAACGATAGAGATGATTTAACTGCATTAGTAGACGCAGTTTACCCCAAAACTGAGGAAACAACAGCCTTGATGGATGCCGTCTTCCCTACGACAAACAATCATAACGACACAAATACAACACCAGAAGACCGAGCAGACAAGAAAACAACCATCAGTCCAGAGAAAAATACAGAGGAAAACAACAAGAAGCCATTAACCAAAATGGCCGCAGGAGCACTAGCTGTAGCTATGGCTATAGGCGGTATCGTTGGGTTGAGCAAACTCACAGAAAAAACTACTTCTGCAAAGATAACTATTTACGACCCAAAAAACGCACAAGAGCAGATATGTAGTGCACAGGCTACACTAGAAGAGAGTCTAGGATTACCTAAATCTACCAGCTACGATACTTTTCGAGGATGTGAAGAAACAGCCAACATGATCACTGAAACCAAAGAAGGACTGAATCCAGGAGACAAAGTCAAGATTACTGTTACCACAAACGCTTTTGGTGAAGCGGCTACAGCAGAGAAAGTAAAAGATCAAGACAGCTAAACCACAATATTCACCAGCTTGCCCGGAACATAAACCATCTTTTTAGGTGGTTTATTGTTTGTGAATTTCTGGACATTCTCATCAGCCAGAGCCGCTTCTTCAACACCCTGCTTGTCCATATCACTCGGCAGTTCAAGTTTCGCACGAAGCTTGCCATTCACTTGAACTATAATAGTCATCACGCTGCTCTTTAGATATTTTTCATCCCACTTTGGCCAGTGACCAACGTGAACCGTATCATCATGACCCATTTCATGCCATAATTCTTCTGTAATATGCGGAGCAAAAGGTGCCAAAATCTGAATCAAACTTTCTAATGCAAATCGCCATTCATCTGACACGTCAATTCCTTGTGATTCTTTTATCTTATACAGACCATTGACCATTTCCATCATCGAAGCCACAGCTGTATTAAACTTCTCATCTTCAATATCGCGAGTAACTTTTTTAATCGTCAAATGAGTTAATCGCAATAGTTCTTGGGCTGTTTTTTCATCCATTTCAGGAGAATTACTTGGATCGTTATTCTTATCAACGAACTCCTGAACCAAATTCCATGCTCGATTTAAGAATCGATAAGTTCCCGGAACTCCACGAGGATCCCATGGCGCATCCATGTCATAAGGAGCAATGAACATTTCGTAAACTCGCAACGCATCAGCACCATATCCACTGTCCATAATTTCCATTGGATCAATGACATTGCCCTTAGACTTGGACATTTTCTGACCGTCTGTTGCCATAATGTATGCATTGTACATCATTCGCTTGAAAGGTTCTGGAGTTGGAACGAGACCGAGCTTATAGAAAAATCGCATCCAAAAACGACTGTATAGCAAGTGAGCCACGGCGTGATCGGCACCATTGTAATAATCAACCGGCATCCAATGGTTAATTCTCTCAGGATTCCATGCTTCATTATCATTGTGCGGATCGAGATATCGTAAGAAATACCAACTAGAACAGGCATAGCCATCCAAAGTGTCAGTCTCACGTCGACCTTCTACCCAATTATCGCCGTCAGGTTTATTTTCTGTAATTGGCACAGTTTTTCCAGTTTCAACATCCACCCAGACTCGTACCCAATCATCAACCTGGGCCAAAACGGAAGTATTACCGCCCGTTGGTTTAAAGTTCTCCACCTCTGGCAAAATCACCGGCAAGCATTCATCAGCCGCGGCAATTGGCGCATGACCATCAACATGAACAATTGGAATCGGAGCGCCCCAATAGCGCTGACGAGAAATCAACCAATCGCGCATTTTATACGTGGTTTCGCTTCGCCCAGAATTCTGCTGCTCCAGCCACGCAACAATTTGCTCGCGAGCGTCCTCACTTCTAGTCCCATTGAATTGACCGGAATTTATCAACTCACCCTCACCAGAATAACAGCCAGCATCAGCTGAATGCTCAGGCTTATCAATAACCTGGATAATCGGCAAGTCAAATTTCTCGGCAAACGCAAAATCGCGCTCGTCGTGCGCTGGCACAGCCATGACTGCGCCGGTTCCATAGCCGCCCAAAACATAATCCGCCACCCAAATCGGCAATTTTTGACCATTAACTGGGTTTATGACATAACTGCCAGTAAACACGCCTGTTTTCTCTTTATTTTCTTGACGTTCAACATCAGATTTTTGTTGCGAAGCTTGGATATACGCTTCAACCTTTTCGCGCGTATCAGAATTAACCAACTGAGAAATCAAAGGATGTTCTGGCGCCAAAGCTACATACGTCGCGCCAAATAACGTATCAGGACGAGTTGTGAAAACTGTAATCTTGGAATCTTGACCGCTAACCGTAAACTCAACTTCCGCGCCAACTGATCGACCAATCCAATTCTTCTGCATGGTTTTAACCATTTCCGTCCAATCAAGCGCATCGGTTGCCTCTAAAATTTCATCTGCATACGCCGTAATTCGGAAGAACCACTGCTTAAGATTGCGCTTGGTAACAGGATTACCGCAGCGCCAACATTTGCCGCCTTCAACCTGTTCGTTAGCAAGCACTGTATTATCAGTTTCGCACCACCATTGCGGCTGCTCTTTTTGATATGCCAAATCGTGCTTATATAATTGTGTAAAAATCCACTGAGTCCATTTGTAATACTCTGGATCAGCTGTAGAAATTTCTTTTGTCCAATCATAGCTAAATCCAAGTCGTTTCAATTGCTCCTTAAAGTGAACTTTCGCCTCATCGTGCGCTACACGCGGCGTTTTTCCGACTTTAATAGCGTAATTTTCAACCGGCAAACCAAAGCTGTCCCAGCCGATTGGATGATAGACATTATAGCCCTGCTGACGCTTGAATCGTGCCTTGATATCTGCAAATTGAAAAGTACGACCGTGACCAATGTGAATTCCCGCCCCTGTAATCCCCGGAAGCATGCTCAAACTGTAATATTTCGGTCGGGTCGTGTCATTAAAATCAACCGCGTAGGTGCCGTCAGCCTCCCATTTGTTTTGCCATTTTTGTTCAATTTCTGTCGGATTATAGCGTCTCATATCTGTAATTATAGCAAATAATCCCGCTCATTACGAACGGGATTATTATTAAGCAATTAAGCTATTTACCTAGTCGAGGTTGATGACAATCCGCTCGAATACCCTTCCATAAAACCTTCTACAAACTCTTTCAAGCTTTCAGCACTCGAAGGAACCTTGATTTCCTCAGACTTGTTCATATTAATGTCAAATGAAATTTCTACAGAAACCTTCTTGCTATCACCTTTCAACTCCAAGGCTTTCAACTCATGAGACGACCTATCAACCCACACCTTCAATGAAGCTGTGTCAATAGATGATGATTCACTGCTCTT
This sequence comes from uncultured Candidatus Saccharibacteria bacterium, assembly GCA_963539955.1. Classification (GTDB taxonomy): domain Bacteria; phylum Patescibacteriota; class Saccharimonadia; order Saccharimonadales; family Saccharimonadaceae; genus Nanosynbacter. The sequence continues at coordinate 328,786 of CAUTMN010000001.1, read as the reverse complement.
GTAGCTATTAGATTTTCCACACTTACTGAGCGCCTTACCTGCTGATGAATTTTTAAACTCATCATTAAATTTCGACAATTTACCGTTATCACCCTGTAATTCAAAACCACGTCCACCATTACGATCACTAATCTTTGAGTCTTTTATAGTGAAGAAGCTATTCTTTTGATAAAGTTGAGCCAATTCCTTACGTACACTTTCATCACTTTGAATTTTCTTCAGAGCGTTAATTCCACACTTGTATTCGCTACCGATTTCATCTGGAGAAACCTTCATCCATGTATTGCTCATTTTATCTATCTCAGAGCTCATCTTTCTCAAAGTCTGATCACGATAAGTTTCTATTTGAGCCCTTGATGCCTTGCCGCCAGAAGAAGACTCCATAACTATTTCAAGCAAAGTGCCATACAAATCCTTAAAGTTATTTATCTTCACGTATATCGTCCCATCATCACCAAGAACCATATCACCATCTAATGGAATACTCTTTTCGACCCCTTTGATATTAAGCTTAGCGTCAATATTCGCCTTTGATTTTCCCGACTCAGTAGCAGTCTTTACGTTTAGCTCTATTTTTCCTTGGTCGCGCATGTCAATAACTACCTTACCGTCGGCAGTCATCTTCTTTGCCATAATAGCATTAGACACAGCGTCCGTAACCATCTTTTCTGGATTCTGCCACCACAAGAAATAAACTAACACAGCAGAAATAATAGCAATAAGAGCTATAACTCCCAGCACTACACCAATTATCAATCCCGTTTTCTTCTTTTTTGGTTGCATCGGTACGCCGTTATATTGCGGCTGCGGTGCAGGTTGATTACCTTGATCCATATTCCCCCTTGTTTTATATACCTTGAATTTAATATATCACATTAATCTTTAAATTGTGAGAAAAATTGGTTTTTCCTTGCAATCCACTCCGGCGTTTGCCTGACTAAGTATTTATCGTCCTCAGTGCTATGAAGATTGATTTTTATAGATTCCTCTAGCCATACGCCGCCGCTTGAACCCTTAAACAGAGCGACGCCTTCAGATTTCAATTTGTCGCGCACGAAAGACCCAGCCTCAATGGCATTTTTGCATTCCTTCACCTGACAACCTCTTTGACGAGCAGCTGGCGCCAAATATTGATTAGCTTTCTCACCAACCGTCACAACCCAATCCAACAAATCCGGACTACAATGAGAACCAAGTTCAGCGTGGGCTTGCTCGAAAATTCCCTTTAAGCCATTCATATTGCCAAGTACAGCAATTCGCTGCGGAGTCTCAATTCGATACAAAGACTGTAAAGCCGCCAAAGCAGTCAGCGGCGTCGAACTATAGCTATCATCAATCAACCAAGTATTGTCCGCGCCCTTCAGTAAATTCATCCTGCCAGGCAGTGGACGCAAATTTTCTATGCCCTTTTTTATATTCTCCTCAGTTTCACCAAACGCATAACCAATAGCTGCCGCCACGATCGCTGGACGAATATTATGCTCGCCAATTAACTTAACATTGACTTCTAGTCCATTAGGATTTTCTGGAGACATAATAAAGCCGTGATGTCCATCTTTCAGGGAAAAATTACGATCGTCAAAATTATACTCCGCCACCGGATCACTTCCGTACGTAGTGATATTGGGATTCGTCAAAAAGCTAGCAAAACGCCCATCAATATCATCACGATTTATCATCGCCATTCGCGAGAAATTCGCCAGCGAAATCATCTCATTCGCCACTTCCTCCAAGGAATATTCAACCTGCATTCGACCATTTGTCACAGAAGTTACAACCGTAATATCTGGCACAACATAAGCCTTAAACCAATCGTTATAGCCAAGTTCCTTTGGGTTAAATTCCTGAACAATTACCTGAACTTCCGGTTTTTCGGCCTTAATTCTCTTCTTTACGGCGCGCATCACTTTCCACCATTTGAACAAGCCTTTTTCAGGCATTTTCACGCCCATCATCTGAAGGAAAACATCAGCTTTCGTCTTCGGCTCTTCATTGCGAAGCTGAATATCAAATTGTTGCGCCAAAACCGTACCGATAGCTATTTTCGCACTAGCCTTTCCGGCACTACCAGTTATCGCCACAAGCTTCACATCTGGATGAACAGCAAAAAATTCTCGCACTAATTTTGCTAGTTTTTCTTCCCTCTTTTTTGAAACAGTAACCATAACTATATCATACCATAAGCATTATAGAAGAGCTGCTACGCGCCCACCCGGGGCATATTTGAATGTGTGTTTGTCTTTCAATTGGCAAGCATAGGAGAATGCCCCTATGCGTACCAGCTCATGTTTAATTATGCATTATCGTCCAAAAAAACACAAGCATCATTTCTCATTTACATATTCTGGCAAAACTTTCCCAGCTAAAACTACCGCCATCAAAACTGCAAATCCACACATAATTGACGGAATTCCGATAATAGTCGATGGATCGATGATATTGACAAACGTCGTAGGCGCCATAAATAGAACATATCCCACAATCAACGAACCTAGAGAGCGCCGAATGTGTTTGCTGGATGTTTTACTCCTAACACACGCATAAGCAATTGCCGCAAATAATAGGCCGTAATAATACAAACCATACCACATTCCGACACCCGGCTGATTTTCAAAAATCACATAATTACCCAGGCAAGCCCCAGACTTAATTCCGTTAGCCTCCAATAGAAAATAGCTGATAAACATTGCGGCAAAAGTATAACCAAGCACGGGAATCCATCGCCTCTTATCACCAGAAATTTCATATATCAAATGAATGCCCAGAGGCGGAAGCATAGTAATTGCAATATAGCCAAGTTTAGCCCAGCCGAGATTATCCAGAAGAATCGCACCTTCACAAACGTTATATTCAGCCCATTGAAACAGTGCCAAACAAATCAACAGCATGATCACAATCTTTGTCACGGCATTCAATTTATATTTCCAAGAAGTATATATCGCCAGAATAATTTCAATTGTCAACGTCGCCAACATTACCGCTGGAGAAAAACAATAGAGTCTCGGTTTTTTAATCTTATCCATGCATAAATTATACATTAATTCATCCCGCGTTTTCTATCATCCTCAACAACTCTTCTTCGTCAATAATTTTCGTGCCGTATTGCTCAGCCTTTTTCAATTTGCTAGCACCAACCTTACCGCCAGCCACCAAATATGTCGTGTCTTTAGAAACTGCAGTTTGAAAAACTCCACCGAGATTACGAATTTTATCCGCAGCAGCGTCGCGTCCCATAGATTTCAGAGTACCCGTGATGACAAAACTTTTTCCGCTCAACCCGCCAGCCTTTTTATTAAACTGAGGAATAACTCCCAATTCTGTGAATTTATTGAGCAATTTTACGTTATCCTCATCAGCAAACCACGCCACCACAGATTCGGCAACAATTTCACCCACGCCATCAACTTGTCGCAAATCATCAATCGTCGCTTTCGCCAAATTTTCCATACTCTCAAAATGATTCGTCAAATCAATCGCCGTTTGCGCGCCAATATGACGGATTCCCAGACCATACAAAAATCGCTCTAATTCTGGGCGTTTTTTATCAGCAATTGCCGAGATTAACTTTTGCGCAGAAATATCAGCAAACCGATCCAACTTTAACAAATTGCCCTTAGTAAGCGTAAAAATATCCGCCAAATCGCCAATCAAACCGTTGTCAATTAAAACTTCCACGTTCTTTTCACCAAGCGTATCAATATCAAGCGCACCCTTAGACGCGAAATGTGCCAGAGCTCGCTTCAAAATCAGCGGACCGTTAGAGCCCTTAACTCGATAAACAGCTTCACCTTCCGGTCGCACAAATTCCAACTCCGGGTATTGCCGTTTTAGCTCTGCTTTATAATCAATTGGCTCAGAATCTGCAGGTCGCAATTCCTTCAAGACACTCTCAACTTGCGGAATAATATCGCCAGCCTTAAAAATCACCACAGTGTCGCCTCGCCGAATATCCAAACGCTCAATTTCATCGGCGTTATGCAAACTGGCGTGCTGCACCGTAGTTCCCGCCACCACTACTGGATCAAATACAGCCACCGGAGTCGCCGCACCGGTTCGCCCAATAGAAATGACTATATCTCGAACGATCGTTGTAGCTTCTTCGGCCGCGTACTTATAAGCCACCGCCCCACGCGGATTTTTGCCCACCATCCCGAGATTGTCGTATATCTCTCGATCGTTAATCTTAATAACCAGCCCGTCCGTATTAAACGGCAAATCATGACGCTTGTCGCTCCATTCATCAACAAATTTCATCACGTCGGATAAATTATCAAAAACACTAGCCTGCTGATTGCGAGAAATCCCCAGCGCCGTCAAAGCCTCGTAAGCAAAACTATTCGTCGGAACTTCCGAACTATTATCGCGAATCACATCATATCCACGAAAATGCAACGGGCGCGCCGCCACCAGCGCGGGATCTAATTGACGAATTGTCCCCGCAGCCAAATTGCGCGGATTAGCAAATGTAGGCAGCCCTAGAGATTTCTGCTTTTTATTAAGCTCCTCAAAATCTCGCTTCAGCATAACAATTTCGCCACGAATCTCTGTCCGACCACGCAAAAAATTCTCAAAACCCGCCGCTTCACGCAGACGAAGCGGTACGTTTTTAATAGTCCGAACATTATTCGTTACATCTTCGCCAACAAAACTATCGCCGCGTGTCACAGCTTGGAATAGCACACCGTCGACATAAATCAACGCGCACGCCAAGCCGTCCATTTTTATATCCGTAAAAAATTCATGTCGCTGACCCGGTATCAATTTATCAGTTCGCTCAATCCACGCCTCAACTTCACTTTTATCGAAGACGTCATTCAAACTGACCATTCGGCGCGCGTGCTCTACTTTTTGAAAACCGTCAAGCAGCTTATTTCCAACTCGCTGCGTAGGACTATCAATAGTGATCAGTTCCGGATGATCCGATTCAATTTTCTTCAGCTCATCCATCAGGCTGTCATAAACCGCATCGCTCACACTTGGCTTGTCCAAGGTGTAGTATTCGTAGCTATAACGATTTAACAGGTCTTTAATTTCGTCAATTCTTGGTTTTTTTGGTGTCACTTTCAGCCACCTTTCTGTAGAACAAATAGACATACACAGAAATCATAATTATAGTTACGTAAAGTAAAATCAGACCAGTTGTCGGGACAATTGGTAGCCAATCAATACCACTAATCCATCCCTTCAGCGCGCCGTCAAGCAGAATTACCGGAATCAGAACGACCGCCCACAAAAGCACAGACAAAACAACAGCCCACGCAAATCTCAGCAAAATCCTTAGTCTTCGACCCGTCACAATATCGCCCGACAAACGCAACGCGTGAAACGGATACATCCCTGGCAATGTTACGATGATCATCGCAAAAACCGTAGAAGTCGCCCAATAGACGGACATCGCCACTATTAGAATCGCCGCACCACCAGCCGCCATCAGAATCGGCGTTTGATTTAACACCCCCGAAGCATTAAGCGCGCTATAAATAATCACCGCCACTGCCGCTGGCACCATTTGAATTAGAAAAACCCCGATGACAATTATTAGCGCAATTATGGGCGATCCAGAACTGTACAAACCGTCGCGCATTTTCGGTTTTTTACCAATTAAAATAGCTCGCGTCAGCCAAACAGACGACAGCCAAGTTAATAGCCCCAGAAAAATTCCCGCCGCTTGCTGAATATTTCCACCAGCCGTTCCACTGCCAGAAATATAGCTAACCGCAACGCCAGAGAACAGGCTAATTGTTGTATAAATTCCGCCGAATCCATTTGACTCAGCCTGATTCATCACATCTTTAAGCTGTTGGTATGTGTCTTGCGACATGACACTAGCCAAGGCAAACGTCAATATCGACATAACGATGATTAACGCCAAAAAAGTCTTCTTATTTCGCCATACCAGACGACAAGCCTCACTGGTTAGCGACCAATATCCTGGAATTTTAAGATCGCGTTGGTAATCTCGTCGCTTAGTTAGCCGAAAACTACGGTGAGGTCGGCGCTGCAGAAAATTACGCCGCTGCTGATTTAATTTGCTAAAGTCCCGTTTAATACCAGGCCATACACCTTTTTTATGATCAGCATTTGACTGCTTAGGATTCTTGACTGCTCGTTTTTTGGAGGTTTTCGTTGCCATAATTACATCTTTGTTGCGTTATTTCTCAGCCTTGCAATTCTATCTTCTAGCGGTGGATGAGTACTAAATAGTTTTGAGAAAAATCCGGGCTTCAAAGGATTATTCATGAACAAATTGGCAGTGGAAGAGCTTTGTTTTTGCATTGGTCTGCCGTATTGGCGTAATTTCTCCAGCGCGCTTGCTAGTCCTTCAGTATCTCGTGTCAATAATACACCCGAAGCATCCGCCAGATATTCACGCTGCCTACTGACTGCCAGCTGGGTTATCGTTGCCAAAAGCGGCGCCAATATAACCACGATCAACCCGAGAGCGTAGATGATAGGATTAACATCTCTGTCGCGATCGTCACTATAAAACATCATTCTAAGCGCCAAATCTGCAAATAGTCCAATCGCACTAACCAAACCAAAAGCAATCATACTAACGCGGATGTCGTAATTTCGCACGTGGCTCATTTCATGCGCCATAACAGCCTCCAACTCTCGCTTGTCCATAATATCCAAAAGCCCAGTAGTCGCACCAACGATGGCATGATTCGGGTCGCGACCAGTCGCAAAAGCATTTGGAGCTGGATCGTCGATAATATAGACTTTCGGCATCGGCATACCAGAAGCGATAGACAAATTTTCCACCACTCGCCAAAGTTCAGGAGCGTCATTTTTACTAATTTCCTGAGCACCAGTCATCATCATAGCCAACTTACCAGCTATAAAATATTGCAACCAAGCATACAATATCGCGCATATGAAAATGATGAGCGCTAGTGAATAGCTATCCGTCGCCGCTCCAATAAACAGACCGATAATTCCAATAATTATTACAAACACAGACATAATTAATATTGTGTTGCGTTTGTTTTGAGAAACTGCATTGTACATATGTTAATTATATCAAAAATCGCCCGCTAAAAATAGACGAGCGATTTTCATTTCAGGGTTCAATTAGAACTTTACTTCAACTGGATTTTCGATGCTTGCGCGATCCTCAACGTCGAAGAATTCCTTAGCTTGGAAGCCAAACATTCCCGCGATGATGTTTGTTGGGAAAGTCTGGATCTTCGTGTTCAGGTCGCGAACGCCACCGTTGTAGAATCGGCGAGCTGCTTGGATTTTATCCTCAGTGTCAACCAATTCCTGCTGCAATTGCAAGAAGTTCTGGTTTGCTTTCAATTCTGGGTAAGCCTCAGATACGGCAAACAAGCTCTTCAACGCGCCTTCCAAAGCATTTTCAGCCTTAGCGGTTTCAGCCACGCTGCCAGCATTCATGATTGCTGAACGGGCTTCTGCAACCTTTTCAAACACTTCTTTTTCATGTGTAGCGTAGCCTTTTACTGAATTGACCAAATTTGGAATCAAATCAGTTCGGCGCTTTAGCTGAACAGTAATGTCACTCCATGCCTCTTCTACGCGGTTGCGCAACACAACTAAACCATTGTACGCACCGATTACAACTCCTACGAGTACTAATAAAACTACCACTGTAACAATAAGTACAATTACCAATGGACTCATTTCTTACCTTGTCCCTTTCCTATTCAATATTATTTTCTTTACAACTTTGGTGCGCAAGGCGGGAATCGAACCCGCACGACTTTTGGTCAAGGGATTTTAAGTCCCTCGCGTCTACCAATTCCGCCACTCGCGCTTATTTATATGCAATCCAGACGCCTACGCGCCAGACTTCTTATATTATACTATATTCACTAAGTAAAGTGTACAATTTCGCAAAATAAAAAATAGCCCAATTCTCAGGACTATTCATCAAAAAATTGGAGGCACGTACGAGAGTCGAACTCGTCTAAAAGGTTTTGCAGACCTCTGCGTAACCGCTCCGCCAACGCGCCACCGCTTTTATTATATCAGATTTTCAAAACATATCACAAACAACTCATCCAATAATTGCAATATGTTTGGTGCGAGCGAGAAGACTTGAACTTCCACGAGCGCAATGCTCACTAGCCCCTCAAGCTAGCGCGTCTACCAATTCCGCCACGCCCGCATAGCCACTTACCATTATACCCGATTACGGGGTTTTGTAAACGGACTTTTTCTCTGTCGCCCAATATTGAACATCGACATAGCGATCGACGGGATTGACAACTTCAGTGCTTGCGTCGAGAGCCTTAACATTCCGAATATGAATATAGTCAAATTTTGGCTGATACAAGGCAATCGCTGGGGCGTCCGCTTGCCAAGTAGCAGCAAACTTCGCATAACGATCGGCGCGTTGCTTCGTCGAGATTTTAGATCGACCGCTCTCCAAAGCATCGTCCGCTATCGCGTTATTGTAATTGGAGAAATTCAAACCATTATTAGTTGCCTGCGAAGAATGCCAATAGGCATAAACATCGGGGTCGCCACCCAAGGAGAGTTCGTAAACCAGCACGTCAAAATTGCGCGGCTGCAAAACTGTCTGAAGAATATTTTGAGTAGCATCGTTCGGATCGACAACTTTAATATCCGATTCTATATTCAGCTCGTCATACCAAACTTGAGCCAAATATCTGGCGACCTTTTCGTAATTGCTATTCTTCAAAACGACCACGTTGAGTTTTAGTTTATCATTTCCCTTCTGACGAACATTATTCACACTCTTCCAACCCTCGGCGTCAAGTAGAGACTTCGCTTTCTTGACGTCATAACTAGAAGAATTCGAACTCTTTCCTAGGAACTTATTAAGCGTTGGACCAGACAATTCTTCCGTAGACAACGACAAAGATTGGCGTAGCTTGGATGTGTCGACACTGAGTGATAGAGCCTGACGAACTGCTTTTGATCGCAAGAACTGACTATTGTTATTAAACAGCGCGTAAACTCCGTTGTTCAAAGAATGCGCTTCTGCGGCGTACATAGATTTTACCTCGGCGGATTGATCGTTATAAATCAATTCTGGAGTTCCTGTAATTTCTCGCGTACGCAAACTTTTCGCAATATCATCCTGCGTCGGATACGCGTACAACTGGAATCGCTCCAACTTAGGCGTGCCGCCATAATAATCGCTATTCGACTGCAAATATAGCACTTTTTTACTACCATCGCTCGTTACATTCTGCAGCAATCTAAAGGCGAACGGACCGCTGGATATAGGCGATTTATTAAAATCATGTTCACGTAAATTCGACGGCTTAACGTCTTTTAATATATGTTTAGGAATAATCGGGAATGTCAAAGCGTGGACAAACGGCGAATATGACGACGGCAGAATAAACTTTACCGAACCGTCAGACACTTTCTCGAATTTTATGGATTTCCAGCCTGATATTTCAGCTCCAACTTCTGGATTCGCCAATAGCTTCAATGTAAAAATTACATCGTCCGCCGTTAGGTCTTGTCCGTCTGACCACTTCAAGCCCTTCTTCAGCTTAACCGTATATTCAGTTTCTTTATCGTTTACGCTGATGCTATCCGCCATGTCAGCCTTTATATTGCCCGTTGAGTCATATCGATACAAACTTGAAAACAGCAACTTCGCGGCAGATTTTTCAGCATTGGTTTTTGCGAAAATCGGATTTAAGTTTTCCAAAGGGCCCAACACGCCCTCAGAGTATGATCCGCCAGAAGTGTATGCCATTGTCGTGAAAGAATTGCGAGAAATATGCCACTGCACCGCACTGGCGCCAATCATCACCAATACTAGAATAATCCAAACAGAAACCCGACGCCGTACATTGGACAAACGGTCTAACCTGGATGTCACGAATTTATGCGCATGACGCAAGCTTCCCTTTTCAATCTTGCGCAGACGCTTATTGACATCTTTACTGGAAACTTTTAGCCGCGCAAAACGATTCCATGACGAATTATCCGAGCTCAAATCTATTCTCCTATTTTTGCAATCCCGGCAAAATCATACTTGCCAAAATCGATAGCACAAAAATCACCGCAAAAACAATAGTTACATCGAACAAGTTTTTATCAAATCCGCGACGAGTAGTGAATAACTCCCCAGACGAGCCGAATCCTGCGCCCAAGCTTGCGCCTCGTTGTTGCAACAAAATTGCGATAATCATCAGTACGGCAGATCCAAGCGTCACGTACGGTAAAATTGTATCAATTGACATATTACTCCTTTTCTTCCCGCTGCAAAACCAGCGCGCTACTTATAATATAGTTTACCAAACTCAATATAATCCCGGCAATAATTGAATGCGCAAAAGTCATAGAAATCCCTGGCGCCAAAGCTAATGAAATGTAAACCATAAAACCATTTACAATTAAGGTAAACAGTCCTAAGGTTAATAGAATTGCTGGCAGGGCTAGAATTGTAACAATTGGTTTCAATACGCTATTTACTACCGAAAATATCAACCCCGCCACCATAAACGTCCACGCAGAAGTTGCGCCCGGAGTTTCATTTCCAAGCAGCCGCACCGCAACCCAAATACCTACCGAGTTAAGAATCAGCCGAATCAAAAACGTCGCAAATTGTCTTTTCATTAGTCTTATTATATATAATTTATGCTTTATTGTCGATTGAATGCTTGATTTTAAGATAAGTGCTTAATCAAATTCGCCTTTTTCGCGCCAACTTCCGCTTGCAATTCCGCATAATCTGCCTCAATAATTTTTTTCACACTACCAAACTTCCTCAACAATTTCGCGCGCGTCTTTGGGCCAATCCCCGGAATTTCCTCCAGTTGATTTTTCGTCTGATTTTGATGCTTCAACGCCGTATGATAGCTCACAGCAAATCGGTGCGACTCGTCACGAATCCGCTGGAAAAGCTTGACAATATCTGTCGTCGCAATAGAACTTTTTGTAAAATCGTCCCGGCTGGAGTCATTGTCGATAGCAGAGCCTCGTAAGTTCTTTGAATGTGAGCCGGCGTTGCGCTGAGCGGGATGCAAATTTACCACATACACATCATTATCTTCGTGAATAGCGACATCCTGATGAATAGATTTTTGCAGTTCCTCAATATATGACATGCCGATTTGCGAGCCAGTTTTATGAATAATAATTTCTTCCTCGCGTTTGGCGATGCTAATAATCGGCAATTTTATTCCGCGCTCATCCCTTGCCTTAATCGCCGCCGAAAGTTGACCCTTTCCACCGTCAATCAACAACAGATCCGGACGACCCCAACTTTTGATATTTCGCTCGCCAAGCCGCCTAAAAATCACCTCGTACATATTTCCAGTGTCGTCGTTTTTTTCACCCACCTTAAATTTGCGATATTCCGCACGATCGCTCGCGCCATTCGTAAAAACTACCATACTCGCCACAACCTGACGTCCGCTCATATGCGAAATATCATAACCCTCAATTCGCACTGGAATATTTTTCAGGCCAAGTAGTTTTGCTAAATCAGCCAGTGCCTTGTCTTTTGAAATATCCAAAAATTCTTTGTCACCAAACATAACGCGTCGCTGAAGTTCTTGCATGGCGCGCAACTTATTTCTCAGACTTGCCGCACGCTCAAAATCATGAAGCCCCGCAGCCGTTTTCATATCGCGCTCCAGCTCCACAGCAATAGCCTTGCGATTTCCCTTAATATAACTTATCAATTTACGCAAACCAGCTTTATACGCGTCCGAACCATCACTTATTTTCGGACTTAAGCCCAAATCTTCATCCAACTTTGATTGCCCGGGGCGTCTTTGGTGAGTGAGATACGGAAAAATTCGCCTCAAATAGCGCAATGCCTTTTTCAGCGCAAAACCATTGTAAAATGGACCAAAATAATCCGCACCATCATCGGCAGGATTCCGCGTAAAACTGACCGTCGGCCAATCGCTTTTCATATCAATCCGAACATACATCTGAGATTTGTCGTCACGCAACAGAACGTTGTATCGCGGCATATAACGCTTGATCATCTCGCTTTCCAAAAACAGCGCATCAACCTCGCTCTCAGTTTCAATCCAATCAGTATCAAAAATCTCCGCCACCAGCGCCATAGTTTTATTATCTCGCCCGCGCGAATCTTGAAAATACTGACGTACGCGATTTTTAAGAACCGCCGCCTTACCAACATAAATTACCTCGCCACTCGCCGACTTATGGAAATAAACGCCGGGTGTTCGCGGCAAAGTTTTTAGCTTGGCTTGCAATGCTTGATTCATTAAATATATTACAATCTAAACACGCCAATTATGCAAGCATTCTTCTAGCGATTGACTAATCTTCCAACCACTTTTTGAGAACTATCGCCTGATTATGTTCCGTATCTTTGGCGCCGTATAACAGCGTAACTGCAGATTGCTTATCCCAATTATTCTTCGCCTCGGCAGCCGCAGGATTATTATCTAACTCCTTCATATAACGGCGAGAAAATTCCGGAAATTTTTCTGGGTCGTGATTAAACCATTTGCGTAATTCATCGGTCGGGGCAATTTCTTTATTCCACTCATCCAATGCAGCTCGTTCTTTGCTAATTCCGCGCGGCCACAATCGATCGACCAGCACACGATAACTATCATCTGACGCGGTCGACTCATAAATCCGTTCAATTTTATACTTTGTCATAATTTTATATAACTACAAATTATTGATCAGATCAATAAAAAGCGAAAGCTATCCATTCTTCAATATTTAATCGACGCTACGTAAATATTCCTCCAAAAACTCACTCCACTCGGGCACATTCTTTTCGTGAAAATAGGCGCGAAGAAAATCAACCATAATTTGATGACGATTCTCCGCTTCTATTCGTCCTGGTTCAGTCAACATCAAACCCTTCAATTTCAGCAGCTTCTCAAAGAAGTGATTGATAAATCCGTCAGTATCATGCGTATTACCATCAGCGTTATATTCGTGCGCCGCCAGATTGACATTCGGCCAGACTTTAGGGTCAAAAATCCGCCCGCCATGATGACAGGCATAAACCAACGCCCGCTCAATGCCGACCGCACCAATAGCGTCACACATATCAGCGTCAGACGCCAATTTCCCTGCCAGCCGCTGCGGCTGCTTGCCGTTCAGCCGTTTACTATAACCAATCGCCGCAATATTCTCTAGCACAGCCCGACTTAAATCATCAGCTATTTCTGCCTGCGCCATAATATTTACCGCGTTCGTCAATTTTTCCGCTTGCGTTTTACCGACTAATTTATAATCATCAACATCATGCAGCCAAGCTGTCAACAGCACTTCTTGCAGATCCACCGATTCGCTGCATTCGTTAGCAAAACGCTCTGCTAACAACGCTACTCGCTCGACATGATCATCAGCATGACCCGAAGTGTCGCCGCCCAGTAACTGCCGAACTTTAGTCTTTACTATTTCAAGCTGGGAAATTTGTCGATCGTTCATACTCATATTATACATAAAGCAGAGTCGCCTACTGATGCTTATTAATATACAAAGCGTAATATTCTTTAGGAAGATAGTCCCTATTAAGCCACCGGGCTTCCATTATTTCAAAGTTGCATTTTATGTCATAATCAGACGCGTGCGCCGCAAAAACTCGAACTGAAAATTTGGCATATGATTCATGAGAATTAGCTTTTCCGAGATATCGCAGATTATGTATCTTTAATCCAATTTCTTCCAAGGTTTCTCTAACGGCAGCCTGTTCATAACTCTCATTATGCTTCACCCCGCCTCCCGGTAGAGCCCACTTTTGGCGGCTAAAACGACCTCTAACTAACAAAATCTTACCATCATCACGATAAACAATCACCCGTACGCGGTCCTTCTGCGGTACAATCATAAAAACTAGCGATATGGCGCATGCAGTTCCACGAAAAATTGCCCGCACGAATGAGCTAAACATCTCGCCGACTATTGATCTGCATGCCATAAAAATCGCTAATTTAGTAAGTTTTCTCTTTTGATAGTAGCCTATTCTGTAGTTACACCATCAAAATCTTCTTCGTTAGCCTCTGCTTCTTCACGCGTTGCCCGAACAATTCCATCTTTATGATGCGCTGGACTATAAATAGTATAAAGCTTAAGTGGCTCTTCGCCAGTATTTATCACATTATGTTCAGCGCCCGCCGGCACAATAATAGCACTACCGTCAGAAACAGCATATTCATTGCCATCAATCAAAACCTTACCTTCGCCAGACTCAAATCTGAAAAACTGATCATTCTCCTCGTGAATCTCCGAACCAATTTCCCCACCAACGGGCAGGCTCATCAACACCAATTGGCAATGCTTCGCAGTATATAGAACCTGACGAAAATTATCATTTTCTAATGTAAGCTCTTCGATATTTCCACTAAAACCCTTCATAAATCCCCCTCCTATTTTTTTATTTCGCAGCTTTTTCCAAAGCGTCAATCAACGTCTGCTTTGGCTTCATGCCGATCATTTCGACAACTTCCTCGCCGCCAACAAAAATCTTCATGTTTGGAATTCCCTGCACGCGATATTCCATAGCCAATTGCGCATTTTCTTGGCTTGCTTCAGTGTCAACTTTAACAATATCAAACTCTGTTTCTTCAGCAATTTGATGCAAAAGCGGAGCCATTGCACGACATGGCGGACACCACGGCGCCCAAAAATCAACTAGTACAGGACCGTCGCTCTTCAGCACCTTATCTTCGAATTCTTGCTTCGTTGTAATTTCATATAAAGCCATTATTTCCTCCTTTTCTGGCATTTTTTACAAACTCCCGTCACAACCAACGGGCCATCAATATAGCAATCACTAATTTCATGCGCAATCTGTTTTCTCATTTCATCGGCAATTTTAATATCCATCAAGCCATCACAGTCACTACACACAAAATGATCGTGATCGTCCTTACGAATATCGTATCGCAAGCAACCTTTTTTAGTCGATGGCGCCAAACCAATCATCCCGTCGCCACACAGGCGTTGAGTTATTCGATGCACCGTCGTGTCGCTGACTTCAGGATGAATGTTCCGCAATTCCTGAGCAATTTCCGCATTCGTCGCGTGATACTTACTCTTTAAAATCGCCATCACGTCATTCGTGTATTTTGTTGATCGCCTAACAATTTGCGTCATGTTCCTATTGTAAAGTATTTACAATAAATAAACAAGGCTTTTGCTCCACAAATTGACTTATATCTATATATTCCCTATAATAATCAAAGTCTATGAACTCTCGACGGCGAGTTCCTCTAATATACATTTTTGAATAATTAAGAACGCTCAGTTTTCTGCGCAGTTTATAAATATTAATTTATCATCGAAAGGAATTGATTTGAAAAACAAACCGAACAGCAAAGAAATATTTCGTCTATTTTGGAAGACATCAGAGCCATACAAACACCGTCGAAACTTGGCAATATTTTTTGCAATGCTCACACTCGTGGTTACCATTTTTGTCGGACCGCTCATAATTGCCCAACTTCTTAGTATCGTCCAACACAATCAACTGCACGACGCAAAAAATCTATGGACACTAATTGCTTTATACGGCGTCAGTGAATTATGGTCGAGCGTCATCGGCTGGCGATTAGTTTTATATCTCGTCTGGACATTCGAAACCGCCATGCAACGAGATTTGTACGCTCGATGCTTCAGCAAACTAACCAACCAAACATTATTCTTCCATTCAAATAAATTCGGCGGGTCGCTCGTTAGTCAAACAAATAAATTAGTTGGCGCGGTAGAAAGTTTTTGGGACACGATAATTTGGTCAGTTTTGCCACTAGTTATTTCACTGGTCGGTTCAATAATTGTCCTATCAACTCTCCTCTGGCAATACGCGCTATTTTTACTCATTTTCTCAATCGTTTTCAGCATCGTCGTTTATTACGGATCCAAGCCAATGGCGAAATTGACAAAAAAAGAAGCCAAATCCAGCAATAAATTGAACGGTCAATTAGCCGACGTAATCTCAAACGTTCTGGCGGTCAAGTCGTCTGGTGCCGAAGCTACGGAACAGAAATTTTTCACAAAAACCGTCAACTCTTGGCGAGATTCAAGCCTCGACGTAATGCGCGGATTCTTAAAAGTCAGCACTATATATTCGTCAATCAACATGGTTATTAAAATTGGGGCAATCGCCTTCGCAGTGTACGCAGCTCAAAATAATTTGGTATCAGTGGCGTCTGTTTATCTTATAATCACCTACACTGGAAGTGTCGCACATGAATTGTGGAACATGAACGGAATTATGCGCAATTACAACCGAATTATCGGTAACGCAAACGATATGGTAGAAATCTTACAAACGCCAACAACATTGATTGATAAAAGCGATTCAAAGCTAAAAGTTACAAACGGCGAAATTTCCATGGATAAAATAATTTTCACGCACGACGAGGGTCAAGGCGACACCCTATTCCACGACTTTTCTCTGGAGATTAAACCAGGCGAAAAAATAGGTTTGGTTGGAGCGAGCGGTTCTGGAAAAACTACACTCACCAAATTGCTATTACGTTTTGCTGATATTGACTCAGGAAAAATTACCATCGATGGACAAGATATTTCCGAAGTCACCCAGGCAAGTTTGCGCGCCAAAATCGCTTACGTACCGCAAGAACCATTGCTATTCCACCGCTCCGTGCGTGAAAACATTGCTTACGGCCGACCTGATGCAACTGACGCAGAAATTGAAGAAGCCGCCAAAAAAGCTGGCGCTTACGATTTTATCGTTGGACTTAAAGACGGTTTTGACACAATGGTTGGCGAGCGCGGAATTAAATTATCTGGCGGACAGCGACAACGAGTTGCAATTGCTAGGGCAATCCTAAAAGATGCGCCAATTCTAGTCCTCGACGAGGCGACTTCAGCGCTAGATTCTGAATCAGAAGCGTTGATTCAAAAATCCCTGGAGACGTTAATGGAGAATCGAACCTCAATTGTCATTGCCCATCGTTTGTCTACAATTGCCAAGTTGGACCGTATAATTGTTTTGAAAAATGGGAAAATTGTCGAGGACGGATCGCACGACGAACTCATCAATAAAAAACGCGGTGTTTACGCAAAATTATGGGCACGACAATCTGGCGGATTTATTGAAGAATAGCTCAATCTGCATACGCTAATTATGCTATAATTAAGATATGGAATCTTTTATTCACTTGATAACTAGCTTCGGCGTATTGGCAATTTTATTAGTAATTTTCGCAGAATCCGGTCTACTAATCGGCTTCGTCTTACCTGGCGACAGTCTGCTTTTCACTGCTGGATATATGGTTCAGCAAAACATCCTACACATTGATATTCACATTTTTGCGCTTTTGGTTTTTGCGGCGGCAGTGCTGGGCGACAGTGTTGGCTATAGTTTTGGCCATAAAGTTGGACGCAAGTTGTTTGAAAAAGAAAATTCCCGATTCTTCAAGAAAAAATATTTAGAGCAAACAGAAAAGTTTTACGACAAGCACGGCTCAGCGACAATCGTCCTGGCTCGATTTGTACCAATTGTAAGAACCTTCGCCCCAATCGTTGCCGGCGCCAGTAAAATGCACTATAAAACATTCTTAACTTTCAATCTTATCGGTGGATTTCTTTGGTCGTCAGCATTCGTTTATCTGGGTTTCTACGCTGGCGAGTTTTTGACCAAAGCGGGCGTAAATATTGAAGTTGCAGCAATTCTCATCATCTTCCTGTCTGTCTCACCAATGGCTATTCACGCTTTGAAACAACCAAATACTCGCGCTTTATTAAGAGAACAATTGTCGGTTCTCCTCTCAAAAACCAAGCGTAAAAAATAATCTTAAAGCATCTTTTTCAGATATTTGCCAGTGAACGAATTTGACACCTTGGCGATATCTTCAGGCGTACCGCAAGCCACAACCGTACCGCCACCGATTCCGCCCTCTGGACCCATGTCAATTATCCAGTCAGCCGACTTTATGACGTCCAAATTGTGCTCAATGATAATCATACTATTGCCACCCTCAACCAATTGCTGTAAAATCCCCAACAGTCGTTTTACGTCAGCAGAATGAAGCCCAGTGGTCGGCTCGTCCAGAATGTACATAGTTTTTCCAGTGGAGCGCTTGGAGAGTTCCGTTGCCAATTTAATTCGCTGCGCCTCACCGCCTGAAAAAGTAGTTGCCGGCTGACCAAGTTTAATATAGCCAAGCCCAACCTCAACCAACGTCTGAAGTTTACGCGCAATATTCGGCACGCTATCAAAAAATTCCGCCGCTTGATCAATTGTCATATCCAGAACATCAGCAATCGTCTTGTCTTTATACTTAATTTCCAACGCCTCGCGATTATAACGCTTGCCGTGGCACTCGTCACATTGAACGTAAACGTCCGGCAAAAAATGCATTTCAATCTTTATCACACCATCGCCCTGACAATTTTCACAGCGGCCGCCCTTAACATTAAAGCTAAATCGTCCAGATTTATAACCTCGAACGTTAGCCTCGGGCGTGCTGGCGAAAAGTTCGCGAATCGGCGTAAAAATTCCAGTGTAAGTCGCTGGATTGGAGCGCGGGGTCCGACCAATTGGCGACTGATCTATGACAATCGTCTTATCAAGCAAATTCACACCTTCTATAGCGTCGTGCAATCCTGGCGCCGTCGTTGCGCGATTAAGTTCCGCCGCTAGTTCCCGCGCCACAATGTCATTCACAAGCGTCGACTTTCCGCTACCAGAAACACCAGACACTACAGTCATCAAACCCAAAGGAAACTCCACGTCAATGTTCTTAAGATTATTTTCGCGAGCGCCACGAACAATCAACTTTCTATCTTTCACAACTTTGCGGCGCTTTTTCGGAACGGCAATTTTTTCCGCCCCAGATAAATAGCGACCCGTTATACTATTCTCATTTTTCGCAACAATTTCAGGAGTTCCCATTGCCACTATTTGGCCGCCATTCACGCCAGCACCCGGCCCCATGTCAACCAGAAAATCACTCTGGCGAATCGTGTCCTCGTCGTGCTCGACCACCAGCACAGAATTTCCTAAATCACGAAGGCGCTTCAACATATCAATCAACTTGTCGTTGTCACGTTGATGAAGTCCAATTGACGGCTCGTCCAGCACATAAAGCACGCCCTGAAGTCCAGCGCCAATTTGCGTCGCCAAGCGAATTCGTTGTGCCTCGCCACCGCTAAGCGTGTTAGCCGCTCGACTTAACTCCAAATAATTCAGCCCAACGTTGCTCATAAACGCCAAACGAGATTTAATTTCCTTCACAATCAAGCGAGCAATCGTCATTTCTTGCTCAGTCAATTGAAGCTTATTATCAAACAAATCCAACGCGTCATCAACACTCAAATCACACACGTCAACGATATTCAATTCATGAACCGTCACCGCCAAAACCACAGGTTTCAGACGCGCACCTTTACAGGCATAACAATCCCTCTCGCGCATAAACCGCTCAATATCTCGTCGCATAAAATCGCTATCAGTTTCTTTCCAGCGTCGCTCCAGATTAGGAATAACGCCCTCATAAGTCGTATCGTAATGCCGACCGCCGCCCAAATCAACGCGATATTTTTGGTCGCCAGTTCCGTATAATATTTTATGTTTAGCATCATCAGAAAGCTTGCCTACAGGAACTTTCAAGCTAAATCCGTGAGCTTCAGCAACAGATGCCAATCGCTTCATATTCCAAGCGTCAGAATTCATTCGATTGTACGGTCGAATTGCTCCTTCGGAAATTGTCAAATTGTTATTAAAGACCAATTCTGGATCAACCTCCAGCCTAGACCCCAAACCCGTACATACAGGACAAGCTCCCTGAGGCGCGTTAAAGCTAAACAATCGTGGCTCCAGCTCTGGAATATCGACATCAGGATGATCAACACAAGCGTATCTCTGCGAAAATGTCTTCACTTCATCGCTATCCGCATCCAAAACCTCGATAACTCCCTGGCCCAAATCCAGCGCTTGCTCAACGCTCTGACTTAGTCGAGATCGCATTTCCGCCGTCAACGCCAACCTGTCAACAACCAACTCGATGTTATGCTTGTAACTTTTTTGCAGCTCTGGAAATTCATCCAGCGCGTACACCACGTCATCCACGCGCACCCTGGCATAACCAAGTCGCTGATATTGCTCCGGAATGTGCGCAAACTCACCTTTTTTATTCTTAACAATTGGCGCCAATAGCAGAATTCGCTTATCAACAAATTGCCGCAGAATCTCGTCAATAATCACCTCGGTCGTGCGACGCGTCACTTCTTTGCCACAAATCGGACAATGCGGCACGCCAATTCGCGCGAACAAAAGCCTCAGATAATCATAAATTTCTGTCACCGTAGCCACGGTCGAACGCGGATTGCGGCTAGTCGACTTCTGGTCAATTGAAATCGCTGGGCTGAGCCCTTCAATCGAATCAACATCAGGCTTATCCATAGTACCCAAAAATTGCCGCGCATACGAATTAAGACTCTCCATATAACGGCGCTGCCCTTCGGCGTAAATCGTATCAAATGCCAAACTAGATTTTCCAGATCCACTAAGCCCAGTAATCACCACCAGCTGATCTCGCGGAATCTCAATATCTACATTTTTCAGATTGTGCTCACGAGCACCTTTAACACGAATTACCTCTGTCATAACCGCTATATTATACAGGTTTTTGACAATTTTTTCCAGTCCAAATATCGACGTAAATCAGAGTTAAAACACATTACGCTTATGATTGCAAGTCAATATCTTATTTGCTACAGTTAGATCTATGAGAAAGCTGGGCATTTACTTAATTATGATCATCGGAGCGATACTACTCGCACCTTTTGTGATCGACCAGCTTTTTTTCTTCTTTTTCCTAGGAAAAATCCCATTCACGAACATCAATCTTCCAGCAATTTTAATGGTTATTTTCTGGGCAATTATCGTACCGTTGGCAATCATCCTCAGAGAATCACTTTCTGTCCTGTTTTGGAAGTCCATTGACATTGCCAGCGAAATCGCACAACGACGAATCAACAGAAAAATCCGTTATTTTACACCAAATCAAAAAAGCGAACTTATTTTATTATCAATTTATCTACTTTCCAATATGAAAAAGAGCGAGCCTGATCATGAAGTCGAATCTCAAAAGCTCGCTCCGTCTATGAGCTAATTTTACGGTCGTTTTCTTAGTGCTAATCCGCCAGCTACAACGGCGATAACAGCTAACCCACTAACTAGCCAAATAGAGTTTCCTGTTTCAGCAAGGTTTGATGATTTTTCTGGTTTTTTGCTGGAAGTGGATGACGATGCCGCAGTAGTTGAAGCGCCTGAGGATGAAGATCCTGTGGATGAAGTGACAGCTCCGCTCGTACCTGAGCCGGTACCGCCAGGAGTTACAGGTGGAGGTGTCAATAGAGTTGCTAGGCGAGTAGTAACATCAGGAGGATCACCCGATAGTGTAAATATCCTGGAACCATCAGCCGACATGTCGGCAATACCCATAAAACCCTTATCTCCCCATTTCTGCCAAGTTTTACCTCCATCCGAAGATACCATCATTGGAGATTTTGAATCGCTAGGGCTAGCAGGAATAAACGTAACAAACATTCTTTTTCCGTCATTGCTAATACCCTTTGCGTAAATGTTATTATTAGAGGATCGAGGTGGTACTTCAGGCGTAGGATTCCAATTAACGCCTCCATCTAAAGAGACATTTTCACCGTCAAAAGCGCTTTGTCCATCATAGCTAAAGACAGCCGGTCTGCTTCGGTCGGTATTAATAGTTGACCAGGTCAAACCATAGTCGCTAGATCTCCTTATTGAATTATCACTATTTATACGTATCATCTTCCCATCATTCAACACATAGTCTGGACATTCGCTGCCCTTTTGAAGCCAAGTAGCTCCATTGTCCATTGAGACATACAACACTTTAACTTGTAGATACCGATTGCATACAGTCAAAATTGAGCCATCTGGACTCATCCTAGGAAATGCGTTTACAATACCAGCAAAAGACGGTGTCTTAGTCCAAGAGGACCCACTATCAGTTGATAAATATAGAAAATCCTGATTAAATCCAAAAGTCACAAGCTTAGTACCGCTTCTATCCATAGCCATTGCGGACGTACTTACGGGAGGTGAATACACGCTCCAAGTAGCGCCATTATCCACAGAAGTTAGCAATTTTTCGCCGCCAGCAGCATGTTGATTCACAAAAAGCCTTAGTCCATCAGGGCTAATTCGCGGACTATGTATATCACCTCCAGGTATTCCGACTATATCCTTTCACGTATACTTAGGGGACTCCTCCGCCCCAACCAAAGGCGACAGAATCGCCGACACTGATAGCGCAAATGCAAATATTAAGGATAGCATCCCCCTATGCATTATGTATTTTTTACTCTTAGTTAACATTACCCCTCCAATTTGTTTTTTTCACTACACAAAACTATTACTAGTATTTTAGCATAACCAGTATTTAGAGTCAATTTTCTTCATTCAATAATAAAACTATTGCGACCATGCTTAAATAACACCAAAAAGAGCGAGCTTGATAATATCTACAGTTGCTTTCTCAGTACTAATCCGCCAGCAACTACAGCAACTGCAAGTCCGCCGATTAGCCAAACAGAAACTCCTGTTTCAGCAAGGTTTTTTGATGATAATTTTTCTGGTTTTTTACTGGAAGTGGATGATGTTGTTGTTGCGGCGGTTGAAGCGCCTGAGGATGAAGATCCTGCGGATGGGGTGGCGGGAGTTGATGGAGTGGTAGTTCCACCCGTACTCGTACCGGTGCCGCCGGGAGTTGCAGGTGTAGGTGTCGGTAGAGTTGCTAGGCGATATACGGGCTTAATATCCGGGTATGTAACTTGCGATGTTGCGAATATCTTAGACCCATCAGCAGATATAGAGACAGATGAGGAAGAGATGCTCTCATCCCCCCATTTTTGCCAAGTTTTACCTCCATTTGAAGATACAAAAACCGGCAAAAGCGGATCGTCTATAGAGTCATCCCTAAACGTAATAAACAGTTTTTTACCATCATTACTAATACCGCCAAGTTCGGCAGTGCGTATAGTGTCTATGGGATACTCAGGAAGCTGATCCCAGTTGGCGCCGCCGTCTATAGACGTGCGAAAACCGTCAAACACGCTT
Source organism: uncultured Candidatus Saccharibacteria bacterium (assembly GCA_963539955.1). Classification (GTDB taxonomy): domain Bacteria; phylum Patescibacteriota; class Saccharimonadia; order Saccharimonadales; family Saccharimonadaceae; genus Nanosynbacter. The sequence goes on along the minus strand of CAUTMN010000001.1, from coordinate 305,760 downwards.
TTGCCGTCAGAACTGAAGCTAACACGACCAGCGGAACTCCCAATCGTAGACCAAGTCATGCCATAGTCGGTAGATTGTCGTAATGTACCATCATTACTCCGGCGAGCCATCTTTCCGCCATTAAAGACATAGTCGGGATATTCATCTCCCTTTGGAACCCAAGTATTACCGTCATCAGTAGATACTGCCATAGGATCATCATAGAGACTATGTTCCCAGTATGTGACCAGCGTGGAGCCGTCTGGGCTCATCAATACACGCGCAGTATCAGGAACAAACGAATTACGCTTAACCCAAGTTCGACCACCATCGGTAGAAACATAGATAGCATTTTCACCATACTTCCCCTTTACGACCAACTTAGAACCATCGGAGCTAACTAGTAGTCCATTTGCACCCTCTGGCGCGGCGGAAGCACTCCAGCTTGCGCCATCATTCACAGAAACCAGAAGATCAACACTGCCGCTAGCTAAATCTCTACGCAAGACAAAAAGTTTTGATCCGTCAGGACTAACCCGTGACTCCGAAATATCCCCATGTCCAGGTATGGTTATATCCCTCCAAGTATACAGCGGCGCATTTTCCGCACTGACTAGCGGTGCTAATATTGCAGACAAAGAAAGTGCGAACATGAAAATAAACATCATCACACTTACATATAGTTTACGACCCCTACTCTTAAATGACATCAGAGCCACCCTCCTTAAATTACCTAATTAATATTCCACTTTTTTATCTAATTGCTTCAATTTTAGCATAACCATATTTCAAGCGTCAACAGAAGGTAAAACCGATTCCAGCCATAACTGCAATTCTTGCAAAATAAACTGTTGTTCGTCAGTCGCGCTAGGTGCTAATCGTTGCAGAGATTTCATAAATTGCGGCAGTTGCGCCTGTAAATGCCCAGTTCGCCATTCTTCCCATTGTCGCAGCTCATCTTCACTCAGCAAATTAGGAAAACTTCGCGCTTTATAATGTAACAATAGTGGCGACAATCGCTCATCCTGAAAATCCGGGTAAAAGTCAGCTAGCTCACGCTCATCGGCATTGCGCACAGCTTCAACACGAACTCGATCACTATTATCCAAAAACCCGTCGTATAATTGCGCTTCTGGATCGGTCATTTTCTTAAACTCTGGCTTATTTTCAAATATACTACGCAACCTTTCAGCAAAATCCGGATGAGAAAGTAAAATATCTTGGTGCTTCTGTACGGTTTCCGCATCCAGAGAAATCTTCTTCCAGCCATCACCCTGAGTCAACACGCCAAGCGGCGAAACTGCCGGGCAGCGATTATATTGTAATTCCTTAACTGGCAATTTAACAAAATCCTCAGCTTGCCTTTCTTCCCACGTTGCAAATATCTTCGCTGACAATTCCTCAACACTCAGATCAACAAACGGCGTCGGATCATATCGCAAATCATAAACAATCACGCCACCGTTTCGACTCGTGGTTAGCGGAAAAGCCACGGTCGTTTTGGCAAATTCTTTATCATAACGACCACTCGCATAAACAAAAGGTTTCTTATCATCGACATTCACCAGTTTTTGGACCAATTTCTTGTCGCGCATCTTCAGTAAATAGTCGTACATTTGCGGCTGATTCTGCTTAATCAATTTAGTTACAGCAATCAACGCGGTCACATCTGCTAGCGCGTCATGCGCATTTTCATGCTCTATTCCGTTAGCTTTCGTGATGAGCTCCAGGCGGTTGCTCGGCTCGCCTTTATCGTCAATTGGCCACTCAATTCCCTCAGGTCGAAGCGCCCTGGTTAAGCGTACCACATCCAATAAATCCCATCTGGATCGACCGTCTTTCCAAGTCCACTCGTATGGATCGCAAAAATTCCGCCAGAACAAATGACGAATAAACTCGTCGTCAAAACGGATGTTATTGAATCCAACAGCAATCGTATCAGTCGTAAATATTTCCTCACTTAACATACGCGCAAATTGAGCCTCAGTATAACCCTCTTCGACAGTTTTTTGCGGCGTTATGCCCGTCACCATCAACGCATCAGGACTCGGCAGCGTATCGTCATTTAGTGTCACGAGAATATTGTACGGTTCACCAATCGGCTGCAAATCCATGTCAGTTCGCTGACCGGCAAATTGCATAATTCGATCTTGTCGAGGATTAAGACCGCTAGTTTCAAGATCATAGAAGAAAAATGTTTGCGCCATATTTATATTATACCATCAAGCTCACGTTAATTTACGCAATTAAAAATCTATTGCTCGACCAATGTAAACGGCATAGATTCGCCAATCTGAATCAAGCTTTCACCAATCGCCCCTTGACGCAACAATTCGTGAGTAATTCCCATTTTTCGCATAATATCTCGCAAGCGATTAACAGATTCAAACTGATCAAAGTTAGTCCGACGAGCAAATTTTTCAATCTTAGCGCCCGTAACAATAAACTCAATCTTCTCATCTTCATCGTCAGTCTCATTAGATTCAGCGTCAGAAACACGCCTTACAGACCAAGCATCGGAAACAACCTGATCGTCCAACGAAATTGTCGGCAAATCTTCCTCTTTTTCATCAACAATTTCAGCTTCACGCTCTCGATATTTAGCGACTTCATCACGCAACATTCGTAGAAGCTCAGTCACTCCGTCGTGCGTCTGGGAAGAAATCGCTACGACTGGCGCACCATTAGCTACTTTTTGAAGGGCAGTCGACTGCATAGCAATAATCTCATCATCCAAGCCTTCGCATTTGGTTAATGCTATTATCTCTGGACGCTCCGCTAATGATTCAGAATATTTTTCCAGCTCGCGACGAATTGCCTGATATTTCTCTGCCGGATCATCGCTATACACATCAATCATATGAAGCAGCACAGCCGTTCGCTCGACATGTCGCAAAAACTGATCGCCCAAACCTTTACCTTCCGACGCACCTTCAATCAACCCCGGAATATCAGCAATCAAAATCGACCCATCGTCAACATCAGCCACTCCCAAATTGGGCGTCAAAGTCGTAAATTCGTAATTAGCAATCTCCGGACGCGCATTAGAAACCACACTCAGGAACGTCGACTTACCAGCGTTCGGAAAGCCAACCAAACCAACGTCGGCCAATAATTTCAATTCCAACTCTGCCTCGAATTCCTCGCCAGCCTCACCAAGTTCAGCAATTTTAGGCGTTTGGCGCGTACTAGACGTAAAGTGTGCATTTCCAAATCCACCGTCTCCACCACGAGCCACCACTGCCCGCTGCTGATCTTCGGTCAAATCCGCAATTACCATACCGTCGCGCTTCACTAGGGTACCCATCGGCACCTTAACGATTAGCGGCGCACCACTTTTTCCTCGTTTATTACGTTTTCCGCCATCACCACCTTTTTCAGCCTTAAGCTCCGGTTTATATCTAAAATTCAAAAGCGTATTAAGATCCTTCGTCGCCAAAAAAACAATATCACCACCACGACCGCCATCGCCGCCATCGGGACCGCCCTTATCGACATATTTCTCATGACGAAAACTGACTACACCATTACCGCCTCTACCGGCGCGTACTAAAACTTTTGCAATATCTACAAACATATCTTCAGTATACCAAAAAGCACCCCCGAGAGATAGCAGAGGTGCTAATATTAACTAGTTCTAGTGGATATATAGATAACCGCCTGCGCCGTTGAGTGTACGGTGGGTAATAATTCCATAACCTGCGTAGTTCATGTCGCTAACGTAAACCACACCGTTTTCAACTCTCTCAACAATACCAACGTGACCATAATATCCGGCAGTAGTCTGGAATATTGCACCAGGTGCTGGCGTATTATTAACTACGAATCCAGCGGCACGAGCACTTGTAGCCCAAGTATTAGCATTACCCCAGAAACTACCAATCGGACGACCAAGCTGCAAACGACGCTCGTATGCATACCATGTACAGTTACCGGCCGCATATCGGTTACCGACAGAAGCAGTCAACCAGCTTCGACTCGCACTCGTAGTAGTAGATGATGCCGAAGAGTATCGATTTCCGTACGACCTGCTTCGCGGAGCGACATAACCAGGTCGTTCATTCTCTGGAAGCTCACCTCCAGGCAACACAATCCTAGAGCCAGTAGACAACTTCGCACCATCATCAATGTCATTATACAGAACGACGCGTTCAGCACTCGTTTTATACTTTTCTGCCAGAGATTGGGCAGTATCACCATCTTTAACAGTATAAACAACACCGTCAACAAGAGGCACGACCAGGGTCTTATTCGGCTCTACAGCGTCCGAAGTTGTATTATTAGCCCAACGAAGCGTCTGAGATGAAATCTTAAACTTCTTAGCAATAGACTCCATTGTGTCACCCTCTTTGGTTACGTAAGATGAAATACCACGCGCAGCCGAAGTATCTGGCTTAACAATGTCAGGTTTTGTTATAACTTCTGTATCATTCTGAGAAAGATTCTTCTTAATTGTTAGTGAAGCCTCAGATTCGCGCAAGTCACCAGCCGAAGGCAATTCTGCCGTTTCTGCCAAGTTAGTTACAGCATTAGCTGCCGTTAATTCATCTACTGAAGCTGTTTTAGACTTAGCAGACTTAGATACCGATGAAACACCAGTAGTTTCAGATGATGCCAAAGTTTTTGACCTTTCAGCAGATACATTGCTACCGCTGTTGCCATAGATCAAAAATGATATAGTCAATAAAAATATTCCACCGTAGATTGCAAATGATTGCAGTTTACGTTTTTTACTCCGAAGAGATGTAAAATGGTTACGAATAATCGTTCTCCTTGCGCCAATGTTACCACTAGCACCTCTACCAAATTGTCTTTCTTCTCGCAATAGAACAGGATACGTTGTCGACCTAATTGATTATTATTATTCTACATTAGTTTTGCTATATCCGTAGCGACAATTTTGGCAGGTCATTTATCGTAATTCACCCCTGTTGATAAATTAGACAAATGATCTAATATCTATTTTACACAACATTGACAATAAAGTCAATAAATTTTATAAAATGCGTTTTTGTCAAGAAATCTGGCACTTCTTTTGACAGTGAGCCTTGACATTAGCCTCGTGCTCTTCGTTAGTCTTTGCAAAATACGTAATATCATCGTCGCCGCTCAGGAAATATAGATAATCAGAGTTTATCGGATCGGCGGCGGCATTCAACGCACTCAAACTAGGCGAAGCGATTGGTCCAGGAGTTAAACCTTTTTGAATACGTGTATTATATGGCGACTTAAGGTTCGGTGAGCGCTCTACCCCTGTTTTGTCAGCAATATATTGATATGTCACATCAGAACCCAACGGCATATTGGCCTTCAGGCGATTGTAAAACACACTAGCAATCTTACGCTGATCCTCGCAAGTTTCCGCGCCAGACCCACAGCCAATCGATTCACGCTGAATAATCGATGCAAGTGTTATCCCCTGATACAAGGTCAGCCCGTGAGCTTTAAATTTCTCCTCCAAATTATATTTCTTAACAATTTTCTCCAAATGATCAATTGAGCGCTGCAAAACCTGTTCTGCGGTTTCATCTGAGGAAATATAGAATGTTTCACCGTAAATGTACCCTTCAAGCCCAGCACTTTCCGGCCTACCCGCGAAAACTGGACTGTCATACTTAGCGGCAAATGCCTTTTTTATATGATCATCCGAGAATCCCGCCTTAAGCAACACGGATTCAACTTCTCTGCCGTCAGAATTCTTCATTTTTTTATTCAAAGTCGATCCAGGATAAAATGTTATAGCGATCTCATCAGTTTTACCGCTGGTCAAATGATTAATTATCTCATCGACAGATTGCGAAGACTTTACAGAATAAACGCCAGCCTTGAATTTGCTTGCCGAATTATGAAGCCTTGTGTAAATAGAAAATGCTAAAGAGTTTTTGATAATTTTATTACCCTCTAAAGTTTTGGCAATATCACTAGACCCCATGCCTTCTTTAATATTAATTCTGAAAGCTTGCTGACTATTTACGTCGACAGGAGCAAGCATCTGCTTATACCACACTGTTGCTCCAAGGGCGCCGATTCCAGCGATAGCCACAACTATTGACAACACTAATAACCAAATACGTTGTTTACGAATTTTCATAATTCTCCTCCAAAAAATCCTGCAAAATTATGCTAGCAGCCTCCGCATCAATCTCGCCCTTATCCTTAATTTTATTCCCCAATCTCTGCTCAGCCTGCACACTCGTTAAAGATTCGTCTTGAAAAACAATCTCTGTATCAAGCTCGACATCCTCAAACTGCTTAACAAATTCTTCCACAAATTCCGTCTGCTTCGTTGGTTCACCAGATTGATTTCGCGGATAGCCTACTACAATCGTATCGATATCATGCCTCAATACCAGCTCTGTTATTTCCTGGACAATATTTTCATTATTCTCCAACCAACCGAACGGCACGGCGATTTTCACTTGCGAATCCGCCATAGCCAAGCCAATTCGCCGCGACCCAACATCCAGCGCTAAAAAGTTTTTACTTGACATCTTTTATCTTGAATTCGACATTAATCTTATTGATATCTTTTGGAACAGATTTAACCCAGAATGGCGAGAATTTAACATCGACATCTTCAACACCTTCGATAGATTCAATAGCAGACTGAACCTCTCCGTAACTCTTGCCTTTGGCTTGATCCTTTACGTTCGCTTCTTTAATATCTGGGCCAACCTTACCATTCGTAGTTAAGCGCACAGTCTGTGTATTATGCGCCTTAGAAAATTGCGAGAACGCAACCTTGCTTACTCCATTGTCATAAATTCTCTGCGACTTCTTGCCAGAAATCTCCTCTTTAAGTTTTGCTTCCACAAAGTTTTTTAACTCATTCTTATCAATAGCCAACGCACTAGCGGTAATTGTCGATTTTAGAGTTACAGCTCCAGTCGCTTCGCCGTCTACCGCTACACTTGAGTTAGGGTCTGATCGATTTTCAACGTAGCTTTCCGTTATAACCGTTGCCGAATCGCCGAATGATGACAGCAATTGCTCTTTTAATCCATCGATCTTCTTTTCGCTCAGCTTACTTTTTGCCGATTCTATATCACTAGCCGTCACAACCGTCGCAGTTTTATCGGTGCCGCCACTAGTAGCAGACCGCAGCGACGCAGAAATGTCATCAACCGAAATACTCATACTGCCAGTGGCTGCATTATACTGAGCTCCGCCCTCACTGGCGGTAATTACGCCAGAAGCAGATCCCGGACAAATATACCCAGGGCAATTACGCTGATAAGAGCCACCTGGAACAGTTACAGAAGAATTTAAAGTGTAAGATAACCCACTATTCTTTAAAATTGTACCAGCTGCAATAGTAACACTATCTGGGGAAACATTCTTAAAAACCACCACTCCGGTCGCCTTTTCTCCGACATTCTTCTTGCCCGTAGCAGAAAATTCAACACTGACTTCCTTTGCTAATTCTTTCTTTACAGACTTAATGACATTAGATTTCGCGCTTGTAGTGGCTGTTTCATTCAAGCTGACAGTATCACTGACTGTCATACTAGTAGTCTTTGCTGAAATAACGACCGTAGCATGTGGAGCAAACCAAATTGCCCAAACCAAAAATACGATCAAAAGTAAGGCACCGCCTCCAATTAACAAGAACTTTTTACGGAATGTATTAAAATCAGGGACTTTTGGTTTTTTAACCATCTTTTTCAGAGAGTCCAACCCCTTAGATTCCTTCTTGTTTGCGTCAGCTATAACATTATCTACGGCAGAGCCTTCATCGGATTTCTTTGATCTTTCCGCAGAATCCGCCATATCTCCAACCGCCAGTTTGCCGCCATCAATCACATCATTGTCGTCATCAACTTTCAGAACTGGAATCTCCGCAATTTCCGGCTTGCTCTGAAGTGTTTTTGCAATAGGAATTTTCGCCGTTGCCGCCAATCCAGCCAAAACCGAATCATTCGTGATTAATACAATTCTCTTATCCGCCGAAGTTGCCGCCCGAGCTAGTAATCGAATATTGACTGCACTCTGTAAAACGCCAATTCTTCGAGGCGGTACCAACGCAATAATTCGCTCTTTCGACGCCTTAATCTTACTAATTATCGTCGTAATGTCGTCTTCTACATCGATATAAATAACGTCTTTATTCATTTTAAATCTTTAACAACCTATTTACTTTTTCAACTAAACTATTACCGTCTTGGCTACCGATAATTGTATCATATCCAACTCGCAACAAACCCATTGCGGTTACAAATGTGTGATCGCTAATATCTCCAGTTTCGTCAACTATTCCTGTAATATCACTTGGATTGATATATTGAACTACTGGTTTCTTAGTAAAAGGCAAATCCTCTGGCCAGCGTCGAGTTTTCAGAGCTTCAGTAATTTTCTGCAAGCTCGATCCGCCGCCACACAGTAAAATCCTATTCGGCAAATAATCGACATTATCAAAATCGCTCAGCGCCAATTCAACGCCCGATAGCCAAACTTCCAAAGTCTTGTCGATCGCTGCATCAACTTTTTTCTTTACGCTAGGCTTCAAATTCTCATTATCAATATTCAACTTCAACTTTTCTGCATCTTTGAAGCTTAAATCCAGGTCAGCCGCAATAGTTCTAGTGAAACTTCGTCCACCAATGCCAAACATCTTCGTGCCTTCGACTCCGCCGTCATTAACAACTGCAATATCCGTCGTGCCACCACCAATGTCTGCTAGAATCGCCGTGAAATTGCTATCCGTATCCGATCCCAAAACGCTCCTACTCACCGCGAATGGCTCGGCAGCCACAGCCACCAAATCCAGCGCAAGTTCGTCTGCAACCTTCTCCAGCGCGCCGATGTGAACCATCGGAGCAAACGCCGTGTAAATCTGCACCGCCACATCTCGCCCCTGAAAACTAATCGGATTCGAAACTTTATAGCCATCAATATGAATACTCACCAATGCCGAGTTAACCAGCTTCACTTCAACATCCTCATTGCCGGTTTCCAGTGCAATTTGAGCCTGAGCCTTTCCCTGAGCTCGCTCCTGAACTTTTTCAATGATGAACTCCATCTCGGCAATGTCTAATGGCTTATTCGGCTGCGGCCTACGATAGCGAATAGTGTTCGTAACGCCCTTAACTAATTCGCCCGCGATACCAATAACGACTCGCTTACCCTGAACGCCAGCTTGATCTTCAGCCTCAGACAAAGCCTCTTCGCAATTCGCCACAACCCCAGCAATATCAGCAATCGCACCACTGTGCATATCGCCCATTTCCTGCTGTTTTCGACCAACGCCAATAATCTTCAGCTCGTCGTCTTTAACTTCAGCGATTAATGCCTTAACCACCTCCGTACCAATATCTAAGCTAACCAATAGTTCGCGACTATCTTTATCAGACTTCTTCAACATGTCTTTCAATGCCATATAATAAATATTATATAACGCTTGTGATTTTAGAGCAACAGTTAATTATCTATCTTAAAACAGCCTTGATTCGACGAATTCCAGCCGAGCTAGATTCTTCTTTGGTGATTTTGAATCGCTTGCAATCTTCAGCCAAAACTCCAGTGTGTTCGACGTGTGGACCGCCGCAAACTTCAAAGCTGACGACATTATCATCCTTGCCAATGGAATAAACCTTAACCTCATCACCGTAACGCTCACCGAATGCACCAATTGCGCCCATGCTCAATGCCTCATCGGTCGGATATACAGCAAAGCCAACTGGCAAATCCTCATCAATCCAAGCATTAACTTGATCTTCGACCGCCTGTTTTTCTTCTGGCGTCAATTTATCGTGATTAAAATCAAAGCGCAATCGATCGGCGGTAATATTGCTTCCGTGCTGCTGTAAATCTGGCGCATTCAAAACCTTGCGTAACGCCGCACCCAACAAATGCGTCGCCGTGTGATATTTCAGATGAATAGAGTCATGACCTTCCAAGCCGCCGCTAAATTGCCCCTTACGAGCCGTCTTAGAGCGCTGCCTCTGCTCATCCATTTTCGCGGTAAATTCATCGCGCCAATTGTCCGAAAGTTTAATTCCTTGTTTATACGCCTCTTCCGTACTGAGCTCCACCGGAAAACCGAAAGTATCGTACAAAGTGAACAATTCTTCACCAGTCAAGCCATCGTCAATGTAGCGCTGCATTTGTCGCAAACCTTTTCTTAAAGTCTGGCGAAAAGCTTTCTCCTCCTTAACAAGGACGGCAATTATATTATCGCGATTATTCTTCACCTCTGGAAAATCGGCTTCATACAAATCAGCGATCGCCGGCACAACTTCTTGCAGGAAATTCTGCTCGATCCCCAAATCAAAGCTATAGCGAATTGCCCGACGGAGCAGACGACGCATTACATAGCCCTGCTCTTTATTACTTGGCACACACCCATCAACCGCCATAAACGTCGCAGCCCTCAAATGGTCAGCAATCACTCGCATACTTTCGGTGTGTGAAGCGTAGTCCTTGCCGCTCAGATCTTGTAACTTTTCAATAATCGGCCAAAGCAAGCTAATCTTAAAGACGTCAGGATCGTTATTTACTGCAGCCGCGATTCGCTCAAGTCCAGATCCATGGTCAATATTTGGCTTATCGAGTGGCTCAAATTGCCCCTCAGCAACTTTTTTATATGCCATAAATACGTTATTGCCAATCTCCATAAATCGACCACAATCACAGTTCGGATGACAATTTTCACCAAATTTTGGATCATGCTCAATGAAATCAAACTCATAAAACATCTCACTATCCGGACCACACGGATCACCAATCGGAGTAGTCTCTGGACCGCCATTACGACTCCACCAGTTTTTGCTGCCGTCATAAAAGAAAATTCTTTCACCTGGATTTACACCACGCGCCACACCCTGCTCTTCACTGCCGATGTCCGCCATTTTTGCATCGATGCCCTTTTCTGCAAACTTTTTCTGCCACAATTTAGCCGCTTCAACATCTTTCTCAATATTATATTCCGGCGCACCAATAAAACACGTTACGTACAATCTCTGCGGATCAAGACCAATTTCCTCAGTCAAAAACGTCCACATCCAGCCAATTTGCTCTTCCTTGAAATAATCGCCCAAACTCCAGTTTCCAAGCATCTCAAAAAACGTTGTATGGCGATTATCGCCAATGTCGTCGATGTCCTGCGCTCGCAAACACGTTTGAGAATCGGCAATTCTCTTACCTTCGGGGTGCGCCTCACCAAGTAGATACGGAATCATCGGCTGCATTCCGGCGCCCGTAAATAAAGTCGTCGGGTCATTAGTTAAAATCAACGGCGCACGCTCAACGACGGCGTGACCTTGTTTTTTATAAAATTCAAGATATTTACTACGTATTTTTTGGGCATTCATGAATGCAATTATACCATAAAATAACCCCACCTTACAGATGGGGCTTATAGGTCAAATCGCCAATATCAACAGATTATTCAGCTACTTCTTCAGCTGGCTCTTCTTTTGGTTGATTCTTGCGAAGTTTTTCTGGATTGCGGATGGCTTTGTGCTTATCAGCAGAAACTTCCTTAACCCACTTTGGCAACTTAACGCCAGCTTCTTTCAATAGCTTAACTACGCGTGGTGTTGGCTGTGCGCCATTGTCCAAATATTTCTGAGCCAATTCAACTTGGATATTTGATTCTTTAGTGTGTGGGTTGTAGCTACCGACATAAGCGACTACACGACCGCTTGATGGATGACGATGTGCTTCTTGTACCGCCAAGCGATATACTGGATAACCTTTGCGACCCAAACGTTGCAAACGAATTGCTAGCATAAAATTAATTCTTCCTTTAACTCTACGTTTTATTATTCCTTACTTTAGAACAGTTTACACTATTTTTCCTATAACGTCAATCTGTTTTCACGATTCCGCCACCCAAACATTCATCGCCGTCATATATTACCGCAGATTGACCCGCGGCTACGGCACGCTCCGAAGCAGAAAGGTGCACAATATCTCCGTCAATTTTCGCGTCAAACAGAGTGCCGCGATGACGCAACCGGACTTGTACATCCTTATCTTTATGCGGCGCTTGGTTAATCCAATGAATATCCGCCAGCCTAAGTTCTTTTCGCCACAAGCTTTCATTATCAATTGATCGCGACACGTAAACCTCATTTTTCTCCATATCCTTGCCCACAACATAATAAGGTAATCCACCGCCGACGTTCAGCCCATGACGCTGACCGAGTGTATAGAAAATTGCGCCGTCATGTCTACCGACGACAGATCCCGTCTGCTGATCAATGATATTTCCTGGCGCAGTTTTAACATATTCCGACAAAAACTCACGAATTCCAACTTGTCCGACAAAACAAATTCCCATCGATTCCTTTTTACTCGCCGTCCACAAGCCACGCTCTTTCGCCATTTCGCGAACTTCCGCCTTAGTGAAATCGCCCAACGGAAATATGGTTTTTGACAAAGCTTCCGAAGTCACTCGATATAAGAAGTAGGTTTGATCTTTATTATCATCACGAGCGCGTAACAATTTGGCCGACGAAGACGATTCATGAGCAACACGCGCATAATGCCCTGTAGCAATATAATCTGCTCCAGCCGCCAACGAAGCCTCCAAAAATATCTTAAACTTCACTTCTTGATTACACATAATATCTGGGTTTGGCGTGCGACCAGCTTGATATTCGCGAATCATATAATCGACAACATTTTGCTTATATTCTTTCTGGAAATCAAAAACTCGAAAATCAATGCCCAAACCAACCGCCACACGCTTGGCGTCAGCAACATCTTCCGCCCACGGACAATGCATTCCAGGAAGATCCTCCGACCAGTTTTTCATATAAACTCCCGTTACATCGTAACCCTGCTCGACCAAAAGTGCTGCAGCCACGGAGGAATCTACACCGCCCGACATTCCAACAAAAACTTTCTTACTCATCTGGACAACCCCAGAGCGAATAGCCCAATTCTCATTAATTCACCCATTGCCAGCCACCAGCCCCACGGCGTCAACCACCACCACGAGCTCCAGTTTTTATCAGAAGCGACAGGATGACTTCGAATCTTCACGTCGTTAAATTGCGCTGAAAATTCAAGCTGAGCGCGACGCATATGATAACCACTCGTCACCAGAATCACATCTTCAATTTTTCGCGAATCGACAATTTTCTTCACTTCAGTGGCGTTTTGTCTGGTCGTTTCGGAAGACTCATCCATAACAATAGCTTTCTCAGGAACACCGCTGTTAATCGCTCGCTGATACATAGCCTTAGCGTTGGACGGACCAGTTTTATCGGCCGCCGCGCCCGACACAACAATCAATGGTGCCCAACCTTCTTTATATAATTTAATAGCCTCGTCAGTCCGCGCATTTGTATCGCCACCACTAACAACAACTATTGCATCAGCCTTACGGCAATCGCCCTCGCCCACGCCTTGACATTTCCCCAAATCATTCGGCGACAAATATGCACTAAGCCCAAAAATCACCAAAGCAGCAAAAATCATCAAGCCAACTAGTTTATGAATCATCGATGAGTCCTCTTCGTTTCCGCTTGCACAACTTCGATGATAAATTCGCCAGCTCGCTTTATGTTCTCATCATTGTTCAATTTGCCTAGGGTAAGTCTTAGACTTCCGTCAATCTCTGATTCGCTCAGACCAATACTCGCTAGTACATGAGAACGCGTTCCAGAATTAGCCGCGCAAGCACTACCCGTAGCCACTAAAACCCCACGAGATTCTAATAAAAACACCAATCTTTCAGCATCAATTCCAGAAAATGATATATTCAAAAAACTCACCAAACTTTTTTTCATATCTGATGATATCAACATATCAGGAAAAGCTTGCTTCAAATCTTTTAACAAATTTTCTCGTAGTTTTCGCAGTCGCTTCACTTCAGCAGAACGTCGTTTTTGTGCCAATTCCAAAGCCGTCGCAAACCCAACCACACCAGCAACGTTTTCGGTTCCGCTGCGCAGCCCCAATTCTTGACCGCCACCAAAAATATTAGCTTCCAATGTAACGCCAGGTCGCACCCACAGTAAACCAACTTGCTTTGGACCGTAAACTTTCGCCGCAGATAATGTCAATAAATCAACGCCCAGCCTTTTAATTTTCACATCAATTAAAGCCGCCGCCTGCGAAGCGTCAGTATGAAAAATCAACGGTAAAGGTTCGCCGTTTTCTTGGCGTCTGAGCCGCTCGGCTTTTACAATTTCCGCAATTTCTTCAATTGGCTGGATATAGCCCAGCTCATGATTCACCAGCGCAACACTAACAAACCCAACGTCTGGCGTTAACATTTTTTTAACCGTGTTCGGGTCTATTCGTCCATTTTTCATTGGCGGAATTAGCTTCACTTCCGAACGCGCTTTTGCGGAATTAATCACCGAGTCATGCTCAATTGCCGAAATTAAACTTACGCCATTTGCCGCATTGAACGCCAAATTAACAGACTCAGTTGCTCCAGCTGTCATTATCAATTCATCAGCCATCACACCCAAGCAGCGCGCCAGCCGAGCCTTTGCATCTTGATATTCACGCTTTGTAAATATTGCTGGAGCGTACGGACTAGACGGATTGAAAAACTTTTCAGAAAAATATGGCAGCATCGCCTCAATCACCAACGGATCCATTGGCGTGGCAGCAGCATGATCAAGATAGATATAGTCTTTATTCACTTTTTTATTATATCAAAGCGGCCGACCGGTTTGCGGATCTTTCTTATATAATTGCCGAGAAACTCGCTCGTAATATTCCTTAGTTGCCAAGACAAAATTCTGAAGCTCGTCGCCCTCCAAATAGCTATAACGATAATTCGGCTGAATCTTCAAAATTCCCTTTGGTTGCACTTCATAACGCGTCGTCAATTCTTGCCGACCACCCTTACCGTCAGCAACTTCTTCATACCAAATCCAAGTATCTTTATCTAAATTAAAAAATTCTCGTCGCGCAACATACGCCGGCTTCTCGCCAAAAATTGTTGCGCCAATTTCACTTTCTAATTGGATTAGTTCGCGCTCGGTAAACTTCTTTAATGGACGATCTTTTTTACGGAATTTCAACAAAGACACTGTATCACTATCATCAGCAAAAACCAAACTTCGTACTTTTTTCAAAAACTTAGTCACTTATCGCACCTCGTTAGTTTTAAATTCTCGAAGATCTGCTAGCATATTACCAATTTTTTTCACAGACTCAACAGGATAAGTAGGCTTTTTTTCACCAAGCACTTCCCTGCAGTGATTAAGCGCTTCATCACTGCCACCTTTAACTGCGACCTCGCCTAAATTGGGATTTAGTTTAGAGTCAGAGTTACCCCTCTCGGTATTAGTATAAATTCTATAAACCTCTTTAAGAGCTCCAATCTCAGGCGTGTTTTTAATACGTTCAGTGCTATTCATTTTCTCCACTTTCAAATGCCAAAAAGTTCTTTTGTATTGCGAAGAGTAGCTTGGCTTAAAACATCAAAATCAATATTTCGCTGCTTCGCCCAATATTCAGCCACCAATCTCACATATTCTGGCTTGTTTATATTACCACGAAACGGCGCTGGTGTCAAGAACGGCGCGTCAGTTTCTAGCAATAATCTCTCCAGCGGAACTGAAGCGAACAATTCTTTCTGCAATTGATCCTTTGTAAATGTACTAATTCCATTAAGTCCAACGTATAAATTTCGCGAAAAACCTTTTTCCAAATTGTCACGCGTATCCGTAAAACTATGCAACACACCGCGCAGCCCAGGAAAATTATCGAAGATTGGCCAAAAATCATCCCAAACTGACGGCTGATCCTTCGCACCATCGCGAACATGAAAACTTACTGGCAAATCGTAATCAATCGCCATTTGAAGTTGCGCCTCCAAGCCCTCAATTTGCGTTTCTCGCGTACTATTATTGTAATAATAATCGATCCCAATCTCACCAATTGCCACAATCGGAGAATTTTCCGTCTTATTCTCTAGCAAAGTTCTTACATCTCCCCAGCCATCTTTCGTATCGTGCGGATGAACACCAATTGCCGCCCAAGTAAACTCATGATTCGCGGCAAATTCCACAGCTTGGCGGCTACTTCGCTGGTCGGTACCGACACAAATCATGCCAATATTCGCCTCGACCGTTTCTTTGTAAAATTGCTCGCGATTGTCCGTAAAAAATTCCGTATCGTGCAAATGACAATGCGAATCTATCAGACGTAAACTCTCAGTCGCACTTTTCTTATCTGCTTCAATCATAAACTATTTAACCTGAGATTCTGTTTTCGGAGCGCGTGGATCTGGCGTGTGAATATATTTGCGTGGGAACAAAGGCGTCAATTCTGACGGCACGACACCACTAGCAAACATATCGTGAATTTTCTCGGCAGTTTGCGGCATGAATGGGCGTAACATGTCGGACACTTGCAGTAATGTGCCGCAAGCGTGCGCCAAGATCTCACTCAAATGTGACTCTGCTTCTGGATCTTTATCACGATTTTTAGCAACTTGCCAAGGCTGGACTCGCTCAATATATTGATTCAGAGAACGAACAATTAGCCAAATTTCATCCATAGCTTGATCGAACATATAACTTTCCATCGCTTGACGGTACGGACCCATGTCGTGCTCTGATTGTGGAGCGTCACCAATAACGCCCGCTTGATAACTCTGCACCATTTTAGCGACTCGCTGAACCAAATTGCCCAAATCATTACCAAGCTCACCATTATACGCAGCTTCAAACTTTTCCCAAGTAAAGTCGCCGTCATCCTGAGTAGGCACGTGGCGCAAGAAATAATATCGAAACGCCTCAGCGCCGTAATCTGGAATAATGTCAGTCGGACCAACACCATTTCCGAGACTCTTCGCCATTTTCATCCCGCCAGAATTAATAAATCCATGAACAAGCAATACTTTCGGAAGCGGCAAATCCAGCGCCATGAGCATTGCTGGCCAAATACCAGCGTGGAAACGAAGAATATCCTTACCGATAACCTGCACATCAGCCGGCCAAAAAGATTGCCACTCTTCTGGACGATCAGGATAGCCAATAACCGTAATGTAATTACTCAGAGCATCTAGCCAAACGTACATGACTTGACTGTCATCACCAGGAACCGGCACACCCCAGCTAAGATTTTTACACGGACGAGAAACCGACACATCTTTCAAACCATCTTTCATCAATTCCAAAAACTCTTTTTTACGGAATTCAGGCACTATTCTCATTTTATTTGACTCAATTGCCTGACGAATATTGTCCGAAAAAGCACTGGTTTTAAAATAGTAGTTTTCCTCACTCAAACGCTGATACGGAGTTTGGTGATCTGGACAAACCCCATTATTATCAGCAGCTTCTTTATCCGTAACGAAAGCTTCGCACCCCTGACAATACCAGCCTTCATACGAACCTTTGTAAATGTAACCAGCCTCAACGAGCTTTTGCCAAATATATTGCACCGCAGCAACGTGATGCGTATCAGTTGTTCGAATAAAATCCGTCACTGAAATATTCAGCTCATCAATCATCTTCTTAAAATTGACGTGCGTTTGATCGACGTATTCTTGAGGGGTTTTATTTTGACTGGCAGCTTTGGCGGCAATTTTATTGCCATGCTCATCTACACCAGCCTGAAAACGAACTTCACGCCCGTTCTGTCTGGAATAACGCGCCCACACGTCTGCCAACATATAATCCATAGCATGCCCAATGTGCGGCAAGCCGTTTACGTAAGGAATAGCAGTAGTGATGTAAGCGTGTTTCTTAGTCATAAAGAAATTATAACAGATTCAGCAGAGTGCCGCCACTGGCGGAAATGTCAATCATAGTATGCTATAATAAAAAATTGAAACAATACTTAACAGGAGGAGATTGTGAAGAAAATTTTAAAAAGCTTAGTGGCGGCAATGATCGTAAGTGCCACCATAGTCACAGCAAGCACACCTACAACAACCCATGCGGCAAGCGGAGATTGGCGCAAAGACTCAATCGGATGGTGGTATAGAAATTCGGACGGCAGCTACCCAAAGAGCAAATGGGAGAGGATTGGCGACAAATGGTACTACTTCGATGGGCGCGGATATATCATTCACAGTAAATGGGAATATATAAACGGACATTGGTATTACTTTAATACCAGCGGTCATATGACAGAAAACACCTGGAAGATGATCGGAGACAAGTGGTACTACTTCGACACTAAAGGCCACATGCTACACGACCAGTGGGTCGGCGACTACTACGTCGGTAAAAATGGCGATATGTTAAAGAATACCGTCACACCAGACAACTATGTAGTTGGAAGCGACGGAAAATGGGACAAGAGGTTTTCAAGAGAATTAGCAGAGAGAGCTAAATATCAAAACCTAGATAACGCCATATACTCTAAGTTTGCAGCTGCACACTTCATTTCAACCTACTACAAACTAGACTACACTGCAGCACTCCAATTACTAGAGATAATATATCCAAATTACAATCCCATCAATAACGCAAAAAGAGCAATAAAATTTTTCATGCCATCAGCCGATATAAATAAAGACCCTCACGCATGGACTTCCAAAAGTCGATTAATGGAAAGATTTACCAATACGGGACCTAAAGGTGATTTTAGATTCTCAAAGGAAGAGGTTGAAAAAGCGCTTGATGAGCTAAACCATGAAATCGACGTTGCTAAGATGTTCCAGATGCAGGCTATAAAGGCTCTAAAAGCCCTAGATTCCTACAACCATACATCAAAAGTAAACTATGAAGATCTTCTCACCTTGCAAGGATTTACTAAAGAAGAAATAGACAATGCCCTTAATACAGTAAAGATTGACTTTGCACATAACGCTCAACTAAAAGCCAGCGATATGCTATCAGGACAGAAACCCACCATCTCAAGAAATTTCATCCTAAGACACTTACAAGGGACCGATAAATTCACTAAGGAAGAGGCAGAAGAAGGTTTACAGCGTCTGAATTATGACTTCAAGATCAGCATACGTAATCTTATTGAGAAAAATTACACCACAAGCAGTAACTATAATGGTATGCTTTCAAAAAAATCCATAATAATCAGTATAGCCCGCGATCAAGAGATGAAGGATTCAGAATCATACATCCGTGAAGTATTAGAAGAATATGATATTAATTACACCGAGCGAGCAAAGCTGCGTGCTATAGATACTCTAAAAAATATAAAATACAGCAGAAGCGATTTAATAAAATCCCTTGTCGACGGATGGGGGTTCACCAAAGAAGAAGCTACCAACGCTGTTAAAGATTTAAAGCACGAGAATTTAATAGATTAATTCAGTCTTTTAGCGTAAAGAACGGCTCAGTTTAAAACCACTGAGTCGTTCTTATTTAATTCCGCCACTCTTTCAGTAGTCTCTTCCAATCTTCAATCGCCAAATCTTCAGCGCGAGCATCTGGTGAAATTCCTGCATTTTTCAGCAATTCTTCCGCCACACTCTTGTCAATCCCCAACCCACCACTCAAACTAGACCGCAGCTTCTTACGCTTTGCAGAAAATCCAGCCTTAACAATACGGAAAAAATCTCTCTGATCTTCTGGAGTAATTAACGGATTATTACGAGTTCTCAATACCACCACTTGCGAATCAACTTTTGGTGGTGGCGTGAAAAATTGCCGCGGCACTTCAATGTCTAGCTCCGCCTCAGCAAAAATCTGAACGCTCACAGATAGAATGCTCATATTCCCAGCCTCTGCCGCGATTCGCTCGGCAACTTCTTTTTGTACCAATAGCACCGCAATGCTCGGCTTATTTTCCGCGGTCATCAATTTTTCAACAATTTTGCTGGTGATGTAATATGGGACATTAGCTACGACTTTGTAATTTTTTGGCAATTGATTCAGGTCAAATTGCAATATATCCTGATTCACGACAGTTAATTTCTTGCCAGGAAATTGCCCTGGTAATTTTCGTGCCAAATCAGCATCAAACTCCACGGCGGTCACCGAATTAGCCCGAGCCAACAAGCGACTAGTCAAAGTGCCCAGCCCTGGCCCAATCTCCAACACGACATCATCACTAGTCAGCTCAGCCGCTTCAGCAATATCCGCCAAAATCTCTGGATCCTTCAGCCAATGCTGTCCAAGCGATTTTTTTGGTCCATGAGAAGAAGCCATTTAGCGCCCATCCCCATTAGTCCAGTCAGTCGCCAAGTCGAATCCGTGCGGATGTTTGGCTGCAAATCCACCGGTATCGTAAACCTTGCCTAGACCCATACTAGTCTCAACCACCGAGCATCGCGGATAATTACCATAATTAGCCGCCACCAAAATATAGCCATCCTTATCGACCTTCGCGCCGTCCGCCCGCACCGTATAAGTACCGCCGCTACCGCAGGCTTTTATCACAATATTCATCGGCAAATCATAATACGTCTCGCGATGCGCCACACCCTTGGAGTCGGTAAATATCTGCGCGCCCTTGCTTTTTGTCAATGGATTTTTAGGCTTCGTACCAATTATTTCAATCTGCTTCTTTGACTGCTTTGTGATTTCGCTAGCAACCTCCCTACGACTAATCTCGCGCTCATTCTCTACCTCAACCTGATAAATCACCTTCCGCACACCCTTTTCTCCAAGTTGCTTAACGCTCTTAAACCCAATCGGCTGAGAATCGTCCTTAATCTGCTCAATCTCAAAATTAATATCAACTTCTTCAGTTATCGTTCGCTGTTTTGATCGCTCAATCTTCATCACCAGACCAACACCGTTCACCAAAAGATCCTCAGAATTCGTAAAATGCGTCTTATCTTCGCGATACAAAGTCAGCCCAGCGGCCTTCGCAATCAAAGCTGGTGTTTGTTCGGCAGTGGTTATTTTCAGGCGTTTATTTCCATCGACGATTGTTATTGGACGAGCGCGGAAAATATTGACCTGGTATTTTGCACCCGTCAATTCCATATCAATATTCGGCTCAACCGCGTCAATCTTTTCGTCAATCGTAATCTTAGCTGCACGCAAGGCTTGCCGAACGGTCAATGCGTTTGTGATAATCGTCTTTTCCTCGCCGCGATCATAAATACGAACCAAATGCTCACCAGAAGTCTTTCCGTCAGCAAACGAAATCATTGGAGTCGCAATCGCAACCAACACGGCTAATCCAATAATTTTTCCAAAAAATAAACCTTTTGCGCGCATAATAATTTGACAATTCACACAATGTATTAGAAAAATTATATCAGATTTTGTAACTATTATCTATAGATGTCCTGAAGTCCCATTTTAACCTTACAGGTCGGCCACGGTTGCCATCCACGAGCCTTATAGGTTTGCCACGCCTTTTCGTCCTGCACAGCAGCTGGAGCGTCAGAAGCCAGTTCGTATCCGCCATAATTTCCCCAAGTTCGTTTGTCAAACTGGTATGCACCGTAATATCCATTTCCAGTGTTCGACGTATAACTACCCTCACAACTTCTCAATCTAGCAAGTGCTTCAGAAAAACTGCCAGAAAATGACGTAGAGCTTTTCGTCCCCACAATCTCAATCTGATTCTTTGGCTCTTTTGTTACAACACTAGCAATTTCCTTACGGCTCACCTCCACACCGTTCTTCATTTCGATTTCATAAGTAACATTTTTCTTACCATTCTCGCCCGCCTGTTTTACTTCGCGATATCCCGAATCTCGATTCGCGTCTTGAACTTTTTCAACCTCAAATTTCACATCTTCTTCTGCGGTTATAGTTTGCTTGCCGTTACGCCAAAGCTCAATTTTCATTCCAGGAATAATTTTCGCCGAACGATCCACGGATAGCGTATCATCTTTCTTTGGTTCGATATTCTTCTCTTTCAATAGCTCGCCAACCGTCTTAGCATGTGTGCGAATGACAGATTCTTTGCCGTAAAGTACAAAATTAACCATCGAGGCTCTGTCAATTTTCATCACCATGTTTGCGCCATCAACCGCCATATTATCGGAATTAGATAGAGTAGTTTTGTCCTCTTCAAAAACTTCGATTCCAGCGACCTTCGCAATCAAAGCCGGCGTCTGCTCGGCGGTAGTTACCTTTAGGCGTTTATTTCCATCGACAATTGTTATTGGGCGAGCGCGGAAAATGTTAATATTGTACTTCTCCGCCACCATCTCCGAATCAAGACTCGGCTCGACTACGTCTTGGCGTTCATCAATAGAAAACTTAGCCAATTTCAAAGCCTCGCGAATCGTCCTCGCTTTTGTAACAATCGTCTTTTCTGCGCCCCTGTCGTAAATCGTCACCAACTTTTCACCAGCCTTAGCTGCTGGCTTAGTGGCGTCAGCCAATGCCTGATTAACGAAAAACAAACCGCCAACCAGCATCAATATCGCGCCAGAAACGAACGTAATTTTCTTAGAATAATGTTTTGCTTGTAATCTTATACCCATAAGTTCACACCCACAACGTAGGTATTCTTATTATATCAAATTTTCTCCAAGCGCGCGAACTCGACGTTCAATTTCTTAATATTTCCATTGTCAAATTGAACCGTAACACTCAACCCTTCGCTATCAATAATTTCCCCCGAACCAAAACTCGGACTGCGAACTCGATCACCGACCTCCAAACCAATATCTTCTGAATAAAAATCAGGCTCTACGATCGGCTGAGCTGGCCTATCAACACCACCAGCCATCAAGCCCATTTCGTCCAAAAACCTCGATGGCATATTATAGCCGATCTGACCAAATTGCGTCCGAGAGCTGGCGCAGCTAACGAACAACTCTTCCCTCGCCCGAGTCACACCAACATAACACAATCGGCGCTCCTCTTCGACGTCATCAGCATTGCCGCTATCAAACACTCTCGCATGCGGCAAAATTCCCTCTTCCAATCCCGCCAGAAAAACCACCGGAAACTCCAAACCTTTAGCCGCATGAAGTGTCATGAGTGTTACTTGTTGATCGGCAGTTGTATCCGTCGAAGACATCAAGGCCATCTCTTCCAAAAACGTCGCCACGTCAACGTAAGCCTTCGCCTCTGACAAAAGCACGCCGACATTTTCCATTCGCTCTTCAGCTTGCGACGTTCCGTCGTTTATAAAATCTTCATAGCCAGTACTTTTCATAATTTTTTCAATCAGTTCGGCCGGAGATCCGTCAATTTCCTGCTGCAAATCATGCAGCTTTTGGCCGAACTCTAGCAACGGACGTTTCGCACGCGCCGTCAAAGTATCCGCCTCTTCAACCGCCAGCAACCCGCTAATTATGTCTTTCCCCGACGCGTCATTCCAGTCCAAAAACTTAGAAATACTCACCGCGCCAACGCCACGTTTTGGCGTATTCACAATTCGCAAAAAACTAACTCGATCACTCGGCTGATATAACAATCGAAGATATGCCAATAAATCCTTAACGACCGCTCGATCCAAAAATCGCAGACCGCCGACGATTTTATACGGAATATAACTCTGACGCAGGGCTCGCTCAATTGCGTAACTTTGCGCATTCGTTCGATACAACACCGCCACGTCACCATATTGACGACCGTTCGCAATTTGCGCCTGAATCTCATTCGCAATCGCCAAAGCCTCCTCGGACTCATTGTATAATTGCCATAATTTCGGCTCAACACCGTCGCCATTCGCTGTCCATAAATTTTTATCAGTTCTATGAATATTATGACTAATCAGCGCATTTGCCATATTCAAGATCGCGCCAGTCGAACGATAATTTTGCTCCAGTTTAACCACCGTCGTACCTGGAAAATCACGCTCAAAATTGAGAATATTAGTATAATCAGCCCCGCGAAAACTATAAATCGACTGAGCGTCATCACCAACCACGCATAAATTGCGACGCGAATTAACCAACAGCTTAATTAGCGCATATTGCACCGCATTCGTATCCTGATACTCGTCAATCAAAATATGCTCGAATTGCTGCTGCCATTTATGACGGATATCCGGCTTGTTTCGTAACAATTCAACGGTTTTTATTAATAAATCATCAAAATCCAACGCCGAAGCATCTTTCAAGGCTTTTTCGTAAGCAAAAAATAATTCAGCTATTTTCTGCTCTCTTGGACCGCGAGTCGAAGCCGAAAAATCCTCAGCATTTCGCATTTCATTTTTAGCGTTTGAAATAACCGAAAGTACAGCGCGAGGTTTAATATCTTTATCCGTCAAGCCGCGAGCCTTCATAATTTGCTTCATCAAGCTTATTTGATCATCGGTATCGTAAATTAAGAATCGCTTGCTCAGACCAATATTTTCACCATCCATCCGCAACATTCGCACGCAAATACTGTGAAAAGTTCCCATCCACGGCATAAATTGCCGATTTTCAGAATCTTCACCCAATATTTGCGCCAATCGCTGACGCATTTCCTTCGCGGCTTTATTAGTAAATGTAACCGCCAATATTCGACTAGGAAATATTTTCAACTCGCCAATCAAATAAGCGATTCTATGAGTTAGAGTTTTAGTCTTTCCAGATCCAGCTCCGGCCAAAATCAACAGTGGCCCATCAGCGTGCGTTACCGCTCGAGCCTGCTCGCTATTTAATCCGTCAGTAAAATTAGACATATATCTATTTTATCAGCAAAAAGTACGAAACAGCGCCGCCAGCCATACCAATTGCCAAAAATAGAACAATAAGCAACGCTATTAATAATCCGGACTTTTTCTTTTCTTTGTCGGCTGAAGGTTTGACCTCTGTAGATACGGCGGCAAACATCGGTGCTGGCTCAGAATCCATAGTTTCTTTTTCGGATGACAATTCAGAAGATTCAATCAAAGAACTGTCAATGTCAGTGGACATTTTATCGTCTGAATCTTCAGGAACGCCAGCCTCCTCAATTGCTATAATTTCTGGACTCAAATCCATTGGCGAGTCGGGTGCATCGCCCAAAGAATTTTCACTCATGCTGTAATTAGATAAATTGGTATTGTATTGATGTTCCAATTTTACATCCTCAGAATCAGCAGACATAGACGCATCTTCATCACTATTCATCTCAGAACTAGTCATAGCTTGGTTAACAGAACCAAGCGGTCGCTTCTCCACTTCAACATTAGCAATAAACGGAGACTCCAGCGGCGTAGTCATCGGTGCAGCAGGAGCTTCACTATTGCTTACAGCTAACGATTGCGCTATCTTATCAGTCAATGACAGCTCCTCAGCGGGCGCATCTTCAATCTCCGCAAAAGTAGATTCATTATGCACATCTTTAAGATCAGGGGTGTCACTAAGATTATCCGGTTGAGCAACTATATCAGACATTTCTTTTCTTACCGCAGAATGCCTATTATTTGCGCTAATCACGTCCACCAAATCAGGCGAAGGCTGAATTGTCGTGCCAGTTCGGGACGGAGCGGGAGCGGCAGGTTTTTGGATAGCGCTAACAGATGAAGGTCTAACAACATCCATGAAACGACCAGTCGAGCGTCTCGCGACTAACGGCGCAGCTTTGACTTCGCTAGCGGTCACGCCAGGAGTTCTGTTGGCTATTGAGTCGTTAGCAACTTTTTCGCTCGTAGGACTATCAACCTCTTTAGGAATCGTATTGTCGCTAGAAGGCTCTTTTTTTGCTTCAGGCTGAGAGATCGATGACAAAGGAGCAGAAGCAACAGACGAAGGCGTAAATGGAGTTACTGGAGGTGCAAAACTAGTACCAATAGAGTTCTCTAGTACAGGTTTTTCCTCTACAGATGCAGACACAGAAACCTCGCTATTATTTTCATTAGCCACCGCTGGAGCTTCCTTTTCTCGCTGCTTATCCATAAGAGAGCTTACCGCTCTATCCAACTCATCAAAATCAATATCTGTCATATGCCCCCTATTTTTTAACCTTTATGTGCTTTCGAGATTATCTCCTTAAATTGATATGCATCCAAACTGGCTGCCCCAACCAATAAACCATCAAGTTCATCAATTGCTAAATAATCTGCGGCGTTTATTGACGTAATACTTCCACCATAGACAACTCGAACTGATTCCGCCGCTTTTTTACCGTACAAATGAGAAATATGTCGTCGAATCATCTGTGTAGCTTTTTTTACATCAGACGCTTTAGCGCTGTCGCCAGTACCGATCGCCCAAACTGGCTCATATGCGACGACTACTTCATCCAACTCGTCCGCCGTCACATTAGCCAGACCGCTAGTCAATTGATCAGCCAGAACATCCTTCGTTTCGCCAAGAGTCTTCTCTTGAATCGTTTCACCGACACACAGAATCGGATGAATACGATTTCGAATTGCCGCCTGAACTTTCAGCCGAATGTCTTTTTCGCTTTCAATGAAAATATAGCGACGCTCCGAATGTCCAATTATCACATAATCAGCAATTCCACGAAGATGCGCCGCTGGAATTTCTCCCGTGTACGCCCCCGAATCTCGCCAATAGCAATTCTGAGCCGCCAACTTAGCGATTCGACGATTAATTTGTAAACTCAAACTCTGTAGCGTCAAAATAGTAGGCGCCAGCACCACTTCAACATCTCTATGCGATGGCAGCGTGTTCATCAGCTTATGCAAATATAAGCTAGCCTCCTGCATATTGAAGTTCATTTTCCAGTTACCAATGATTAACTTTTTTCTCATGAGATAATCCTTATGCTTAGTTTATCACCTCAAACCGTATGCGTCTAGTAAACTTTCAATTCCAGGCAATTTTTTACCAGCCATCAAGGCCATGCTAGCTCCGCCACCGGTGGAAACATGGGTAAAATTGGCACCGTCATGTCCGTCCCATTTCAATATAAAATCAGCTGTATCTCCGCCGCCGACTATTGAAACAACTCCTTTATTCTGGGCAATAGCTAGCGCCACTCGCGCTGAACCGATTGCAAAATTATCAATTTCAGCATAGCCCAGCGGACCGTTCCAAATAACCATCTTCGCGTCAGCCAGTATTTTCGTGAATTTCTCAATTGTCTGGCTTCCAATATCCAGCGCCATATCTGAGTTCTTTATTTTATCAATATTAACTTCTTGACGAGGAAAATCCTTAGAAATCTCTGGCGCAACCGCCACGTCAATCGGCAATACCAAAAAATTGTCAACATTCTCTGCGCCAACCTTAGCCGCTGCCAAATCATAAATTTCCGCGACAACCTTTTCCATTCCTGGCTCAAACACACTCTTGCCGACATTAGATCCACGACAATGTAAAAACGTGTTTGACATGGCGCCGCCAATTAAAATCCGATCCGCCTTTTTAATTAGACGCTTAATCAGTAATATTTTATCGCTAACTTTCGCGCCGCCAATAACCGCAACCAACGGACGTTTTGGCTTATTCATCGCCTCGGTGATAGTTACATATTCTTTTTCTAATAGTAATCCCGCTAATCCTGGAACACACAATGTAATCGCATGAGTGCTGGCATGCGCCCTGTGTGCGACCGCAAATCCGTCCTGCACAAAATAATCCGCTCGGACAGCGCGTTGAATTGACTTGGCAAATGTTAAATCATCAGCCTCCTCCTCGTCATAAAAGCGTAAATTCTCCAACATAAGAATACTGCCTCGTGGCGCGCGGCGAACAGCTTGATGAACAGCCTCGCCCACGCAATCATCCAGCAATTCTACCGGACGGCTCAGCAACTTAGACAGGTGATCTGCGACAACTTTCAAGCTAAGCTTAAGATCCTTACCTTTTGGTCGCCCCAGATGAGACATGATAACAATCTTGCAATTCTGCTCCAGCAAATATCGGAGCGTGGGCAGCGAAGCGCGAATTCTTAGATCATCAGAAATCTGACCACGCTTTGTTAGTGGCACATTATAATCTGCTCGCAGAAGAATAGTTTTTCCACGTAGATCAACATCGCGAATTGTTTGCTTCGGAAATTTTCTGCCCACCCAAATTCTCCTTATGACAACGTTTTGACTTGGATATTGTCAGTTTTACCTGGCTCTGGATTGTGGCCACTAACAAGCACAACAGTAACTGGGTCTGCGCCGAAATAGCCTTCTTGTTTCAACTCGTCAGCTAGCTTAGTTGCTGCATTTGGATCGTTTGGTCGAACATATGGACGAGAAGCATACCTTAGCGCCAACTTTTGCGCGGTCTTCACATCTTCGGTCACACAAACAATTGGTAAGTTGGGACGATATGCGGCAACGTTAATTGCAGTAGCACCAGTGTGCGTTTCCGCAATAATAGCTCGAGCCTTAATTCTCCTTGCCAATTGAGCTGCCGTGTAGCTTAAAATCGCGTCAGTTTTTTCACGCATTTCAGCCTTTTCTACCAACATTACTTCACTGTGTTCTTGAGTGTAAATAATAGTCTTGCGCATCGCGCGAACGGTTTCAACAGGATATTTACCATTGGCGGTTTCGTCAGATAGCATAACTACGTCAGCGCCTTGAATTACGGCATTAGCAACGTCGCTTACTTCAGCGCGACTCGGCTCTGGATTATCAACCATACTACCCATCATTTGTGTTGCAACGACTACTAGCTTGCAATATTTACGACACAAGGCAATAATTCGACGCTGTACAACTGGGACAATTTCCGCACCAGCTTCCACCGCCAAGTCGCCGCGAGCAACCATAATACCGTCACTAGCCTTAACGATTTCCTCCAAATTCTCTGGATCAACGGCAGACTTAGTCTCAATCTTGGCAATAATATTGGCTGTCGAACCCAGGTCTGTCAATCGACGACGCAAATCAATAATGTCATCAGCTTTTTGAATAAAACTCAATGCAACATAATCAAAATCTTGGCTTGCACCCCATTCCAAATCGTTAATATCTTTCTGAGTAAGAATGTCGCCACCAAAATCTGTGTCTGGCAAATTCAAACCCTTGCGGCTCATCAAAAAACCGTCGTTCTGAACTTCTACGCGAATTGCAGTTGGGCTAACAATTTCTCGTACAACCGTCCTAATCTTGCCGTCAAACATGTAAAGTGGCTCGCCGACTTTCATCTTCTCCGCCAAATTGTACTGCACTGGCAAATTGAAGCTGCCGTCATGATCAGTAATTTCTGAATCCAAGACCAACATATCGCCAACCTTAACATTCAGCATGTTATCTTTCAAAACGCCCAGGCGAATCTTCGGACCTTGCAAATCTTGTAGGATTGCGACGGGCTTGCCCAACTGTTTACTAGCTGTGCGCACCCAATTGATCTGCTCAATTCTCTCCTCATTAGCGCCGTGGCTAAAGTTCATACGGATGCCGTTAACGCCGGCCTCCAACAATTGGTAAACCTTTTCTTGGCTGAACGTTGCTGGCCCAATTGTTGCTAATATTTTTGTTCGTTTAAATATATTATCACTCATTTTTAAAATTATACCACGAAATAACAGTGATGAAAAATGGCGTCAAGGAGACTTGTAATACTTGTTAAATATTGAGAATACGTTTAATAAAATCAACTATAGCAAATTCAGAAGAAACAAAAAAACAGCTGACCTCTAACATACACCATTGCAAAATGCAGCTCAACAACATAGTGTCTCGACAGGAAAAAAGAGCCAGTTTATAGACTTGGCTCAGGTCTTCTCGCGAGCTACCCGATCCTACAGTTCCTGATGTATCCCGCATCGGCACATGTAATAGTAGTAAAAGAGCCACTAAAACTCTCGTATGTCTCGAATTGGACTGCGACGCATGTTGCGTATTAATGGCAACATAGCACTAAACAATCCAGTGAGAATACACGTACTTACAATAAAGATTATCTGTCGCATATCCACGGCTATAAGTCGTATCGCTCTATTTGAATTAATAGAACCGAAGCTATATTGCGCCTGTGCCGTAAGCTGTGGTGCGAATTGCTTATCCAAGAGATACGCACCGATAAAGCCGATAGCAAGAGCGAACATAGCTACTAATATAGATATAATTATCGTATATAGTATATATATCGACACGATATCAATACGATTAAAGCCAATAGCACGAAATACCGCCGTCTCATGTCTATCATCCACAATTGTACGACTGATAGTAATCCACATAATAAGCGCAGCCAATACTATAACTATCAGCATAGCATAGACCGACCACTGCTTAAATATATTCTGCATATCATCCAAAGCAACGCTATTACTAAATGCCAAATTAGATTGATATAAACGACCAATCGGCTTACAAGAATTATCATACTGGACAGTACAGCCCTGCTCATCTATAAACTTTTGCGCATCACTGGCATTTGCAAACTCAACAAAACGATGTTTATTATCCTCATTGCCCATAATATAAAGTGGCTCATATGTAAATAAATCAGCATAATCGGCTTTATTAGGTAGCTTATCGTATAGTAAGCGCGGTATAACCTGCCCAACACCTTCCGTGCGTAATACTCCAGAAATCATATCGTTAGTAGTTCGAGCCTTCTCGCGCTGCTGTTTCTGTTCTGGATTTAGTACTTCACTATCGCCAGGAGACATGCCAACCACTTTAAAAGTAATAAATTTGCTTACAGCGGTTGTTTCTTTACCAAATCTTGTATCAAACAGCTTTTGGTTTGCCGCTTGCTTCTTCTCCTCTGCCGTACGTTTGTCACTTATTACAGGAGCATTTTCACATGTTGTAGGATTGGGTAGTCCATACAAAAGGCTTGGCTTTTTATAGTCCTTGTTATTTTGATTTGCTGCGATCTCTTTATTTTGCTGCAAGGTCTGCTGTATCAGCTCCAGCGAGGCGCTATTTCGGTAACACATTTTAAAACTCAAGTTAGTTATATTGTCACGAATATTTTTAAGGCGCTCAAATTTAGCCTCAGCACTCGCACTTGCCGGCAACTTTTCCAGCTTCAGTAAGCGCTCAATAACATTTTGCGGTAAGATTATAGGTAAACTCGACCCGTCAGGCTTCCAACCAGCATTGTTAGGAAGCATAATATTATCTGTAATTTCAGGTGGTGCAATAACAATACTTGAGCTATTTACAGGAGGATTTTCATAATTAGCATTCACCTCCGCTTCATCCGAAGTGTCAAAGAACAACTCTTTGCCGTCAATAAGAGGTACTAGTGCCGAGCCTTTTTTGACACTATAAAATTCTTCAGTAAAAAATTTAATAGCACCATATTCCTTAGCTAAACGAGAGAGTTTTGCATCGTCAAAAGCCGGCATGGCGCTATATTTCTCTTTTAGTAATTGAGCGGTAATACCGTTTTGGTCATTAATGGATAGCTGCACAGTACCGTCAGCAGACTGTGAATACGGCGGCCGATCATTGATATAGGAATATCCCAGATTAAGTCGCTTTGACTCGGTAGCTTTTTGTGAAACGAGTAGTTCATAGCGTTTTTTCGCCTCGGCAATAAGATTAGGGTCACGAATAGTCTTATAAAACCCATCGACACTTGATGGCGCGTTAGCGACACTTACGATATAACGACTAGTCAACCCCTCTTTACGAAACGAATCAATACCACGAAAGAGACCATTAGCAATCAGGGAAGCTGAAATAAGGACGCCGAACAACATACTCGCCAACAATACCGTAATAAATGTACGTATTTTACGAGCGCGTAATTTTGTATAAGTCAACAGTACTATATCAGCTAGTCTAATCACACAATCTCCCATCTTTTAAGGCAATGACACGATCAGCCTGGGCGGCAATTTCATTATCGTGCGTAGCAATAATAATCGTTGCATGATATTGCTCTCGAATTTGCTGGAATAAACTAATAATATCGCGACTATTGGCAGAATCCAGATTGCCAGTTGGTTCATCTGCCAGGATAATAGCCGGCCTATTGAGTAAGGCTCTAGCAATAGCAGCGCGCTGAATCTGCCCACCGGAAAGTTCGTGAGGGTGGTGACTTAGTCGATCGTACAGGCCAACTTGTCGAGCTAATGATTCAATACGTAGCTTGCGCTCCGCCCGTCTCATGCGCTGAGGCATTGAAGCGACTTCAATATTACGGCGCAACGTCAAAAAAGGCTGCAGATAAAACGATTGGAAAACAAATCCAATTGTCTGGTTGCGAAACTTAGACAGTTGACGGTCATTCATACTGGAAACGTTTTTCCCTCCTACAACAATCCCACCAGACGTAGGCTTATCTAGTCCACCAAGTAAATGCAGTAAAGTGCTTTTACCACTGCCGCTTGGACCAACAAGAGCCACAAATTCACCTTCGTGAATGTCTACTGAAACATCATCGATAGCTCTAATTATTTGCTTGCCAACTTTATACTTCTTGATTACATTCGTAGCCTTGATGGCGATCGGTCTGAAATCAAGGTTATCAAGGTTATCAATCTTATCAGCCTGCGCGACTAGAGCACCCGTATTATTACATTCCATATAAAATTACCATTAGCATTATTATAGCCGATAGCTATCCGTACGGTCAACATAACCACATAAACTAGCCTACCCATTTTCTTAATGCTAGAATATAAAATATTATGCCAGAAATAGATAAATATATTATCTCAAAAATTTTGTTCTTTATTTTCGGATCAACTACTGTAATTATTTTCTTTTTATTCTATACTGGAGTATTTATAAATATCGTTGGGTCCATAGAAGCCGCAATTACTATATATTGCATAAACACCGTCCTGCTGATACCCGTAACAATCTGGTATGCAATCGAACGCTCACATAAACCGAAATATAAGGAGAGCGATATACTTGAAGCCTATTCTGAAATGATGTCTCAGACTGACAATGAGTCCGCCGCCAAAGAAACTACGAAACAACAATGAAGAAGCTCGCCACAATAAGCAATTAGTTATTTGCGCAAAAATAGGTTATTAATTCGCATATTCTAGCATACTTCTTAAGAATAGACGACAACCCCGTCTATCACGTATACTGGTATCTAGATACTAGAATAGATTATAGCGAGGATACCATATATGCACGACAACGAATTATGGCAAATTTACAATAACAACGGCACGCCTGTAGACGGCAAAGGCGCGCCCAAAGAAGAGTTTAACTCTGATAAAAGCCTAGTCATGAGCAACGCTCATGTGTGGTTTTGGAAGATTGACGAAGGCGGGGTGAGCATACTGCTACAAAAGCGTTCATTGACAAAGCCCAATAAGCCAGGCTGGTTTCATATTTCGGCAGGCGGGCATATCAATATCGGAGAAACACCAGTGCAAGCAGCTGTGCGAGAGACTAAAGAGGAAATGGGGCTTACAATTGATGAATCTGAACTGCATTTTGTGCAAGCTGTTCGCATCATCGAGAAAGACCCACGAGACATCGTAAATGTGTTTCTTTACCAGCTCAGTGGCGATGAAAACTTCACCTTTGTCGATGGCGAGGTTGATTCGTACGAATGGCGCTCGCTAGATAATTTCAAAGAAATCACCCGGGACGCGGCGGCTAATAACTTAGTGCCTCAAGGTGAATTGTATTTCAGAACACTTATCGCGGCACTTGAGTATGTTAGTCAGTAATAGGTAGCTCCAGCCCAGAAAACCCTTTGCACATTTTTGTAATTTTCTCCGCCGTAATTTTACTAGAAAAAGGTAAAGGGTTTTCTGGGCTGGTGTGCGGCACGGCTAAAATCATTTGGCTTTTGTTTCAAAACAGGTTCAAGCTTGGGCGTAAAATCGCACCAAATCGGAACTAAAACGGAAACGGTCGTCCGAATGGGCGGCTTTTTCGCTGCCATCTTCAATAAAATTCCAACTTACGATGAAATAAAGTTTGAAACTCACAAAAACAGCCCGCTACCAGAGGTAAACGAGCTGTTTCAAATCCGAACGGAATATAAATCCCTTTATGGTGACCTTACCGGGAATCGAACCCGGATTGCCAGGATGAAAACCTGGTGTCCTAACCGTTAGACGATAAGGCCACGACTTCAGATATCATAACAAATTATCGTCGAATTGTCTATAGCAAATCAGCCACTTCTCCGCCGTTATCTATTAATGTATAATATTTCCATGACAAAGCAGAAGAAAAAGCGCAATAAAAAATATTCTGGGATGGACGCGACATCTCAACGACCAAAGGTAACAAGGATTACAGCGACGAATCGTTCCAAATTATCTCAATGGTTTTTTGATCGGAAAAAGCTCATTCACACCATTGGTATAGTGGGACTCGTTGCAATTGCTTTAATTATCGTTATTTCTGGAATACTGAGCCTGTTTCATTAACGAACTGGCAACTTAAACCCAAAAGTACTACCTTTTCCTTCTTCTGATTCAAAGATCATTTCACCATCGTGCGATAAAATAACTTTCCTCGCCAAAAATAAACCAACACCAGTGCCGTCTGGTCGCTTTTTTCTGGCATTTGTGCCGCGGAAGAATTTACCAAACAGATTTGCTTGCTCTGATTTTGGCACACCAATTCCCGAATCTTTCACCGTAAATTCAATCGCACCATTATTATTTTTTAGAGAAATTATTACCTTTTTATGCGGATTTGAATAGTAAATAGCGTTGTCGATCATATTCAGCATAACTTGACGAATCTTCTCAGAGTCAGCCGTAATCAATGGAACTTTTCTATCAATCTTTAGGTCCATTTCGACAGATCTCTGATCAGCTACAACCTTAAGCAAAGCAACTTCATCCCGAAGAATTTGAGCAACGTCTATCTTCTGCTTAACAATATTAAATTTACCAGTCTGAAGCCTAGAAACATTGAGAAAATCATTAATCAGCCTCACCATACGCTCACTCGAAGAAAACGCCTCTCTAAGAACTGCACGTTGCGTCGGTGTAATCTTCCCCAAATCACCCTCCAGCATCATATCCAGATAACCTTTAATACTAGTCAACGGTGTTCTTAACTGATGTGAGGCCATAGAAATAAACTCGTTCTTCGCCTCGTCCAGTCGCTGAAGCTGTCGATTACTGAACCTCAATTCTTTCGTCGCCTCGTCAATTTTACGCTGCAAACTTTTATTCAACTCATTAATTTCTTCCAATGACAAAGAATTTCGAATCGACACAGCCAGTTCCCCAGCAATCGATTCCAGCATTTCAATATCACGAGAACTATAGCCCAAACTCTTATGCTCGCCCAGAAATAGAATTCCCGTTTCTTGATTTTGATGCAGCAGAGGCATAACAATTTTCGTGCGATGAATATCCAAAAGTTTCTTCAGTTCTGGATCCTTTACTTGATTTGCCAAAATAACTTCCGGAAAACTACAATTCTTATAATAGTAATCCATAATCCTGTGAACATCTTCCTCGACAACAGATATTCGTCGCCGACCCGCCCGACCGTATATTCCTTTTTCTGGAATACAAAACGCTACTTTTTCCGCCTTAAGAGAAGTCGCTATATAATTGCCAACACGTCGAGTTAGCAATTGCAGGTCCGCCGTATAGGTTAATATTTTACTAATCTCACGCGTAAATGTATCGGCATCATATTCTCCGTAGTAAAAAACCCTATCAGTAAATTTATCAAAGATTTTCTTCACCGGCTGATACATAACCGCCAAAATCATAGCCAAAATCATATTCATGAGATTTACGTGGCTATCAACCGTCAGACTGCGTTGGAAAACCAAAATTGAAATGACATATGCAGAAATCACGTAGACGACAGCTAGCGTGATTAATAGCAACATATACGAGACACTTCGAGCCACCGCCATTTTTACGTCCATCAATCGGTATCTGACAATGCTATACATAATTGCAAACAAGAAAATAATCGTAGCAATTGGACCAATCCATATATATCGATAATCACCAAGCGCCGGAAGAAACAGATCTACTACAAAGCCAGGAATGCTACATATCAACAAACCAATCATGTAAATCGCGACTTGCTTGCGTCGAACAGGATCTGATTTGCGCCACGCTATATGCCCAAAACACATAGAAATTAAGAAGAATACCGAGAAAAAAGTTGCAAAAATAACATAGTTGACCGCATGAATCGGAATTCGAGAAAAATCTACTGGAGTGACGATTTCTGATGTATTAATAATAAATTCAGGCACCAAAATAATATACAGCGAAAAAATCGTTATTAGTATACTAGACGCGCAAATAAAACTCTTTGTCGATTTTGTCGATGGGAGAAATGATTTTGTAGTAAAAATAGCCAACGCAGGACAAAAAACAGCCGAAGCGACATAAAACCATCTGGATGCAGTGTCTAATACTACACCATTGTCTGCCAAAGAAAACACCTCAAGTCCAGCTGACCACACAGCCAAACATAGACAAACCAGAAAAAACCAATGCTTCGCATCGTGGCGTCGCTTCGACTTTTTAAGTACAAGCACACCCAAAATTAGCGCCATTAACGCAACCAATCCTAGCACTAATGCTCGTATCATCATACTAATGCTTATTATAGCATTTTATTCTACGTTTCAATCGCAAAAACTGTGTAAACGCCGCTTGCAGCAACTGTAGCTTTAATAGATTCTTTTGGTATGCCAGATTTTTGGAGCAATTTGAAGCCTTCTTTAATTGAACGCATCCTAACTTTTGGAACCCACCCCATTAGTCCATGCAAAAATTCTTTTTGTGGGCGATTTACGTTCATGTTGCCAGTGATCATCAGTCCACCAGTTCGTAAAAATTTCAATGATTCTCGCGTCAATTGTTTATAAACGCCATCCGGCAAATATTCTCGCAAGCCAGAATCTTCCGCGATATCCAGCTTACGATTGCCCAAAACTCCCTCCAAACTCAGAGGTTTGCCAAGCTTACTGAATAATCGTTCACAATGAACTTCAATCTTATCTTCCAAATTCCATTTCTTAGCCAAGCTCTGCGCCGCGGCTAGAGACAACGGATCTTGGTCCAGCAGAATTACCGTCGGCGCCTCACCCGTTTCATTCTTAAGTTTTTTCAGCATCTTCAAAGTCGCCAGTCCCGTTCCGCAACCAAAACTCATCACCAACATATCGTCAATTGAACGATTCTCTTTTTCTGCCACTTTCTTCAAATGATCAATCGATAGGCCATTCACTGTTTCCACTCGCTCACGAATACCAAGCGAATCCGCACAGTGCCGAATGACGTTAGAAAACTTCTCCGTCACCGGCGCCTGAATAAACTCTCGGACTTCACTAATTCTCTTCTCTACTTCTTCAATGGCCGTCGCTTTATCCACGCCGTTGTTGATTTTATCTTGAACCATAACTTCCGTCAGCGGCAAGCCATTAATCTTCTCATCAAATACCGACTCATCCAGCAGCGGACCACTCATAGTTGGATATTTACCTTCTGACAATATTTCGCCATTTTTGCCAAAAACACTTAAATACTCAGCTTCAGAAATTGTCAAAAATGTCAGTGCGGAACCTCGCTGATTATGCCATGGCTGCGAATCAGTTTGATCTTTACCGTATAGAAATTTATCACGAAAAGTCTCTAGATAAGCATCTACAATATTACTCCATTTATTTTCTCTTACAAAAGGAATCTTTTCTAGGACACTCGCAAGTGCTACCGCCGCCAAATTTATATGGATAATATCTTTACGAATATCCTTTAATTCTGCTCCGCCTTGTTCCAGATAATTGTATATGTCCTGAATTTTATCCGGATTATTATATGCAGGGTCGGTCTTTTCTCCAATTTCAACCCTGCAATCCTCACTCCTAAGATCCACAATTTCCTTATTTAATTTTTTATTAGCTTCATGATCAACTCCATTAAGAAAATCACCCGCTTCCGCAATATACCATTCGCCTCTAAAGTTTTCCATGCCAGAAATTATAGCACAGTTTATATGATATACTTAGAGCATGATAAAAATCGCTATCATTGAAGACGACCCTACCATCAGCCAGATGTATCGAATGAAGTTCGAATCGGACGGGTTTGACGTTCGCTTGGCTGCCAACGGACAAATTGGCATAGAAGTAGTCGAAAAGTTTCAGCCAGATATTATTTTGCTAGATTTACAAATGCCGGAAATGGACGGCGCGGAGGCCTTAAAGCGAATTAGGTCTAAAGACTGGGGAAAAACTATTCCCGTTATCGTCCTCACTAATCTCGGCGAAGAAGAAGCTCCGCGCGATTTGAAGAAATTAGGAATTCATAGCTACATCGTAAAAGCAAACCTTACACCGCGCCAAGTTGTCGAGCAGGTTAAAGCTGCCATAAAAGCTGCTTAACTTTTTGATTGATTCGCAATTTTTAGACAAGCCGTAATTACATTATCAAACAGCGCAGAAACCGTTAATGGACCAACTCCGCCTTTTTTTGGTGTAATAATTACATCATTGCGCTGACGCACTTCTTCAGATACGTCGCCAACAATTTTTCCATTTTCCGAAGCAGTTCCCGCGTCAACAACGACCGTCTTAGTCTTAATCATCTGACTTTTAATCAGCCCTGGAACTCCAGTTGCCGACACGATAATATCGTAATTTATCAATTGAGATAAATCGTCACCTTTTTCAAAAACCGTCACATCGACGTCAGACTTTAGCCACATCCTCTCGAGAGGGGCGCCGACCAAACGACCTCGCCCGACAATTGCAACTTTTTTTCCTTTCAAATCAACGCCATATCCAGCCAGCAGCCAGCTAATAGCCGTTGGCGTGGCCGCCTGAAAAATCGCCTTTTTACGCAAACCGTCAACATCTTTATCTTCTCGAATACTCTCGAGTAATTCCTCGGTCTGCTCAGGATTACTAATCGGCAATTGCAGAATTATTCCTTGAACGTCGTCTCGATTGTTCAATTCTTGAATCACCTCCAAAGCACCGCCCGCAGAGACTCGATGAATCTCCACGTCAATCAAAATATCAGCGCCATATCTCTGTTTCAAACGCATATACGTTTCAATGACTGGATTTTCGACATCAGTAATAATCGCCAAACGAGGATTAATACGCCAAGCCTGTCTTAAAGCTCGCACCTGTTTCGCCTGGCGCTCCTTGATAAATCCAGCTAATTCTGAGCCATTTAGTTCTCTCATTGTCATTAAGTATAGCAATTTTACCATCTTGAGTACAGATATAGTGTGTGCTATAATTTGAAAAGC
Source organism: uncultured Candidatus Saccharibacteria bacterium (assembly GCA_963539955.1). Classification (GTDB taxonomy): domain Bacteria; phylum Patescibacteriota; class Saccharimonadia; order Saccharimonadales; family Saccharimonadaceae; genus Nanosynbacter. Next base: position 267,012 of record CAUTMN010000001.1, on the reverse strand, counting down.
TTGGGTCATGGCGGATGTAGCTCAGTTTGGTTAGAGCGCTGGATTGTGGCTCCGGAGGCCGTGGGTTCGAACCCCATCATTCGCCCCAAGTTTTACGACAATTTATTCACACCGATAAATTATTTTCAATAAAACGGTAGACATTTTTATTAATTGTTGTATAATGAAATCGTGGGCCAGTAGCTCAGCTGGTTAGAGCACCTGCCTCTTAAGCAGGGTGTCGAGGGTTCGAGCCCCTCCTGGCCCTCCAAAAAATAACCTCACACTGAAGTGAGGATTTTTTATTTATCCAAACGGATTATATCCGCGAGAAGGCGGCTCACGAAAAGTAATTCGATTAGCATTAAACGATTGACGAGAATTGTCCACGCTTGACTGAACATTATTATTTTGTAAACCATTGACTCGTCGATTACCGCCAGACAAGCCAGCGTCATCAGGATTATTGTTAGCGACTCTCGACCGAGGCGCTACACCTATTTCCGCACCAAATCGTCTTCGATTGTAAGAATTATTGGCCGATATCGAAGATCCATATCCCTTAATATATCGGCGCTCCGAATTCACGCTACGATTAGCGGTCAGCATTCTGCCCGTATCCCCATACGCTCTAGAGCTGTTGTCGCTCAACGTATTCATACGACCATATAGCCTTTCCATCATTTCCCGCGTCATTTGCGGTTTTTTATTCGCATCCATATATCCCCCATTAGTTATATGAAATGGCGCCCCGAGTAGGATTCGAACCTACGACCTTGAGCTTAGAAGTCTCCTGCTCTATCCAACTGAGCTATCAGGGCGTATTCACATTATAACATCTTTCTGCTACAATAGTAAAAGCTTGCGGGTGTAGTACAGCGGTTAGTATGCAAGTTTTCCAAACTTGAGATGGGAGTTCGATTCTCCCCACCCGCACCAAGTTAGACAATTTCAATCCATAAAGGGCATCGATGGATCCATATATTTATACAGAAAAGCCAAAATACCAACCGCATGACATTGAAGATGCGTCCGAATTTTATGACGTGATTGAACGAAGCAGCTTGACACACCAATTGTCCGAAAACCGACCATATGTCTATTGGACAATGGAAATTTATGATAAATCCAACGGTATTAAAGGTGGCGGCGGACTTGGAGTTTTGGCAGCGGACACGCGACGTGTAGCTGAAAAATTGGAAGTTCCATTCGTAGTAGTAACGCCGTTTTATCGTAGCGAATCACACCAGAAGATCACCGACCTCGCACAAGAAGAGTTTTCGGAATCCGTTTCACCTCAAGATTACGGATTTGAATATATTGACGAAGTTTTTGTAAGTTCGAACGGTTTTCCGGACGCAAGCTTAAGCATTTTTAAGAAGACACTCGGTTCAACGCAATTTGTTACAATTTCAGAACCTAACTTTGGGCAATTGTACGAAGGCGACGGATCTGGCGATCATAGATTATACCAAGAAGTGGCACTGGGTTTTGGTGGCTATAAAGCATTAAAACTCCTCGGTATTAAGCCGGCTGTTATTCAACTTAATGAGACCGCAACGATTTTTGCTGCATTGGCACGACTAGACGAGCTGTGCGCTAACGGAATGAATTTATACGAGGCCATCGTTTACGTTCGCAAGCACACACTTTACACGAACCACACGCTTCTTCAAGCGGCCGAGCCGGAATTTCATCGTTCGCAATTTGAAAAATTAGTTCTGCCAAATATAAAAAGCAATGCCGTGCGCTGCTGGCTAATGGAGCAATTCCGCAACGACAGACTGAGGCCGAATCTTTTGGCAATTGAACTTACTGAAGCGAAGAATGGTGTAAGTAAACTACATGCCCGCGTGGCAAATTTCCGCGACCGTAACAACGACAAAGTCAAATTTCAAGCCATTACTAATGGAATAGATCTTGAAACGTGGGTGCTGCCTGAAACGCTGCAAACATATCGTGATCACGGCATTATCGATAAATTTGGACTGCCCACAAATGATTTTTCTGAAAAATTAAATTCGCTGAGTAGCGCGGATTTGAGGTATTTGAAAAAACTCGGTCGAAAGGAATTGAATCGAGTCCTATTGAATCGCCAAGACCAGTACGGAAAATCCATACAAATCCCAGAAAATGCAATACTATTCGATTTCAAGCGAAGATTCGCCAATTACAAACGACCTTATATGCCGTTTGAAAACCCAGATTCATTGCGCCAAATTCTCATTAACCACAACGCGCATTATATTCTGACAGGAAAAGTTCACCAAGGCGACGTGACGATGTATCAAAAATTGCTCAAAGTATTAAAATTGATCGACAACGATCCAGTCCTCAAGGAACGTGTACATTACATACAAGATTACGACGAAGAGTTGGGGCGAGCGTTAGCAATCGGCTCGGATGCCTCAATAAATATTCCTATTGTCGGACTAGAAGCGTGCGGTACTTCGTGGGAGAAAGACGTCGCCAATCTGAAGCTCCTCATCTCCACCAGCGACGGCGGCGTTGCCGATGTCCAGCCAATCGCCTGCTTGGAGGTTACTGGCAGAAACTACGAAGCCGAAGTTTCATCTCTGTACGTTAATATGCATAAAGCTGCCGCCATTTTGAAAAATGATCAATTGTTAGAAAAGCATATCCGCCACCAATTAAGCAACTATTTGCCAATTATTTCCGGCGCCCGAATGATGAAAGATTATCTCAAATTTATTTTTCCAAAACCGCAAATCCAGCCTAAAAAAGAACCGCAGATTAAGCGAATTCCTATTCAATAATCACTTCAATCTCAGCACCTAGCGAATTTAAGCGCGCCGCCAATTCCTCGTATCCGCGATTAATTGAATATACATCGCGCAGAATCGATACACCCGGAGCAGCAAGCATTGCCAAAAGTATCACAACAGACGGACGAAGCGCCGGCGGAGCAACAACGTCAGCCGGCTTCCATCTTGTCGGACCAGTGATATAAACACGGTGCGGATCAACCAGCTCGATTTGTGCATTCAGCTTGCTTAGCTCTGTAAAGTAAATTGCTCGGTTCTCGTAACTCCAGTCGTGAACCAACGTGCGCCCCTCCGCCACCGTCGCGATAAGCCCCAAGAACGGCAAATTGTCCATATTAATTCCAGGAAACGGTAAAGCGTGAAGTTTGTCCTTGGCAGCCTGGAGCTTGGAGCGCTGTAATTTAATATCAACCAAACGAGTTTGTCCGTTATTAGCAAAATATTCCTTGCTGAGTTCAAACTTAAGGCCCATTTCCGCCAATGTCGCTAGTTCAATTTCCAAGAATTCAATCGGTGCACGACGAACAGTAATTTCCGAATCCGTCACCACGGCCGCCGCAATAAAACTCATTGCTTCAATTGGATCTTCGCTCGGATAATAGTCCAGATTTTTACTAATTCGTTTACGACCCGTGATTTTCAAGGTTGTCGTACCAATTCCCTCAATTTTCACGCCCAACTTTTTCAAGAAGAAGCAGACGTCTTGAACCATGTAATTTGGGCTAGCGTTGCGGATGATGGTGGTGCTTGGCGACAACGCCGCAGCCATAATGATATTTTCCGTCACCGTATCGCCCCGCTCCGTCAATAAAATCGTTCGATCGCCAGAATTGACATCAGTTTTTGCGTGATAATAATCAGTTTCCGCCGTGACATTCATTCCAAAATGCCTCAAACCACTAAGGTGCGGCTCAACCGTGCGCTTTCCTAAGTTACAGCCGCCAGCAAACGGCAATTTGAAATCGTCATATTGATGCAGTAGCGGACCAAGGAACATAATCACCGTCCTAGTTCTCTTCGCCGCAGCAATATCCATATCTTCAAGCTTCAAGCGTGCTGGCGGCACGATCTCAAGATCACTACCGTCCAACCAGCGAGTTTTAACACCAATCGAATTCAAAACCTCGATAATTCGGTTGACCTCCTCAATTCGCGCCACTTTCCTAAGCGTCGTCTTTCCCTTATTCAGCAAACTCGCACAGAGAAGGCCCACTGCGGCATTTTTACTAGTCTTAACTTGTATCTCACCAGACAATTTTTTGCCGCCAGTTACCTTAAAATTCATTTTTCCGGAATGATTTACAGTCACAATATTGTTATTAAGCACTTCACTAATTCGAGCAATCATCTCAATGCTAATATTCTGACCCCCGTTTTCAATACGATTAATAGCACTTTGTGACGTGCCAATCGCCTCAGCTAATTGCGTCTGTGTCAAACCTTGTTTTTGACGATTCTCAGCGATTAAATTGCCGATTTTTTGAAGATACTTGTCTTTTATCATGCGTAAATTATATCACTAATGATATATATAAGCAATGATATAATAAGTATTAATGGAGGTTTAGTCATGAAAGACAAGCAAATTGAAGAACTTATAAAAGCAGAAAAAAAGCGCCAAACGGACGGCCTGGAACTAATTCCTAGCGAGAATTACGTTTCGTCAGACGTACTTCAGGCGCTCGGTAGTGTTTTCACTAATAAATATTCAGAAGGCTACCCTGGTCGACGTTATTACGGCGGACAAGAAAACACTGATCAAGTCGAACAGTTGGCAATTGACCGCGCTAAGAAACTTTTTAAAGCCGATCACGCTAACGTCCAGCCACATTCTGGCGCGCAGGCTAATGAGGCAGTCTATTACGCTTGGTGCGAGGCTGGCGACACTATTCTGGCTATGGATTTGGCTCACGGCGGACATCTTACGCACGGCGCCCCGGTCACCCGCAGTGCCAGAGAGTATAACTTCATTCGCTATGGTATAAAAAATATCGACACTGGCGAAATTGACTATGAAGAAATTCGTCAATTAGCCTTAAAACACAAACCAAAGATCATTTTGGCGGGATTTTCGGCATATCCACGAGAGTTAGATTATGAAAAATTTGCCGAAATTGGCAATGAAGTTGGCGCTATGCTAATGGCGGATATGAGCCACATTGCGGGGCTAATCGTTAGTGGTGCTGCCAAAAACCCGTTCGACTACGGTTTTCATGTAATTACCACAACAACTCATAAAACTCTGCGTGGACCACGAGGCGGGCTGATTCTTAGTCGAGGAATAGTTGGCAATCCATTGAAAAAACCAGAGAAAACTCTCGAAAATTTACCTACGCTGATTGATCGAGCGGTATTCCCTGGCACGCAAGGCGGACCACACATGCACACCATAGCTGCAAAAGCCGTAGCGTTCAGTGAAGCTTTACAGCCAGAATTCAAAGATTACGCCGAGCAAATTGTTAAAAATGCGAAAAGATTGGCGGAAGAATTGCAAAAGCGCGGCTTTAAGTTAGTAACTGGTGGCACCAGCAACCATTTGATTCTGGCGGACATTCACAGCAGCTTCGGCATTGATGGCAAGGAAGCGGAAATCGCCATGGATAAAATCGGTCTGACGCTGAATGCTAATGCGATTCCGGACGATCCTCTGCCAAGGTTTAGACCAAGTGGCATTCGCTTAGGTACGCCAGCTGTCACGACGCGAGGCGCCAAAGAAGACGACATGGAAAAAATCGCGGAATGGATGAGGCGGTCAATAGATAATCGCGATAATGACGAGGCGTTAGCTGAACTCCGTAAAGAAGTCGTAGAATTCTGCCACACCTTACGCGACATTTAGAATTAAAGTCGTCACACAAAAAACTCCGACATAACGCCGGAGTTTTTATTTATATGCTTCTTAGCTAATTAGCAAGAACCAATTTGTCGGCTTTCTACCTTATTTGTCGAGAAGTTGTAGTATTTAACCTCTGCACCACTGTCATTAGTACCACATGGGTGATATTCAATAGCATTAGCCCCTTCTGTTGGAGCATGACCATCAGCAAGAGCTGTGCCAGGAGTTTTAACCGTCTTTTCGTCCAAGTAGTATGGTTCGCCAGTCTGTGAAACAGGAGGAGTTCCAGTAGTCTTATCAGTCAAGTCTGATAGTTGATGTGGATATTTGCTCTTAGCTGTGTTGTATAGCTCAGCTTTCTTAGCGACAGTGTCAGCAGCAGATTTAGCAGTAGATGTCTTTGCTTGGTTTTGCAAACCGTTGTATGCAACCAAAGAAACAACTGTCAAAATTGCGATGATCACGATAACGATCAAAAGCTCAACTAGCGTAAAACCTTGATTTTTGATATTCTTTGTAGTCACGATAATGTGCCCCCTAAATTGTTAGTTTGATTTGTAACTTGATAATACTACAACGTTTTTAAAAGCGCAAGCGTTTTTTTAATATATATATCGATTTTGTACTGGACGAAGGAATAATGACTCCGTCGGACTAAATCTATAATTCCCAGGACCTGAAGTTCCGTCACCAATCTGCCCATTATCATTCAATCCCCAACAGTAGGAGCGCTTATTCGACATAATTGCACAGCCGCGGTTTGCCCCAGCAGACAAACTCACTACACGCTCAGAAGGAGGTAGTCCATCCGCACCAACGTGCACCAGCTTAGGCGCAAATGAATGTGAAGTGCTTTTTTCGTTTGCCCCCAGCTGCCCAAACTCATTACTACCCCAACAATAGACTCTCTTGGTGCCGCCAACATTCATCAAGGCACAAGAATGAGCAATGCCAACTTCAACCTGCAGCGCCACTCCAGGTAAGCCATGAACTTCCTTCGGCTCAATATTCTTCTTAGGATTACCACTACCTGAAGATCCAGATTGACCAAGCCCAGCACCGCCCCAGCAATACACCCTGCCTGCATTGGCGATAGCACAGGTGTGAGTTATATAATTAGGATCTTTTGTCCACCAATATCCATCCTGAGATATGTCGGTCACATCTTCCAATCCCTTAACTCGAGTAGCTAGACTATACTTATCGCCAGCTACTGGACCAACGCCCAGTTGCCCAAACCTAGCCTGCCCCCAACAGTAAGCCCTTTTTTCGGTAGTTATAACACACATAGTCCGCGAACGAGATCCGCCAGTTGACAACTTAGTGGCAGAATAATTATTAGGAATTCTATTAGGTCCGCCCGAATTAATCATCGTTGGTACCGAGCTATGGCCGGGACTACCTGGACTACCGTAACCCAACTGCCCCCAGTCATTTCCGCCCCAGCAGTACACCCTACCTGATGCAATAGCGCACGAAGTATCACCCGTCCCTCCAATTGCGCTGATTTTATTTCCAGAAAAATCCGAGATTGCAGATGCGCCAACAACTTTAATCTCAATCGGTACGGCAGAATAGCTACCACCAAAATCACTATTGCCCAGCTGTCCAGACCTATTATCGCCCCAACAATATATTCTCCTGCCAGTACTCGATTTAGTTAATACACAACTATGGCTCTGTGCTGTAAAAATATCGATAATCTCACCATTCCTCATATCGCCAATAGAACGAACTTTCACTGGAATATTAGAGTCGCTAGTAGTTCCATCACCCAATTGCCCCATATTATTTTTACCCCAACACCATACATTATTCGACAGAATCGCACACGTACGGTTGGTGCCGCTTACTGTACGCGTTGCATCAATATCGGCTGGCCAAGTAACTGATTTTTTTACAACAGCAGTATAAGTCTTAAGAACCACACCACTGCCATTTGTTATTTCAACACGACCAGTAGATGAAATTTGAGCGGTAGCAGCCGACAAAGCCACACCAGACGACGCACCTTTAGTTGACGCTTCCAAATCACCGACTTCAAAAGTCGTTCTTAGTTTACTATTCTCAAATACATATCTATTACCAGGGAAATCTACAGCTCCCTTGCAATTGGTTTCTGGACGAAGTGGACCAATTCCGCCAGGAACTGAGCCCCATGATTGCTCGGCTCCATTGGCATCCAAACAAGCATTAGCGTAAGCCGTACCTGCCTCGCCAGCCTCTTGGGCTAATTTATAATAATACTCTTCCTGAGAGTAAATATATGACTGAGTCACAACCCGCATAGCGCCAGCCAAAAGCACCAATATAAAAGTGCTCATAAGTATGATCAGCACCAAGGAATAGCCATTTTTTTGTTGAATCATAGGTTATTTATCTTTCGTATTGTTAAGGTTTGCGAATCAGAAACTTGTTTGCTAGGTGACTGTATTGTTAAAGTAACCTCTACATTATCCGCACCATCAAGAGCTTTCTTATCACTATCTGGAGCGTCACTATTTTTACTTATCAGTGTTTTTCCATCATAGTAATTAATCTTAAACTCCGAAACTCCGGTCGCCAAAATCGAATCCTCACGAAGCTTCATTGCTCGATCTTTAAACTTATCAGCATCAAGACTGTTCATACAAAAATAGTTTACAGCAGCCCCTGAATATGGCGTTGGAGGATAACTGGAGAAATTAACTAAGTCATTATAAATAGTCCGTCGATGCAATTCTCCATTCTTCAAAAAGTATATGACTATTTTTTTATACTTCGGCTGCTGAGTCTTATTTGCTCCGCAGTCAAACTTTGGAGTTCTTAGATACACAATCTCCCTAGAATCAGCACCTCTACCCATATTTGTAGCATATTGAAGCAGTATAAGTGAGTTCTTCTCGGGGTCAGTAATGGCACCGCTTGAATACGGATTACTTCTATATCCCCACTCTCTAGGTGTTGCGCCGGGGAAATTTTTATCAGTGGCAAACGTATCCTCTCCGTCGTAACTACTCACCTTAAAGCGCGAAGCTTGACGCACGTCAGTTTCAATTGCATCCATGGAATTGTGCATTTTTCGGCTAATCTCAACTTTTGCCTTACTGATAGACGCGCTTTGATTTGCTGAAATTAGCATCTGGCTAAATACGCCGACGACCATTGCAATGATAACCATCACCATTGCCAATTCGACTAAAGTAAAACCGCTCTCATTAGAACGCCACATACGTCGCATGCACAACCTTCTTTCCGTTACCTATGCCAGAGCTTGGCAATCCATATTCCACAATAGACTCCACTTTAATCGGCATCCCCAGGCTAACTGTTCCACTCTTACATCCATATGGTGCTGAAGCATATATTTGTTGCCTAACTACTCCGGGTAGCCCATCGACATTACCAGTAGTTGTCGTAACTTCATACCTAGTATTTGACGACGTCGTGTTGCACTTAAACCAAGACGGAGCGGAATCATTCGCGTAACGACGCATATTATTATACGCCAGAAGACTCGCTTTATTATGCTGAGCGCTTAAAACCGATATCTGACTGACCTGCGCTTGCATACTTAATATAACAACCATGAAAATACCAATAACAACCAGAGTAACCGCAACTTCGACAATAGTAAATCCATCGCTTTTTCCTGTTAATCGCGCCATATACTATTTACCCTTTTTTCCGACCCCGTCGAAAATTCCTTATATATAATGTTATATTTCACACAAGTTACCGCCGCCACGTCAGCTATGGGACCAGAAGTCGGCTTCGTACAATCCCCATCGTCTATATTTGCCGCCTCGTACAACAATTCGCCGTTACTACCGCCAGACCAATCACCACGACTGCATTTAATCATTTCTTTTTTTAATGAATCGCTTCCTACAATTGATGAAAAATTCTTAATAAGATCAGCACAGGAAGGATACTCGTGTCCAATAGAGCTTACATTTTTATATTTGTAATATCGTTCCAACCTCAAGGACAGCTCAGATACATCAGCTTTTTGCTCCTGATCTCTAGTCAAGTTCAAAAATCTTCCGCCACCAACAAACGCAATACTAGCCAAAATCGACACAACCACAATAACTACTGCCACTTCAACTATCGTATAGCCACCCGTCCCACGATTCATATCAATATTGTAGCGCAAATCTACAAAAAAGCATATGCTTATTGTCGGGAAAGTTCTAGCGGCTCTTGCTCAATTTTTATACCGAACTTGTCAAAGACAATTTGCACAATTTCCTCACGAATCGCCGCCAAATCATCATATCCTGTTGCCGAATCATTCACGAGCACCAACGCATTCTTTTCGTAAACTCGCATGCCGTGACTGCGATAACCCCTTAAGCCAGCCTTATCTATCAACCAACCTGTCGGGATTTTATATCTTCCGTCAGACATCTCATAATTTGGAATGTCGCTATATTCTCTTTGCAATTCTTCCAATTTCCATTTTTCAACCAGCGCATTTTTGAAGAAAGAACCTGCACTTGGCAATTCCGCTGGGTCTGGCAATTTTTCCGAACGAATATTAAGAACTGCCACGCGAATCACTGACAAATTGACCTCACGAATATCGTTCTCGTCAATATATCTCTGTAAAGAGGCATAATACGGCGGTTTCGGCTCTGCTTTATTTAATCGCAAAGTAATATTCAGAATGCAATATCGTCCTTTTTCCTTGTCGCGAAAAATACTATTTCGATAAGAAAAATCACATTCGTCAGCGGAAATAGTTACAATCGTGTCGGTTTTTGAATCGTAAGCCTCCAGACTAATCAACGTGTCGGCAATTTCTTGCCCGTACGCCCCAACGTTCTGGACCGGCGCAGCTCCAGCAGTTCCAGGAATTCCCGACATAGCTTCAACTCCTTGAAGTCCAAGCCCAATAGCCTTCTCAACAACCTCATCCCAGACTTCGCCCGCACCAATTTTTACATCAGTTGTTTCGTCGGTTTCAGAGATAACCTCAAAACCTTTGATCTTATTCAGCAGTACGATTCCTTCAAAAACCTCGTCATGCGTAATCACATTACTGCCGCCACCCAGCACAAAAATCGGCAAATTTTCCTTTCGGGCATTACGATATAGCGACACAACATCACCAGCAGAATCCGCCGTCGCCATATAGCGAGTCTCACCTCCCAATTTCATAGTTGTGTATTGTTTCAGTGATATATTAGTCATAACGTCCATGCATATAGTATATCATTTTACTCGGCCGCCATCTATGATATAATAACTTCATACGCACCCGTAGCTCAGCGGATTAGAGTACTTGGCTTCGAACCAAGGGGTCGCAAGTTCGAATCTTGCCGGGTGTACCAAAATAGCTCGTCATTATGACGGGTTTTTTATTTATGACTACACCATAAAAACACCAGTCGAGCGGCTGAGCTAGCTATTCAATGGCGGATTCTGAATTCCCGGCGGCATTTGTGCGGATTGCGAACCTAAAATTTGGCGAATTTGATCAGCAGTGATAATTGTAGTTGAGCCAGGTGCGACAGTTCCCGCCAGCATTTGCTTGGCGACGGTATTCTCGACAGCTCGCTGGACGACGCGGCGCATCGGACGAGCTCCCAATCTTGGATCATAGCCAGCCTCGACCAACAATTTCTTACCTTCCTCCTCGACCGCAACTTGAATTTTTTGCGGCGCCAAAGTCTTATTAACTCCCGCCAAAATCAAATCGACAACCTGCAGCAACTCATCTTTTCCTAGCGGACGGAACAAAACTATTTCATCAAAACGGTTCAAAAACTCTGGGCGGAATAAATTGGCATTAATCAACTCGTTAATAAACGTCTGCTCGAACTGCTCCAATTGATAGCCCCGCTCAATATATTCACGAATTCTATCCGCGCCAGCATTCGATGTCGCAATTACAATCGTATCGCGAAAACTAATTTCTCGGTTATTTTCGTCACGCAATATTCCCTCATCCAAAAGCTGGAGAAGTGTCGTCAAGACCTGTGGATGAGCCTTTTCAATTTCGTCCAAAAGCACGACAGAGAATGGGTGCTTCTGAACTTGAGCAGTCAAACTCCCTGGATCTCGCGAACCATCCGCAATTAACCTAGCCACGTCATCTGGTCTAACAAATTCGTTCAGATCCAAGCGAATCATATTGCCTTCACCGCCAAAATAAACATCCGCCAAAGCTTTAGAAAGCTCCGTTTTACCAACACCAGTCGGACCAAGAAATAGGAATGCGCCAATCGGTCTATTCTGATTTCTAACACCTGTACGCGCGCGGCGAATGGCGTCAGAAACAACCGTCACGGCTCGCGTCTGATTGATCATTCGCTGATGAATTAATGACTCCAAGTTTAACAATTTTTCCTTTTCGTCGCTCAAAGATGCTACCGAAATTTTTATGCCAAGAGTCTTTTCGATCGCGTCGTCCACAGATTGCGCGGTCACTAGCCCGCCGCTGGCGTAACTTGCTGCTGCCTCCAAAATTTTCAACGCCTTACCTGGCATTACCAAATCTTGAACATAACGATCGCCAACACGATACGCCTCCGCCAGCGCCTGATACATATATGTCACTTTGTGCTGCGCCTCAAATAAAACCAATTGATCGCGCATAATTTTCATAGTTTCAGGTTCATTTGACGGCTGAATTGCAATTGTATTCAAAGCGTGAGCAAGCTGCGGCTTAGTCTGGGAAATTTGCAAAAATCGCTGATCGTCCATCGTTAAAATCGTCCTAAGTCTGCCTGCCTCCAGAATTGGCAATAACACATTGCTAAGGTCAACCGAACCAACGCCTTCTTCGAAGAATAATTGCGCATTGTCCAAACATAAAATCACGTTTTTCGACAAGAAAGCTTCGTTCAAAATCATCGTGACTAGATTTTCCAATTCCCCGCGACCCGACGCTACGCTGATCAACGACGACGCGTCCAGCATAAAAACTTGCTGATACATCAGCGAACCAGGAACGCCCCGATGTCCGTCAATCAGCATTTCCGCAAACGCCGACACGACAGTACTTTTTCCCGCACCGTCAGCTCCAACTAGCGTAATATTCTGCCGCCCGCCAGAACTAAACGTTTTAAGCATCTGCCCCAGTGCCTCCTCATGCGCAGCCAACTTAGTTGTAAACGCGCCGCCAGATACACTGACGCTAATATTCTGAGCAAATCGACTCAGCAGTGGCGTATAACCAAAAGACCAATCCCTAGCAATTCCGCCCGTATTTAACGGCTTCTCTTTATATTGATCAATCAGCGCCTTGATTCGCTCGTACCATCGAATAGTCTCCTCGATATCATGAAAATCGATCTTCATATTCGCCAACAAAGAATCGTGTTGTGGCAATTGCTTTACTATCGCCGCCGCCAAAACCGCGCTAGTGATCTTCGGACTTTCCGTGCTCTGCCAGATTTCAATCGCCGCCTTCCAAATCTGCTCCGTTCGATCCGGATCATCGACGGAAATATTACGCAAGAAATTCGGCGTCAATCCTAGTCGCACTGACAAAAATTGCCCAGCTCGCGTACCTGTAATCGCCTCAGCAATATCAATCGGCGTTGGTCTGCGCGGCAATTTACCCAAAACATCCGCCGCCATCACATCGTCAATTGTCTTAGGATTTTTACTAATTTCCGCCGTCTTAAGATCTTTTTCCCACCAAATCGACACCATAATCATTGGACCGCTCAGACCAAACAATAGCCAGCCAATCGCCCCGTGTTCAATCAACGACCACAAACCAAGCAACACCATCATAACGCCGACAGCTATCGCCACGATATGCCAAGCATTGCCAAACCTTACAGAGAATCGCGCTTTCTGAGCTCGCAAACTGTCGTAATTAAATCTCGGCTCTATTTCCATACAGAAACTCCCAATTGCCATAAAATAATCCCGATAAACGGCATCAGCGGCAACGCCAGCCACATAATAATTCCTAAAATCATCCACAAAAATCGTAGCAATATCATCAATATTCCAATAATTATCACCATCGAGCGCACCACCGCGCCAATTACTCGCGAGAACATCTTGTCAAAAAACGCAGATAGCTGTACAGATAAGTCGCCACCAACCGGAGCGGCTGAAATCTGGCGAAAAGGATTGAATAAGGTCTTCAAAAGCAGCCCGACTGAGAAAAAATCTGCGGTTCGTAAAACTCCCAGAAAACTTTGTCGGATATATTGCAACAAGCCATTGCCATACCACCACTGAAAGATACCCACCAAAAACATATTGATATTGTAGCACATTGGCCCGGCAGAGTATAATAGACAATATGGCAAGACAGATGATTAGTACTATTATTGGCAAAAGCGTCAAGAAAGTCGCTAAATTACGCGGTGGTGGTTCAGCCTTGCCGGGTTTGGTGATTGAAAAAATTGACCCAAAATTTATTCAGAGAACGTTGGCAGATTTGCCGCAAGGCGTAGTGATTATCAGCGGAACGAATGGAAAAACGACGACGACAAAAATTGTCGTAGAGTTGCTGGAATCAGTCGGGCTGAAAGTCTTCACCAATCGCACTGGTAGCAATTTTTCCCGAGGCGTGGCAGCGGCGCTACTCGATGAGGTTAATATCCGCGGCAAGCTGGACGCTGATATTGCGGTTCTAGAACTGGACGAGGCTTGGGCGGTTAAATTCGTGCAGATTGTTCGTCCGCGCTTTTCCCTGCTTCTGAATGTTATGCGCGATCAATTGGACAGATTTGGAGAAATTGACAATACAGCCGCATTGCTCCAAAAAATAGCTGAGGCCACCAGCGACACCGTCGTTCTCAATCGCGACGATCCGCGAATTTTTAAGATTAGCGAACATATTCAGGCTAAAAAAGTTTTCTTCGGTACAACCAGCGAATTGCTTCAATTAATGCCAACAGACGACACTCTAAAATACGGAACCGCAGTCGCAAATCAAAGCGTAGTTGCCGATGTTTTATTGAAAAAAATTAACTCTCAACAGGCGACTTTTCAAATTGACAATAAAGAAATTGACGTAGATCTGCAACTCACTGGAGTTTATAATCTTCTCAATGCGGCGGCAGCAGTTGCTCTGGCTCGACAAATCGCGGGACCGGAAATTACCGATACAATTTTATCTGCGCTGGAGAGCATAAAGCCGGCGTTTGGTCGTGGCGAAACGATTTACCTGAACGGCACGCCAATTGAGCTTATTTTGGTGAAAAATCCGAGCGGCTTTCGGTTGGCACTTCTGTCATTCGCCAAAAACAATAACACTACGATGATCGCTGTTAATGACAATTACGCCGACGGACGAGATGTAAGTTGGTTCTGGGACGTCGATTTTTCGCTATTAAAAAACGTAGCAATGATCAGCGGCGCGCGCGCTTACGATATGGCTTTGCGACTTCAATATGACGACATTTCAATTGGGAAAATTGACACAAATATTTCGAAAGCTCTGGAAGATTTCATTAATACCAATCCCGATGAGCCAAAACAGATTTTTTGTAGCTACACAGCCATGACAGCGATTCGCCGCCTGCTAAGCGAAAAAACCGACGTGGAGGAAATATCATAATGAAAATAACAATTGCGCAACTTTACCCGCGAGATATGAATCTTTATGGCGACTGGGGAAACACGTTAGTCCTGAAGAAACGGCTGGAGCGACGCGGCTTCGATGTTGAGATTATCGATCACAATCCAGGCGATTCAACGGATTTTTCTAAAGTTGATATTTTTGTTGGTGGCGGCGGACAAGATTCTGGACAGACGATTATCCAAAATGATCTTCTGGCGCGAGCTGATGAACTGCGACAATTAGCAAAAGACGGCGTGCCGATGTTGATGATTTGCGGAATGTACCAATTATTTGGTCGATTTTTCCGAACGCTCAAAGGCGAGGAAATTGTTGGCGCTAACATTTTGCCAATTGAAACAATTGCTGGCGACGAGCGGATGATCGGTAACATTGTCATCAAAAGTCAGGAATTTGGAGATATCGTTGGCTATGAAAATCACAGCGGACAAACTTTCTTAGATAAGACCGCCAAACCTCTTGGGCAAGTTATTAAAGGCGCCGGCAATAACATGACCGACGCAAACGAGGGTGTTCGCTATAACAATATCATTGCCACTTACCTCCACGGCCCGATTCTACCCAAAAACCCGCAGATTGCAGACTTTCTTATTGGCGAAGCACTAGAGCGACGCGGCGTAAGCGCAGATTCGGGACTGGAAAAAATTGACGATACTTTAGCGAATAAAGCGAGAGAGATAGCGTTAAAATTATCCAGATAATTCATGAAAAAAATCCGTATATATCTTAAAAAGCTATATGCATTTCTTCATCAAATGCCCGGCTGGGTTTGGCTAATTCCAATCTTAATTTTAGCCATCAACGTTCGACTTACCTATTTAACAAAAGCCGATATTTGGCACGACGAAGGATATACGGCGGCCATCATTCAGCAGCCAATCAGGGAAATTATCGCCATTACAACCACGGATGTCCACCCGCCGCTTTATTACGCTATTATGCATGTTTGGCAATCGATTTTCGGCAATTCCGTAGCTTCGCTCAGAGGATTTAGCGTTACGTGCGGAGTTCTGACGATTGCCCTATTATTTTTATTGCTCCAAAAACTTTTCTCTAAAAGAATCGCCGTATTCGGAAGTTTTTTAGCAGCACTAGGACCATTCTTAATCCGCTATAGCGACGAAGCTCGAATGTATGCGCTGGCAGCACTTTTGGCTGTAGCAATGACATATGTGTTTGTCATGGCGGTCAAGCACAAAAATAAAAAGTTTTGGTGGGCGCTATATGGAATTTTAGTGGCACTCGGCCTTTATACTCAGTATTTTCTAGCACTCATATTACCCGCGCATTTCGCATATATTTGGCTAAAACTTGGCGGAAATCACACTGCCATAAAAAATATATTTAAGGACAAAAACGTTTGGCTTGCCGCAGGAACATGCTTTTTGCTATTCCTTCCCTGGCTCCCAGTTATGATCTCCCAAACCAGCCGAGTAAGTGGCGGTTTCTGGATCCCCGAAGTCACCAAATTCACCATCCCGACAACACTATCAATGTTCTTGACTTACGACGACAGAATTGTCCGTTATTTTGGGTTGCTACTGCCGCCAATTATAGTCGCAGTTTCATTCATTCTAGCCAAAAAACGCCTAAAATACCAAGCAGCAATTTGGATTTTAACAATTTGGCTGCTATTGCCAATGATTATCGTTTACATACTCAGCCAGGGTCGACCAGTTTACTTAGACCGCTACTTCACTTATTCAGCGCCGGCATTTTACGGCTTGATTGCGGTATTTATCGGGCTTATTTTTTCTAATAAAAAATGGTGGTCTATTGGAATATCTATTGTTCTGACATTATTTATCGGTCATTACATGTGGCATATCGGCGGTAAAAATATCGCAGAGTCGTCCTGGAATAATACCAACACAGCCATGAATCATATAAATAAAAATATCCAGAGTAGTGATGTTATTATCTCTGGCGAGATCTACACTTATTTTCACACTTCCTATTACAACCGCACAAATAAAGAAATTATACTTCTGAAGCCGAAAGAAGAGCTGGGCTGGGTTGGTGAATGGGGATTAATTAAAAAATTGAATACTCCAGAAATTAGTTCTTTAGAGTCAGTAAAATCTCCAAGAATCTGGCTAATTCTTCGCGAAAAAACATATGACGAATATAAAAAACAAGTTCCGCCCTATTGGCAATTAAAGCAAGAATTCCATGATGGCGACTTGATTATTGGATTATACGAAAATAAAAAAATAACTGGTCGAATGCCAGTTATTTTAATACGCTGAATGACTTCAATTGGTCGGGGTGAAAGGACTCGAACCTTCGACCTCACGGTCCCAAACCGCGCGCGCTAGCCAACTGCGCCACACCCCGAAGATATCTCTATCATTCGTTCTGATCTATCTTAACATATATCGCTGAATAAGTACAGGAAAATCCCATAAAACTTAAAAGAGATCACTAAAAATACAACAGCTAAGCATTCACGGCTTCAATCTCAACCGACAGCACTTCTTTTTTGATTGGCAAAGATTGACCAGGCTCGAACGTATAAACCAGCAATTGACCAAATGGCATCTCTACATTCGCCATCTCGGCTTCTGGAACTTGGTCGAGATGTTTAATTAAAGCCCGAATAGAATTGCCATGAGCCACCAATAGAATATTCTCACCATTCTGCAATTTCGGCAAAATCTCTTGCTCAAAATATGGAACAACTCGCGCATAAACATCTTTCAAAGTTTCGCCGCCCGGCACTGGATAATCCCAACCGCGCCGAATGCCATTAAAAGCCTCTTCGCCAATCTCCGCTTTAACTTCCCATTTATTTTTTCCAGTCAAATCACCGTAATCACGCTCGTTTAGCTCAGCTGCATGCGTTGTTGGTAGATTTTCGACACCACACCCTTCGAGTAGCGCAGCCAAAGTTTGCTGTGTGCGTTTTAATGACGAAGTGTAAGCCTCATTAAATGACAGACCTTTCAATAAAGCGCCCAATCGCACTGTGTCATTATGACCCTTTTCCGTCAAATTAACATCCGTCCAGCCAGTCCACTTACCGAGCAGATTCCACTCGCTCTCACCGTGCCGACTAATAACTAATATTCCCATTATTTCCCTCCAATCATCGGCGCAAAAAAATCTACAACTTCTTTTTTCACGCCGTCATTATCAATAATTTTCGTATTTACGTAACCAAATTTATCAATTGCCCAAAATCTGATTGCCCAGAGCAGCGACATATCTTCAAAATCAACCTCATTTTTGGCAATAAATTTGCTAGCCACAATTTCCGATTCCTGCAATTTTATCTCAGAAAAAGCATCGTTTTCTAATTTCGTAAAAAACACAAATTGATGCGTCAAAAACTCATCAGAATGACGCGAAGCGACCATCGCAAGCTTCAGATACTTAGGATCGACTTGAATATCAACTTCTTCTTTCACCTCGCGCATCGCCGCTTCTAACGGAGATTCTCCAGCGTCAACAATGCCACCAGGCAGCGACCAATGGTCTTTATAACCAGCCTTGACGATCAATAGTTCGCCCTGCTCATTTTCAATCAGTACCGCCGCACTGGAAAAACGCCTGTCCAAACTTGCCAACCAAGCCCGTCGCTCTTCATCTGTAAATTTCATTATTTAGCAAACTCAATTGCTCGCGTTTCGCGAATCACGTTAACCTTAATGGTGCCAGGATATTGCATTGTCGACTCAATTTTCGTCGCAATATCTCGCGCCAATTTAATCGCCGACAAATCATCAATCGTCTGAGGTTTCACAATCACACGAACTTCACGACCGGCAGAAATCGCGTAAGCCTTATCAATTCCCTCAAAGCTGGTAGCGACATTTTCCAAATCGCGCATTCGCTCCGCAAAATTCTCAGCAGAAACGTTACGCGCACCTGGACGCGCAGCCGAAGCCGCGTCACAAACTCGAACAATAATCGCCTCTGGGGTTGTCGCTTCGATGTCATCGTGGTGCGCTTCTATCGCGTGAACAATTCTCTCGTCCATACCATATTTACGAGCCAATTCCGCCCCAATATGATGATGTTTGCCCTCAATTTTATGTGACACCGCTTTACCAACGTCATGAAGAAGTGTAGCAATTTTCGTAATGCGCACATCCGCGCCGATTTCTTCAGCAATCATTCCAGCAATTTGCGCCATCTCAGTCGAATGCTTCAAAACGTTCTGCCCGAAGCTAGTACGAAACTTCAACTCACCAAGAAGCAGCAGCATTTCCTTCGGAATACCAACCACGCCAGTTTCGCGCATAGCGTCTTCACCAGCTTGTCGAACCTCTTTTTCGATCTGTTTTTTAGCTTTAGCAACCACCTCTTCAATACGCGCAGGATGAATACGACCATCCTTCATCAGCATCTCAAGACTCAAGCGAGCCACTTGTCGGCGAACAGGGTCAAAACTCGACAAAATAATCATGCCGGGTGTATCGTCAACTAAAATATCAACGCCAGTTTCTCGCTGCAGTGCCTGAATATTACGTCCTTCCTTACCGATAATTCGACCCTTCATCTCATCATCAGTCAATTTGACCGCAGTCACCGTGCGCTCAGCAGTCACCTCACTGCTCATTCGTTCCATTGCAGTCACTAGGATCATTTGCGCCCGTTCTTCAGCGTCATCCATTGCATCATGCTGTAATTTTGACACCAAACCGACCAAGTCTTGCTTAATGTCACGCTCAGTCATCTGCATTAACTTGTCGGCAGCGTCTTTTTTCTTCAATCCAGCGATTTTTTCCAATTTCTCCTGCTGTCTGGAGCGGATGTCGCGAATTTCATTTTTAAGATTATCAACTTCATCCTCATGCGCGCGCAATTTTTCTGCTCGTCGATCAAGCTCCTCCAATTTATTGTCCAGAGTCTTCTCGCGATCCGCCAAACGATTTTCGGTCTTTTGCCATTCCTTGCGACGCTCGTTTTCAATCTTAAGCGCCTCATCCTTAGCCTTTAGGACAATATCGCTCGCCTTAGTTTTCGCATCCGCCAGATCTCGTTCAATCTGATTTTTACCGTTAATTTGACGAGTTCGCTGATATCCAACAAGGCCAGCAGCGCCCGCACCAACTCCAACAGCCGCGGCAATAATTACTTCTATCATTATCATTCCTTTCCGATCAGCCGCCCCTGAGTGTTCGTCTCAAGGAAAAATATCAACAGCCAATCAACTTCAAACTATCTAATTCGGCGAATCAAAAATCACAAACCGCCGTAATCTAATTATACACGGTTTTGACGGTTTGGGCGATAAAAATTATTTTCGCGGCGCAGTGATATTCGCAGCAGCGCCGTACTCTGGCATAACAATTTTTTCGTTCTCGCCAGCATGCAATTTATCCAAAGCCAAATCACGCCAATTATCACCCATCGCACCAACAATAGGAATGTTCAAACTGTCCGCCAAGGTATTCACAACCGTCAAACCAATTCTCAGCCCCGTAAAACTTCCTGGACCTTTCATCACACCAATACCGCTTATCAGATGCAAATCGCCAGTCTTTTCTTCCAAAAATTTCAACAGATTCCTCGCCAGCGTTCGCCCAGCTTCCCATTCAAAATCCTGACGATTTTCTCCATTGACTATTGTCAAAAAACATGTTGATGTTGAAGTGTCCAATAAAATTATCACGCCATATTCTCCTTTATTTTTCCCAAAAGTTCATCAGATTTTTTGCCACCAGAATAAAATTCTACAAGCCGCCCTTCTTCGCTAATCGCAGTAATTTTTATCACCAACCGATCACTCGGCAATGCATCATCAACAGCGCCAGCCCATTCAACTGCAACCACCGAATTAGAAGCCGCCACTTCGCGAATCTCCTCGCTCATAATTCCAGCATTTCCCAATCTATAAAAATCGTAATGCGCCAAACTCAGACCGCGAGGCGAATCGTACACGCGCGAAATCGTGAAAGTTGGACTCTGAACTGGCTCGTTGATCTCTAAAGCCTGCGCAATTCCCTTCGTCAATGTGGTTTTCCCCGCGCCAATATCACCGACCAATTCCAGAACTTCCCCACCGGAAACAGCCCGACCAATTGCCGCGCCCAATTCTCGCATTTTCTCTTCACTAGAAATATTCACTCTTATATTATACTATGCTAGCTTTTTTTTGGCGATGATAGTACAATAACCATAAGAGTTATGCGTGTTTCAGACCAGACAATTGAGAGCATTCTGAAACAAGGTGGGGTTGTTGATGAACCGCAGCTTGCTGATTTGAAATTGATCGCTGAACGGTCGAAGCAAACATTACAAGAAACCATTATTGAGCAAAAAGTCATTTCTGAGGAAGATTTGACAAAGTTGATCGGCGATTATATCGGTGTGCCTTTCGTGCGAATTGAGCCAAAGGATATTCCCGAAGATATATTGAAACGAATTCCTGAACATATCGCGCGCCAGTATAATGTTGTGCTTTTTGAGAAAAATGAGGACGACAGCCTGTCGCTTGCGATGGAAGACCCAGATGACGTGCAGGCGTTGAACTTTATCCAGAAAGAAATTGGCTACAACACCAAGGTTTTCCTAGCAACAAAAAGCAACATTTTGGACTGTTTGGAAAATTATCGCGGTAATATCAATGCCGAACTTGACGAAGTCATTGCGGTACAAAAAGACGCGTCTGCAGAAGACCAAAACGTCAGTCAAGATGATTTTGCGGAAAATTCACCAATTGCCCAAACCGTTAATTTGTTACTGGAATACGCCATAAAATCCAACGCTTCTGACATTCACATTGAGCCGCGCGAAGATTATGTTCAGGTTCGTTATCGAATTGACGGTGTTTTGAAGGAAGTTAACAAATTGCCACGAAACGTTCACGGCGCTTTGGTGAGCCGCATTAAAATTCTCTCTAATCTGAAAATTGACGAACGCCGCGTGCCACAGGACGGACGATTTAAGATAAAAGTTTCAGGAAAACAATACGCGCTTCGTGTTTCGACATTGCCAATTGCTGACGGCGAAAAAGTGGTCATGCGTATTTTGGACGAATCGAACCAGGCTGTTAAACTGGATCAGCTTGGATATTGGGGTCTGTCGCTCGCAACCGTAAAAGACGCAATGGCCCAGCCGAACGGAATGATCCTGGTGACCGGACCAACCGGATCGGGAAAATCGACCAGCTTGTTCAGCGTCTTGTCGGAACTTAATACTCCAGATGTCAATATATCGACAATTGAGGATCCGGTGGAATATAAAATTCCAGGAGTCAATCAAACCCAAACCAACGCCAAAGCTGGAATGACCTTCGCATCAGGGCTAAGGGCGCTACTTCGCCAAGACCCAAACATCATCATGGTCGGAGAAATTCGCGACGGAGAAACCGCAAACCTTGGTGTTCAAGCGGCGCTGACCGGACACTTGGTGTTCTCTACCCTGCACACAAATAACGCTGCAACATGTTTGCCGCGTCTGCTGGATATGGGAATTGAGCCATTTTTGATTGCTTCAACAGTGAAGGCGGTGATCGGACAGCGACTAGTTAGGCGCCTGTGTATGAATTGCCGCCAAGAATACACTCCAAACGAAGAAGAAATAAAGTATATCACCGAGATGTTTAAGATAAACACCGAGTCAATTAAGAAAATCCACAATCTCGAAGAACAGGCTTTTGAGGATAAAATTGGCGGCGACACACCCATGGGGTCAACAGATTCAGGAATTGAACACTTATGGAAGCCGAACCCAGAAGGTTGCGACGAGTGCGGACATAACGGATTCAAGGGGCGCGTTGGCATTTACGAGGTTCTTGGCATTTCCATCCCTATTCAAAAAATGATTACCGCCAACGCCACCAGCAACGATATTCAAGATCAAGCGATTTCCGAAGGCATGGTAACAATGCAGATGGACGGACTTATTAAATCACTGCGCGGGATCACCACCGTGGACGAAGTTTTGAGGGCAACAAGGGAGTAACATTATGCCAATTTTTGAATATTTGCTTGTCAATAAAAAGAAAGAGACCGTCTCTTCAACAATTGAAGCAGCCGACAAACTGTCTGCTATTAACAATTTGAGGTCACGCGGACAATTGATAAAAATTGAAGAAAAAGGCGCAAAAAAAGAGCTTAGTTTTTCTTTCGGCAAGAAAAAGAAAGGTGCTAAGACTGAAGAATTGGTGATGTTTACTCGCCAATTAAGCGCCATGGTTTCAGCTGGCGTTCCTATTCTTCGTTCCCTTAATTCTATGGCAAAGCACGCCGAAAGCGCCAATTTTCGAGACACGATCAACGCCGTGATTAAAGACATTGAAGGTGGTATGTCTTTTGCGGATGCCCTGAGTAAACATCCAGAAACCTTCAATGATATTTATGTGAACATGGTTGCTGCGGGTGAAACCGGAGGTATTTTGGACGACATCTTAAAGCGTCTGGCCCTGCAACAAGAGAAAAACTCATCCATGAAGAAAAAAATTAAAGGCGCCATGACATACCCGATCGTCCTTTTAATCATTACGATCATCGCCTTCTTTATCCTGATGATCTTCATTATTCCGGTCATCGGTAAAACCATTAAAGACATGGGCGGACCTGACGCCAAATTGCCACTTCTTACTGAGATTATGCTCGGAATTAGCGATTTTGTAGTGTCATTTTGGTATATAATCATTCCAATATTTGCCGGAAGCATTTGGCTATTGATTCGCTACATTAAAACTCCAAAAGGTCGCGTAAAATTCCACAATATCATCATCAAAGTGCCAGCTGTCGGTCCAATTGTTAAGAAGGTGGCAATCGCTCGCTTTACTCGAACCTTCTCCGCTCTTATTGGTGCGGGTGTGGCTGTGCTTGAAGCGCTGGACGTAACTTCGCGCGCTGTCGGAAATGTCGCCTACGAAAAGTCCCTAAAAGAAGCCACCAGGCGAGTCCAAAACGGTGAAGTTTTATCAAAAATTATCGCAGAGCAGGACGATTTATATCCGCCAATCGTAGCACAGATGTTGTCTGTCGGCGAAGAAACCGGCCAAACGGACAAAGTTCTGGTTAAAGTTGCCGACTTTTACGAGGAAGAAGTTGACACCGCGATTGACGGCGTTAGCTCTATTATCGAGCCAGTGATGATCGTTGCTATGGGTATTGTTATTGCCCTGGTGGCGGTTAGCGTTATGGGTCCAATTACAAGTATGGCGGGTCAAGTTAAGGAATAATAGTTTTTCAAAAAAGCTTATGCTATAATACCGATATATAGGTGGGAAAATAATAACGTGTCGAGCATATTTTATAGAAAAAAACCAATCATCGGCCTAGATATCAGCCGAACAAGCATAAAAGTAATGTCGATTGACAGAAATCGGATGCTAGTTCACGGATATGGATCGATTAACCTCGATTCTCAAAAAAGCGACGGGAATTCTGCAGACAACACTGAATATTTGGCGCAGAATATCAAAACGTTATTGAAGAAAAACGTCGTAGGACAAATTAACAGCAATCGCGTAGCGCTGGGCATACCAACCAACCGAACATTCTCGCGAACATTTAGCTTGCCTGTAAAAGAAGAGAGCAATATTCGCAGTGCGGTAAATTTGGAAGCCGAACAATACATTCCAGCGCCATTAGATTCTCTTTATTTGGACTATCGAATCATCAATCGCACGAAAGATGAACTTAGTGTGCTAATGTGTGCCGCACCGAAGAAAATGATCGACAGTATGCTGGATGCCACAAAACAATGCGGCCTGGAAGTTGCAATAATTGAGCCAAACATCAGTGCGATCGCTAGGCTTCTGAAGCGCACGGAAGAGGGAATGCTCCCCACTATTATCGTCGACATAGGCACATCAACTACAGATATCGCAATTCTAGATTCCGATATACGTGTGACGGGCGGCTTAAATGTTGGCGGCTATTCACTCACCTTAAATTTAGCTAAAAAAATGAATGTACCAATTGAAACAGCTCATCAATTTAAGGTATTAAACGGATTAAATCCCGGCCCAAGGCAAGCCAGAATTGCAGGAGCCTTGCACCCAAGTTTGGAAAAAATGACCAACGAAGTTAAGCGCGTTATGCGATATTACACAGACCGCTTCCCTGATGAGAAAAAAATCGAGCAAGTTCTCATAGTTGGTGGCGGCGGTAATTTGCCAGGAATTGGTGATTTTTTCACAAACGAGCTATTAATGCCAGCGCGCGTGGCAAGTCCGTGGCAAATGCTTAATTTCGATGGGCTAGAACAGCCAGCAAAACAGCTTCGCTCTCAGCTATCACCAGTCGCAGGATTAGCCTTAATCAAGCAGGAGGATATTTATGATTAACCTTCTCCCTCCTCAAGAAAAAAAGCAAATCAGCGCTGGACGAGTAAATGTCATCTTAAGACGATACTGCATCATATCATTGATATTTGCAGGTTTGCTATTCTTAACTATTGGCGGATTTTATCTGTTCTTAGAAAATAGCCGTACCTCAGCTCAAGCTAACATCGACGAAGGAAATGCTAAGCTTGCTCAATACCAATCGACGCAAAAAGAAGTTAGCGAATTTAAGAAAGACCTCGACTCAGCTAAGGCGATCATTAGCAACGAGGCCCATTACTCTACAATTATTCCAAAAATTGCACAGTACATTCCATCAGGTATGGTTTTGGATTCTCTAACACTAGACACTTCAGCGTTAGATAAACCATTGTCATTAACAGCTCTTGGAAAGAATAAGGATGACGCCATCCGAATAAAAACTAGCTTAGAAAAGTCAGAAATATTTAGTGACGTTCACTTGGAGACTGTTGTTTATAGTGGCGGAAACCAATCATCAGACAAGCCTGCAGATTATCCAATCACTATAACAATTAGCGTTACACCAAAGCCAGAGGTCTTAAAACAATGAAAAAAGTTCTAAATGCCAGCATCGCGCGAATTGTCCTGTCGTTATTATTGCTCATAATATTATCAGCAATGGTAGGACTAGTTATTTTCGCCTATTCATTCCTAAGTAAAACGTCAAAAGAAGTTGGAAAAATGCAAACAGAAGCAATTGCAGTTGATGCAAAAATACAAAGTTTGCTAGCGTCGAAATCTCAGCTCGACCGCAATTCCGACACAGTTAAAAAAGCAAAGAATATCGTCTCAGAATCGAAACTTTACCAATATCAAAATCAGATTATTCAGGATTTAAATACCTACGCCGACCGCGCTGGCATTCCGATTAAAGCTTTCTCTTTCCAAAACGAACCAACAACTTCTGCTAAGACAGCGAAATCTAGCAAGCGGACATCCACCAGCCCTGCTGGAGTGAAAAGCACTTTTGTATCAATTCAATTGGGAGATCATATAGATTACACGAAATTCCTACATTTCCTTAGTCTTATTGAAAAAAATGTCACCCGAATGCAGCTTTTAGGCGTGTCAATTTCCAGAGGCGCAAATAATCATGAAATATCAATCCAATCACTTGAAGTAAAGGTTTATACACGATGAGTCCATCAATATCAGAACAGCTCGAGCCAATCGTAAAATCACTGTCCAAATTCCTGTGGCGATTTCATGTGATAATATATAGCATTGTCGTAATCGGAGGCGTAGCAATCGCGATATTTCTTTTGAGCGGACTTTTAGCGGTTCCTACCGAAGAACCACAAACCGCATCAATAAGTTTTGACAAAAAAACCATGAAAGTGATTAAAGATTTTCGACCATCAACTTCAGCAAACGACTCATTCAGTCTGCCAGCTGGTCGCTCCAATCCGTTTGCCGAATAGGACGTAACCGTTTATAATATAGTTATGCTTATATCCGCAGATCGCTTCCTTGATATTCCCGTCATGAGTCTTCAGACGGGCTCCGAACTGGCGCGAACATCGCGAGAAATTATCAATCCGAAGAATCTATCTATAATCGCATATGAGCTCGAGGGGCGACTTTTAGACCAACATCCTAGTTTACTTCGCGTTGACGATGTCAGAGAAATTGGACCACTCGGTATGATTATCGATTCAACTGACGAGATCATAGGCATTGATGACGTGATTACTATAAAAGAAATTTATGAAATCAATTTTGCATTAAAAGACAAGTTGGTTATTGATGAAAAAAATAAGAAAATCGGAAAAGTTATCGGATATACGTTGGCGGCTGGGAATTTTATTATACAACAACTCCGAATTCGGCGACCGTTCTTGAAAAGTTTTGGCGACACAGAGCTACTTATTCATCGTTCTCAGATTATAAAAGTAACCGATGATAAAATAATTGTAAAATCAGCAACCATCTCGCACATAGCCGAAAAAACACCTATTCCGCAGATAAATTCATACGAAAATCCATTCCGCAAGCAGTCTCGCCCACAACCAGAATCTACAAAAGTTGATTAATCTTTTGGGTTTTCAAGAGCCTTCTTAATGTCGTCGTAAGAAAAACCCTGCCTAGCCAAATATTGCATAAACTTCTGTTGGTCACTATATCGATAACGTTTTTTAGCAATAATCTTCCGCAATTCCTCGTCATCAGAGCGAATATTATCTTTAACTAACGACTCAATCGTCGTATTATCAATTCCCTTTTGTGTCAGTTCCAATTTCAAACGACGAATACTGGCGCCTTTTTTCATGAACCGCTGCTCAAACCAAAATCGAGCAAATTTTTCATCGTCCAAATATTTTTTCTCAATAAGACGATTTAAGACGCGCTCGGCAATCTCTGGCTTTATTCCAGGACGCTCAATAATTTTTCCAGTTTTCGCTGAACGTCGACGAGTGGCTAGCGTTTTCCGACGCAGATAATCACGCACTTCTTTGATGGCTCGCGGACGCATTAAGCAATATTCTATAGATCTAGCATACAACTTGCCAAACTGGCTATCGTCTTCTAGTTTCGAAATTTCCTCTTCCGTATATTCGCGACCAATCTTGATGCCCAGCTCGCCGACCTGGAATACGTCCAAGCTAAAACGATATTTCCCGTCAACGCTTACATTGACACGATTTTTATCACGAGCCTGAAGAGAAATATCGGTGATTTTCATGAAACTATTATAGCGCTAAAATTATACGCTAGCTACTGGTGGACTATTCGACCACCTCAACCACTTTGCCATGCATGCCGTTATAGCAAGCAGCAGCACGCGGCTTAATAATAACCGGCAGTTGGCGCGGAATGGCGCTCATATCGACATCGCCAAGCGTACCAGCCTCGACACACCCAATTGTAATGTGTGGACGAAATCCATCGATATCCAGCCCTGGATGAATGTCATCCAGCATTTCAAGCAACTTCCGGCGCACTTCAACCATCCAGGAGGTTTTCTGTACGCGCAACTCAACCCAAACACAGTTACCAGCTTCATCTGGCAAAAAGTTGACACCGTCAAGCACCAGTTTGTCTAGGGACGGCAACGCGGCGGCAGCTAACTTGAGACGCGGTATATCCTGCTCAGTTACATTGATCAGCGTTGCGTGCGGAATAAACTCACCGAAATCAAGATTCATTTTTTCCGACAGTTCTCGAAGGTAAGCAGTCTGCTCGTCATCAAAAATAAGATTAACTGACGCCATATGCTTTTCGGCTGAATATCTGGACTCTACTGCTCGCATTAGCTTTCCGCTTCCTTCACTTTATCACGTACTTTCTGATCAATTTCCGCCAAAACCTCAGGATTTTCCTTCAAATAAGTCTTCGTCTTATCGCGCCCCTGACCAATCGTTTCGCCGTTATATTTATAAAACGCACCCGACTTTTCAACTATACCGTGCGTTGCCGCCAAGTCCAGAATATCGCCAGTTTTACTAATTCCCTCGTTGTACATAATGTCAAATTCAGCCACGCGGAACGGCGGTGCAATCTTATTTTTCACAACCTTAATTTTCGTGCGGTTACCAATAATATCATCGCCAACTTTGATTTGACCAATTCGACGAATGTCAATTCGCTGCGACGCATAAAACTTCAACGCATTGCCGCCAGTTGTCGTTTCAGGATTGCCAAACATCACGCCAATTTTCATACGAATCTGATTGATAAAGATCACCGTGGCTTTTGACTTATTGATAATTCCCGTCAATTTACGTAGCGCCTGACTCATTAATCGAGCCTGAAGACCCATATGAGAATCGCCCATATCGCCATCAATTTCAGCCTGTGGCGTCAAGGCAGCCACCGAGTCGACTATCACCAAATCCACCGCGTTAGAGCGAACCAATGTCTCTGTGATTTCCAATGCTTGCTCGCCGTTATCTGGCTGAGAAACCAACAAATTTTCCGTGTCCACGCCCAGACGCTTAGCGTATGCTGGATCAAGCGCGTGCTCAGCGTCAATAAACGCTGCCGTTCCGCCCTGCTTCTGAATTTCTGCAATAGCATGAAGCGTTAATGTTGTCTTACCTGAGCTTTCTGGACCATAGATTTCTATGATACGACCCTTTGGATATCCGCCACCGAGCGCCAAATCCAAACTCAAAGCACCAGAAGGAATTACCTCAACATCGACTTTATGAGCCTCGCCCAATTTCATAATTGATCCGTCACCAAATTGCTTGGTAATTTGATCCATCGCTAAGCCAAGCGCCTTAAGCTTACCTTCATCAACTTTTTTATCCGATGCCTGACTTGACTTTTCTGGATTTACTGTTTTACTGTCTGATTTTGCCATAGCATTCCCTCCTTAGTTACTTCCTTTATTATACCGATTTGTTGCAAGATTTGCTATAATTACATTCATGAATAAGCGAAACGGTTTCACTATTATTGAACTTTTGGTTGTAGCAACTTTCTTGATCATCATCGCAATCTTAGGTTTCTCACAATATACAAAATTGACCAACGAATCAAACAACGCCAAAAAACGCACCGCGATTAACGCTATGCATTATAGCCTGGAAGAAGGTTTTTACGTTAAAAACGGCTATTACCCAGAGAAGTTAGAAGAAGGTACGCTTCCGACTATGGATCCCGAGTTATTAAAAGATCCGCAAGGTAAGAAAATTGGCGAGAAAGACAGCAGTTATCGTTATGAATCTTCAAATTGTAATGACGGAAAATGTAAGTCATACAAACTCGTTGCGACGCTTGTTGATGAAGATGACTACGTAAAAGAAAGTCGCCACAAATAACTAGCTAATCATCACAAACAGGGCGGCCATTCTTAAAGTCTTCAATGGCATTATTAATTATCGCAATTTGCTTGCGTGGATTTGCCACAAAATGGAATATATACGTCGTTTCTTCACCTTCGGTACTGAGACGAATCGTGCCGTAATTGAAAAGAGTCTGAATAATTCCAGATTGACGGAAGCTTGCATCTTCAATACTACCTAAGCTCACCGTTTGCTCGTGCCTATAAAATAAGCTACCCTGGATTTCCTGAATCACACTTTCGTTGGTCATGTAAAAATGATTCTGCAAATATATCCACAAAGACACCGCACCGCCAAGCGCCACCAACCCAATAAGCAACATCGCCACGCCAAACACATCGGTCAGCGAAGGCATAGGCGAGATAATTGCGTCACGAGCAATTGACGGATAAAACATCACGAACACCATGATCATCACCACCAAGAAAACCGAGATTCCCGTCGGAATTAGCATACCAATTGGATGACGTTTAATGTCCAAAATGATATATTCACCTTCGCTCAAATTGAGATTCGGGTATTGCTGGACTGATTTTTCATGTTTTTGCTTCAGGTCATCGCTAATAGTAAACGGCTTCGGATCCATATCTCGCGCAACATGTACGACTTGCGGTTCATTAGCATATTGACTACGCAATCGCGGATCAAAATTCTCCCCATCAATAATTTCTGGTCTTGCCGTCACATAAGAATTCGTCTGCGCCACAACCGGAGCTGGACGACCAGTCTGTGGTGGATGATGGTACAGTGGTCGACCATCAGCATCGTACGCAACAGGCTGTGTTAAATCTTCTGACGAGGATGTTTGTGGATTCATGCCTATATTATAGCACGACAGAACTTAAGATAGTCTTGTTTTTTGCCCATAGCGGCTCCTAGTTAAGTTTGTCTGGTTTTATTAAAACACAAAAAGCCGAAGAATACGATAACTATTTTCCCAAATGTCGCTTCGCTTTAATCGTCACTCGACGACCACGCGGTGTGCGCTCAATAAAACCAATTTGTAGCAAATATGGTTCATAAAAATCCTCAATTGTCGTTGCTTCGTCGCCAGTCAATGCCGCAATTGTTGTTAGACCAACAGGATTATCACCATAATTTTCCAGAATTGATTGCAATAAATTACGATCAGCCGGATCCAAGCCCAACTCATCTACTTCCAACATTTCCAAAGCATTAGTTGTAGTTTTTACATCAATTATTCCGTCGCCATTAACATCGGCGTAATCACGAACTCGCTTAAGAAGCCTATTGGCAATACGTGGCGTCAAGCGCGCTCGCGTTGACAATAAATCCGCCGCTTCACTTCGAATTGACGACTCCAAAATCTTCGCACTACGCGTCACAATTTTCGCAATATCCTCTGGCGTGTAAAATTCCAAGCGGTAAATATGCCCAAACCTATCACGCAAAGGCGCCGCCAAACTTCCGGTTCGTGTCGTCGCACCAATCACCGTAAATCGCGGCAAATCCAATCGAATTGATCGCGCTGCCGGACCTTTTCCAATCACAATATCCAGCTTAAAATCTTCCATTGCGGAATATAAAATCTCTTCTACAGACCGACCCAACCGATGAATCTCATCGATAAACAGAATATCGCCGTCCGATAAATTAGTCAGAATCGACGCCAAATCGCCCGCTTTTTCAATAGCCGGACCACTAGTAATCCGCAGATTCGTACCCATTTCATTAGCAATCACCGTCGCCATAGTTGTTTTGCCAAGCCCCGGCGGACCATATAATAATACATGATCCAACGGTTCGCCGCGCTTTTTAGCCGCATCAATTGCTAGTCGCAAATTACGTTTTAATCTTTCCTGACCAACATACTCAGCAAAACTCTGCGGGCGCAGACTCACCTCAATTCGCTGCTCTTCAGAATCGTCATCATGCGAACTTGTATCAACTATTCTTTCAATTGCCATAAACTAATTATAACATTTACAAGCAATAACTTAATTTAGGGTCAATAATTAAATATTGGAATACAAAGATCTATTTCTTCAGCGCCTCAGTAACTCGCTGAGCTGTCGGCAAATTGACATCGACGTTTTCAAGTGCCTTAGTGGCATCCGCTAATGTATAGCCCAAAGCCATCAACGCCTCCAAAGCTTCATCGGAAGTGTTCAATTCAGCCTGCAATGGAGTTTCCGTTCGGCCGTAATGAGTCGGTAAACCAACTTTATCGCTCAGATCAACCACTACTCGTTCGGCGGTTTTTTTGCCGACGCCAATGGCCTTTTGTACAAAGCCGCTGTCAGCATTAGCAATAGCGTTACGCACTTGCTCGGCATCACCCAAGCTCAAGATAGCCAGCGCAGCCTTCGGGCCAACCCCCTGAACCGTGATTAGCATTTCAAATAACTTTTTCGCCGCCAGACTAGAAAAGCCAAACAATTCCTCCGACTGTTCGCGCACGTGATGATAAGTATAAAATTTCACTTCCTGGTCTAATATAACTGCGCCAAAATCATTAGTCGCCACGCTAACTTCATACCCAACACCATGAACATCAATAACTAACGAGCCGTTAAATTTCTCAGCAACTTTTCCAAAAACATGTGCAATCATATTTCAATTATACCCGATTCATCGCTGCGTGTGTAATTGCTGCAGCCAAAGCATCCGCGCAGTCATCCGGCTTCGGAACATCTTTCAAACCCAAATTAAGTCGCACCATTTCCTGAACCTGTTTTTTGTCAGCCTTGCCATATCCGGTCAAAGTTTGCTTTATTTGCAACGGTGTATATTCAGCAATCGGCATTCCGGCTTTTCGCCCAGTCAACATCGCCACGCCGCGCGCTTCCGCCACAGAAATCGCCGTCGTAACATTGCGCGCAAAAAATAGCTTTTCAATCGACATAACATCAGGATTTGTTTCGGCAATAATTTCTGTCAGGCTATCGAAAATATCTTCAAGCCTTTCGTCAATTGGCGTATGTGCCGGCGTCGTCACAACTCCCGCCGTGACCATCTTGAACTTGCCACGGGAAAAATCAATCACACCAAACCCCAAAATCCCCGTTCCCGGGTCAATCCCGATAATTCTCATATCTTTATTATAGCAATTATTTACCGTTAGCGGATTTAATACTTTCGCGGATTTTTCGTACAAATTGCGAAATTTCCCATCGCCATTGCCATACGCCGTAACCGACAGCCAGTAAACTCACACCACCAAATACCCACCATCCCCAGGTGGCACCAGCAATTTGCTTAACTTCAGCCGCCGCCGAACCAACAGTTGGCATATTCGCAGATTTTATCTTTCGGCATCGCTTAGTTTGCGGATTACGCTCAAATCCTTCTGGGCATTCTTTTGCTATATCATCGGTGGAGGCAATTTTTTTACATCGACCCGTAGATGAATTGCGGAATTGACCCTCTGGACAAGGCTTCAAAGTTTTTGCCGCAGCCGATGCGATAGATCGGCATCTACCAGTTTCTTCGCTACGATAATAGCCATCTTTACAGGGAGTAATAGTTTTTTCCGCTTCAATTTTTCGACAACGGCGAGTTTCTGGATGACGATATTGACCAACAGGACAAGGACTTTCAACGGGCGGGATGGCAATTTTCACACATCTACCCAACACGTTCCTCTCATAGCCACTCTGACAGTCTGAATATTCCTTAAAGATATTCTCAGAATTTTCAGTTATCATAAACGTTTGCATCCACTCATCATCAATCAAACTCCACGAAGAGCTTTTCGCTAACTTCCCATATTCAGCGGAATCAATTTTCGAGCCAGCCTCGTCTAATAAATAAACTTTTCCTTTTGTTTTTGGCAATTTCAGCTTCGTATTTTTTATTTTGATCGTTAAAAATTCACCCGGATTTAATTCGATGTCACCAATATTTTCACGAACGCCAGAATCGCCAATCGTCAATTTACAGCCTGTCGTAATGACGGTTTTTTCGCCAGAATTGACAATTTCAATGAATTGTTCATCAATATTCGACGCGATTTCACTTAGCTTCAGACCTTCACATTTATTCAACTCCTTTGGAGATTCAGGTTTGGGCTCTGGACTCTTACAATTCGGACGTGAATATGGCACAATTTCCTGATTGTCAGAACCTTTACTCGATAAAAAATCAGTGGAATTATTTTTCGAATCAATAATATTTCCATCAATAAAACAGCGCCAAACAATTTTCACGCCGCCTTTAATTGGTGAGCCTGCAGACTTTGAATTATTTCCCCAGCCAACAGTGTCTGAAATCGACCCGTCCGAACGCGACAGCACGACAGACCCGTCATTCTGAGCCAAACCTAAATTATTATCAAACTTTATGGCGCCCGCCAACATATTATCATTCGACAAAACCAAAAATCCGTTCGCCGATATTACTTCATCCTTGAAAATTTTTCCAACGGTTTTAGCGCCAGATCCAGCGTAATACTCTATCTTCCAACCAGCCAAATTAACATTCTGATTCGTCGGATTATAAATCTCAACATATTTTTTATCCTGACTAATTTTTGAAATTAATATCGGAGCATTTTCTTCTGTTCTTTCATCTGGATTATCTATTTTTGGCGGCTCAGATTCGGATTTTGAAGGCTCATTGGCGGCAGGATTTTCACTCGGACTATTTGTAGACGAATTCTCCGTTGGAGTCTCGGGATTTTCACTTGATTGAGAAGATGAATTGCTATTACTATTGATCTGCTCCTTATCGACAACTGGATCTTTCGCCTCCTCAGCCGATTTAAGGCTATTATCAACAGTCTGAACATTATCAACTTTCGACTCTTGAGTAGTACTTGAAACACCTTCCGCCAAAACCAACGGCGACGGCATTATTAGTGTCGCGGCTAGTATCATAAGTAGTGTGTTACGCAAATTCTTCATGCTCGCTCCTTGCTTATGGTTAATCATCTTTAGTTTAGCGTACTTTTTGTCAAATTAAAAATCGCCCCAGAAAAAGGAGCGATTCCTTAAAGCGATGATTTTATTCCGCTGTGATATCCGCGTTAGTATGAACATTCACAACGTCATCCAAATCGTCCAACGCATCAATCATTTTCATCAATTTCTGCGCAGTTTCCATGTCGGCAATTTCTATCGGCGTATTGGCAATATATCGCAGTTCCGCATCTTTAACCTTCAAGCCTTGCTCAACCAATCTATTCCGCACGCTCGCCAAATCTTTCAACTCCGTATACACGATAATCTCACCATCTTCTTCGACGGCATCTTCAGCGCCAGCGTCCAAAACCGCTAGCAACAAATCTTCCCCGCTGCCTTCGATAGTAATGACGCCTTTGCGCGTAAATTGGAACATCACACTACCAGCATCGGCAATTCGCCCGCCATTTTTAACCAACGCAGTTTTTACCTCTGGCAATGTTCGATTACGATTATCTGTCGCCGTTTCAATAACAACACCCACGCCGCCAGGACCATAACCTTCGTAAGCAATTTCCTCCAAAGCCGCCGCACTCTTATCCGCCACTCGGTCAATTGCTCGCTGGATGTTTGAGCTAGGCATATTTGCAGCCTTAGCTTTTTCAATCGCCATCGCCAAACTTGAGTTCAGCGCTGGATCTGTGCCGCCACGTGCTGCAATAGCAATTTGATTACCCAATTTCGTAAAAATCGCGCCGCGCTTAGCGTCAACAATCGCTTTTTGTCGGTGAGTTGTAGCCCATTTACTGTGTCCTGACATAATTTCTCCTAAAGTTATTTGCTATTTCAATCTGTTACTATTATACACTACTCCACAATATTTATCTTAGCGAGGTCTAATTTAGTTTGCTTTTTCATCCAAATCATTGCCAAAATTAGCGCCACATATAAAACCGCACACTGCCACAAATTGATACTAACTTCCATTTGAGCCCATTCAAATCCAGCCGTCCAATTGGTGACTTGAATCATATAGCCAAGTAACCACGTCGTCGGAATTGCAATCAACGTGCCAATCATCGGCATAAAAACCATCACACCCGACATAAATGTCAGCAACATCGCTAGCGGTACAAACGGCAAAATCAGCATATTCGCAATTAGCGCCACATTACTAATCACGCCGAAACTCATCATAAGTAGCGGCAATGTCATAATTTGTGCCGACAAAGTTTCAATTAAAATTTGTCGAAACGCGCCTGGTTCTTTATTACCAAAAAAGTAAGAATGTAAAAGCGGCGCCAACATAATCACGCCCGCAAACGAAGCAAAGCTTAATTGCCAGCCCAAATCGCCCCAACCAAATTGCGGATTTATCAATAGCGTAATTGCCGCCGACACAGGAAGCAGAACCAGCGGGTGAATTGTCCGACCATAATACCACGCCGCCAGACTCAGTCCCGCCACCAAACCAGCTCTCGACATACTAGGACTCAGCCCAGTCACCGACATAAAGCCAATTATCATAACAGCAGCGCTGAGCATCGCTAAATATTTTGATCGCTTGGCGAATAATCGTCGCGCTAAACGGACTAAAATTGTTAAATTGTAGCCGCTCGCCACCACGATATGCGTTAGTCCAGCAATTTTCAAATTGTCACTTAATTCAGCTGGCATAGCACGCCTTAAACCCAATAAAAATCCCAAACCCAACGCGGACTCTGATTCCGGAATATGCTCGCGAACCCGCCCCGCAAACCAATCACGAACCCCCACCGCCACATCACCTGGAACGGGTCTTTCGGCGCTAATAATTTTCGCCCGATATATGCTTGCTGAAAAAGCCCCAAATCCCGCCGTCATTTTACCCTTAACCCTCACAATATCACTACGCTTAATTGCGTTTTTATCTGGCGTCGTCACCCAAATTTGTCCCGGCAATTTTTCATTATTCATCCGCAAATTGCCCAATCTAAGAACCGTTTGGCTATTTTTATCGAGATCAGGATCCTCCAAGACTTGACCCTGGATAATTGCGACTTTTCCGATTAACGAATCATAAACCTCCACGCCTTTTCTGCCGATTTCACCGCGCCAAAGACCAATCAAAACTCCAGAAATAATTGCTAAAATCACGAAAAATCGCCAGCACCAAATTGCCACAATTACGAAAATAACCAGCCCGACCAATAAAAATAATGGATTCGCCGCAAACGACCGCGGTATGTAGTGGATGGAAATTACGCCAATTGTCAGACCGAGGCACCACACCGCCACCAACCAAGAAATATGCAACTTCTTAAATAGCCAACTATTCATACTTAAAGTATATCTGGATCTGAAGCCACAAAAAAGACTCCGCCAAGGGAGTCGATTTCAAATTTGGAGGGTCCACCGGGGCTTGAACCCGGGACACCCTGCTTAAAAGGCAGGTGCTCTAACCAGCTGAGCTATGGACCCATTCGGAATATCCGCTTTCTTCATCCTAGCACAAACCAACACAAAGGTCAATGCTTAGCGAGTTTAGATCCGCCAGTATGTAGTGAAAAAATGTCAATTAGACCGCACACCAGACCAAACGTAGCCACATATCGCCAATTATTCGCGAAAATCTTATATAATTCCAGCGCCTGTCCGTCTAGTGATATATATTTTCCCAGAGGAACCACCAATAGTGCTGCCGTCAAAAACGCGATTCCCACCGCCGAGACAATTCTCTCATGTTTTTTCTGATATCTCGGACCACTTAGAAGAAGCATAATTAATGGAATCAACGTTAAGACTAATCCCGAAATTACACCATTTGGCAATAAACCAGTTTCCAATTTCAAGCCGTCCAACACTCCCGTCAGCCAGCTGCCCCACCATTCTGATAGTAAAAATCCCGTCGCCAACGACAACGCCAATGGACCGAATCTTCGAGATGAAACAAATGCAACCGCAAAAACCGTTACTAAAATTGCTCCAAATAGAATTATCACGCTCATTTATCCTCCTCCAAATCAAATTTTACCTGTGACCCAACCGTGGCGCTCGCACGCTTAGCAACTCCCGCCTTCACCTCCAACACGTACTTTGCCGGAACCGGTGGCGCATATTTTTCATGCGGCTCAGCATCTGGCTTGACGTTATGTTTTATATAGACGACGCGCTTTTTATCATTAATCCAAATCATATCAACCGAAAACTTCATATCTTTCATCCACATTTTATGACGATCGTTATGGTCAAATACGAACAGCATGGCATAATTCTCGTCAATTCCCAGCCTTCCAGACAGACCTTTCCGCTGCGATTCTTCGTCATTCGCAATTTCCGCCCGAAGCATCGTCTTATTCAGGTAAATCATTTCCGTTTTTGGCGAAACCGTTCGAAAAGCATAAAAAATTGCCCCACCAATAACCATCAGCATACCGCAGATAAATATCCATTTGATGACAGTTTGAGTTACTGTCGAGTGACGAGGCTCGTCCATAAACCTATTATAACAAGTTTATGCTTAAGCGCCGATTTTATCTTTTTTATTGCCGCGCTTGGCGTTTCGATCGATGTATTCAATTATCTTTCCAGCCACATTTCGGCGAGTAATTTTCTCAATTCCAAATCCTGGACTAGCGTTAACTTCTAGCACCAAAGCACCACGGCTTGACCTCATGAAGTCGACTCCGGCAACCGTTAATCCCATTGCCTTAGCGGCTTTCACGCACATTTTACGCTCAGAATCTGTCAATTTTATACTGGTTCCCTCGCCGCCCTTGTGTAAATTGCTACGAAAATCATCGTCCAAACTCTGACGCTTCATACTAGCCACCACTTGACTACCAACCACAAACGCACGAATATCGACACCAGCCGACTCTCTAATAAACTCCTGAAGTAATACGTTAGTGCCGTCCGAGTTGGTCAAATAGAACGCCTGCAGAACCGACTTAGCAGCTTTCTTCGTTTCCGCCAGAACCACGCCATTTCCGTGCGTGCCGCGCGCTAGCTTAATAATCGCCGGCATACCACCAATCTCTTCAATGAGCGAATCAATGTCAGTTGCGTTTCGAGAAAAGACCGTCTTCGGAATTGACACGCCAGCTTTAACTAATAACTGCGTTGAGCGTAATTTGTCCCGCGCTCTAGTAATTGCAATCGAGCGATTCATGAAAAACGCCCTCGGATACATCATCTCCAATTGACGCAAAACCGCCGTGCCATACTTTGTCATATGACTCGCGATTCGCGGAATTACTACGTCAAATTCACCAATCTCCTTACCCTTGTAAATAACCGTCGGGTGCTTTTCGTCAATTGAAACGTAACAGTTTTTATACTTAATAACTTTAACTTGATGACCGCGCTTTTCAGCTTCCTCTTTCAGGCGAAGCGTCGAATAATTAATGTTGCCGTTAGATAAGATTGCAATTCGCATTACTTTTCTTCACCTTTCTGATGATATTTTTTATAAAATTCGTATGGATTCAATTTTACTTCTTCGTTAAGACTAGCAGTTACGGACGGTTTTTTCCTGCGAACATTTTTTCTTGATACGTCCACTAGGAATTTTCCAGAAATCGACCGCCTGCCAATTAACACCGGAAATTCATTCTTTGATCGGTCAGACAAATTCATCAGCATTTTAATTTTTCGCCCGCCAAGCTTCACCCGAAAGTGCGTTCGATAACGAATCTGCTCTTGACCCATTGCGGAGCGCACGCTGACTACAGAATAATTAGTTCTCTTAAATACCTTACCATTATAATACGGCGAACCCTTGCCAAATAGAGAAAATTTCAATACACCATCTTTATCAATGCGAATATTGCTCGCCCAAACCGCACTGGAATCGGCGCCCGTATCAATTTTAGCTGGGACTTTTTGCGCTCGCTTGCCAAAATCCACAAACTCAGTCGACCCAATAATGGTTTTTTCTTTCATACGTCAATATTATGGCATAAAAACTATCTTTTTACAATATCTTGCCTTTTGCTTCTTTGAGCTCTCGCTACCACAATTATCACCGCTACAATGATAGATATACCAGCCAAAATAGCTAATACATAAGTGTATCCCGACAATAGATATATCAAAGCTAATGTCACACATACAGCACCCCAGGTCGTAATCAGCCGTTTGTTAAGCACCAGCCCCACGACGACTATCAATGAATGCTCTATTAGGAATAATATTTCCATAACGCTGTCTCCAGCGAACGCCAGGATGAGAGTCGGCAGACTAAGCGCAGAGAGAGCCAGCGCTAGGTGTATTATCGTAGACTTATGAATATACCCCAACCAACGCCACGACATCACCGCTCCCGAAAGAATTGCCGCTGACCACAAATATGGTATTGTGATAGAGTGAACGGGTAAGGCTAGATTTTTAATAGTAAATAAAACGCCGCACAAAATCAGGATCACACCTGAATCAAAATATAAAATA
The DNA here is from genome assembly GCA_963539955.1 of uncultured Candidatus Saccharibacteria bacterium. Taxonomy (GTDB): domain Bacteria; phylum Patescibacteriota; class Saccharimonadia; order Saccharimonadales; family Saccharimonadaceae; genus Nanosynbacter. The sequence continues at coordinate 226,521 of CAUTMN010000001.1, read as the reverse complement.
TTCTTTTTAGGAACACCTTCGAACATCAAGGCTATACCGTTAATTATCCACACCAGCGCTGCCAGAATCACTGATGCCACAGTAGCGCTAACTGATGTAGCAATAGACAACAAGACTACCGACCAGCCGATGGCGCTATAGAATGAAGAGTAATACCAACGACTCGACATCTTTCTGATTCGCGCAGCAATAGCCAAGCCGTAAAACACCGCAAAAACAATCAGGGCAACGACTGACATGAATTCGAGTGGAATAGTAAACCATTGAGCTATAAGGTAAAGCAACAACACTAAACTCGGGTGCGCAGCTATTGTCATTATTCGCCAATCCCGTTTAGCAAGTACAGCCATGTAAAGAGCTACTACAGCCGCTAGCCACCCCAATACCTTGAACGACAAATCATATGTTGCCAGTAGATTAATTATTGGAAGCACTATCGCTGGAACTGTAGCAGCGCACAGCGTCATCTCACTAATAATTGACGATTGCCTATTCATTCGCAACAGCCAGTACAAAGATCCAAAGCTAACTAGACTAACCCATGCAGCAATTGCGAGATTGTCATTAAACGGTATATTCAACCAATGCAGGGATAATAAAACAAAGATGATTGTCATAAAATACGCACCACCCAAATAAATCTCTCTACGACATCGGTAAAATGCATAGTAGAGTGACACCACTAGCGGCAGCCAAACCACCGGATGAATTGACGACAACACAACAATGATAGCTATGCCAATAATAGAATATAGAAACAACTCACGACTTTTGACGACTGCATTGCTATGACGATGATAAAGCCATTCTACTATTAATAGCGACGACACATTTATCCACGCCATTAAAATAGAGACGTTTTCACTAGACACCGCAAAACCTAAAGCTAGCAAAAATACTGACAACATTAAAGAGGTATGGACTCCAACTACAAACTCATAAACTTTTTCGCGCCATACAGCCACACCCATAATGCCGGCACCGATAGCTATCGCGCCCGATAGACACATCAGGGCTTCCTCTGTCGCATAAGTGGCTATCATCGCTGAAGTAAACATCGCCATTAATAGCCAAGTTGATGCAGCGCCATATACTAAAGCAGCCTGACTTTTACTAATATTCGGACGCTTCAAAATTAGCAATCGGCAAATAACTGGCAGTGGCGTCATGAATAGAAAAATTAGATACTGTACGCGTGGTGCTATAGCTATATCAATATTGAGTAGTGTTATACTAATCGGCACCAATAGAATCCCAGATATCACAACCATAACACCGAAGCGGACACGACGTAACAAAAAAAGGATTGCAAGACTAATCGCTGAAATAACACCAATAAAGGTAAAAGCAACCATTATTCGTAGCGAATCTCCAGAACCGATCACGCCAAACAGAGCACTTAGTGACACAGCAAAACTAGCCCACAATACTATTTCATGGTGTCTATCGTACTGTTTCTGAACGTACATTGATACAGCGGACCAGATTATATTTCCAAGTGCCACTAGCCCTAGAATCACACTTACGACCAACTGATTATCGTCAGATAAATACATTGTAAAACTAGTAGTCATCACCATTAACAATAAGCGAGCTGTTGTCAATTCATAAGTACGCATCTTTCTAGACTTCTCAACAAGAGCAATCGTAAAGTAATATGCAACGCTAGCAAATAACAGCACGCTAATATCTAATGTGCCCATATATGCCGACGAGCTAAGCGCAACAAACATCGTCATCGGCACGATAAACGGATTTACAACGTTTAACGGTTCGACGAACTGACGAGGAAGACGACTAGAAAAATACGCAGCCACAGTCATCAAACATCCAAATAGCAGCATTACAACGTAATACCAGACCAGCTGCGCATGCACAACAGCCGGCAAACTAGTCATCATCGTAAACATTGATAGTAGCGATACATAAGCAAGAGGTCTACTATTCAATCTCACCGTAGCATCAACACACAAAACAGCACCAATTACAGAGCTAATAAGCCAGCACCATGCGGGGTCAATACCTAAAAGTAAATTCATAGTCCAGCCGCCAATTGGCACAGCAGCCAAGGCCGTACCAATAAGCGCTGTCGACGCAGATTTCAATATCGGCAAGCGAGCATACAATATCTGACCAATAATATAATAAATAAAAATAAACAGCCACACCAATCCAAACCTAAGTTGGATAGATAGATTAATTGCCTGAGCTAGAAGCAATATTCCCGCAGTCAGAAGTAGCGATGCCGTATATAGCGCTATATTAATTGTAGCCTTACGACCCCTATCCTTTTCTTCGTCATCAATATGTGATGCTTGTTCAATATTATTCTCAACAGGCACAGCAACTGTATCCACTCTCTCTTCAGCCGTGGAAATACTAGTAGGAATTATATTATCTAGATTCTCATTATTACTGATATTTAACGGCGTATTCGCAAGCCGTGAAGCGGCGCTTTGATTCTCGGTGATAAGCCTCACTTGACCGTTGTCATTCTCAATTTTGGCGCATCCATTTTGTGCATCACGCACGCCATCCCAATATCCCTGCCGATAATCTTCGGAATAATTAGACGGCTGACTATTACCTCTCTGTAATAATTTTATTAGCTTAATTACTACAATAATAACTATTATCAGAAAAATTAATCCCATGCCTTCAATCCCTCTTATGTTAGCTTCAGTATAACACAGGATTTTTTCTCGACAAATATGCTAAGAGAACAGCCCTCGTTTTTTCGCGTCCTTAAATTGTTCCAAAAGTTCCTTCTGCTTTTTGGTTAATTTAGTTGGCGTATCAACAATAACACCCACAATATGCGGACCACGAGATTCGCTATGTAAGTGCGGCACGCCATGACCTGACAATTTGAAGTCAGTGCCACTCTGAGTACCCGCTGGGATTTTCATCGTTATTACACCGTCCACAGTTTCCACATCAATCTCCGTTCCCAGTGCCGCATCAACCATAGAAATATGCTCTTCGCTAAGAATAATATTGCCTTCACGAGTGAATTTTTTATGCGCCTTAACGCGAATGTGGACATACAAATCGCCTCTGCTACCACCAGCAACCGCTTCGCCACGATCGCGTAGACGAATTGTCGCGCCATCATCAATTCCCGCCGGAATTTTAATAGTGATATCCTGATTCTGTCGGGTCGTGCCTTTTCCTCGACAAACTGAACATTCTTTTTCAGGAACTTTCCCCTTGCCGTGACAAGTTTCACAAACAACCGCCTGCTGAATTTGTCCAAATAGCGAATTCATCGTTCGAGTTTGTTGACCCGCGCCCTTACAAGTCGGGCACGTTTTCATTCCAAATCCAGGCTCGGCGCCATCGCCATGGCAATGTTCACATTCAACATCCAGCATTAAACTAATTTTCTTTTCTACACCAAATACTGCATCCTCAAAGCTTAGTGTTACGCTAGTTTCAACATCACGCCCACGCGAACGACCATTTCCAGCACCGCCAGTTGCACCACCGAAGAATTGGCTAAAAATATCACCTAGTCCACCGTCACCAAAATCAAAGTGAACGTTTTGACCGCCAAATCCACCAAATCCTTCAAACGGATTACCGGAAAAACCGCCGCCAGAAGCACCACCAACGCCAGCATGACCAAATTGATCATAACGCTGTCGCTTCTGCTTGTCTTTCAAAACTTCATAGGCCTCATTAATTTCCTTAAACTTAGCCTCGTCGCCGCCCTGCTTATCAGGGTGATATTTAATTGCTAATTTACGAAAAGCCTTTTTTATCTCATCTTCAGAAGCGGTCTTTGGAACGCCCAATATTTCATAATAATCACGCTTACTCATACCTTATATATTATACGCGTTTAGCACTCTCAGTGCAAGAGTGCTAAGTTCAAAAAAGGCCACTCTTTTTATCGAGCAGCCTTCTTTGTAAATACGTTAGGTTTATTTCTCGTCGACAATTTCGCCTTCGACCGGCTCGTCTTTATCAGACTTTTTGTCGCCAGCCTCGTCGGCTTTTTTATCGTCGGCTGATTGTTGATACATCTTAGCCCCGATTGGCATAATCGCGTCATTCAAGGCTTTAATTGCAGCATCCAATTCGTCCTTATCTTCAGAATCTCTGTGCTTTTCAGCCTCTTCGACAGCCTTTTCAATCGCTTGCTTATCATCGTCAGAAATCTTATCTTTGAATTCGTCCTGCACTTTCTTTGCCTGATAAATAGCGTTTTCAAGCTGATTCTTTGTATCGATAGCTTCGCGTTTTTTCTTATCCTCGTCCGCGTGAAGTTCGGCTTCTTTTTGCGCCTTCTCAATATCTTCCTTGCTCATATTGCCAGAGTTTTGGATAGTGATTGATTGCTCTTTACCTGTTCCCTTATCTTTGGCTGTAACGTTAAGAATGCCGTTGGCGTCAATGTTAAAGGTCACTTCAATTTGAGGCACGCCGCGTGGCGCTGGCGCAATACCATCAAGCACAAAACGGCCCAAACTCTTATTGTCATTAGCGAACTCGCGCTCACCTTGAAGAACATGAATTTCCACCTGAGGCTGGTTATCCGCAGCCGTCGAGAAAACCTCGCTCTTGCTTGTTGGAATTGTAGTATTTCGGTCAATCAACTTCGTCGACACACCGCCCATCGTCTCAATTCCAAGAGAAAGCGGAGTCACGTCCAGAAGCAACACGTCCTTAACGTCACCAGCCAAGACACCGCCTTGGATTGCGGCACCAACAGCCACAACCTCATCTGGGTTCACGCCTTGCATTGGATCTTTTCCAAAGAAATTCTTTACGCGCTCAACCACAGCTGGCATACGAGTCATTCCACCAACCATAACTACGTTGTTAATGTCGGACTTAGAAAGTTTAGCGTCCTTCAAAGCCTTTTCTACTGGACCATCCAAGCGATCTAATAGATCCTTAACCAAATCTTCCAACTTAGCGCGGCTCAAGCTCATCTCGAAGTGTTTTGGACCATCAGCATCGGCGGTAATAAATGGAATGTTGACTTCATATTCAGTAACCGTCGACAATTCTTTCTTCGCCTTTTCAGCCTCGTCCTTTAGGCGTTGCATCGCTGCATTATCTTTACGAAGATCAATTCCTTCCTTTGATTTGAAGTCGTCCAAAAAGTAGTTGACAATAGCGTTGTCGAAATCCTCACCACCAAGGTGTGTATCACCATTGGTTGCCTTAACCTCAAACACGCCGTCACCTAGTTCCAGCACAGATACGTCAAACGTACCACCACCAAGGTCGAACACCACGATAGTTTCGTCATTCTTACCCTTTTCCAGACCGTACGCCAAAGCCGCAGCTGTTGGTTCGTTAATAATACGCTTAACTTCCAATCCAGCAATTTTACCGGCGTCCTTGGTTGCCTGACGCTGCGAATCGTCAAAGTAAGCTGGCACCGTAATCACTGCTTCCGTTACTTTTTCACCCAAGAAAGCTTCGGCGTCAGCCTTGATTTTACTAAGAATCATTGCCGAAACTTCTTCTGGCGTATATTCCTTATCGCCCATCTCGACCGCCACGCCAGTACCTTTTTTAACAATCTTGTACGGCATGATATCCAAGTCTTTTTGCACTTCCTTGTCATCAAACTTACGACCAATCAAACGCTTAACGCCGTAAATCGTGTTTTTTGGATTTGTTACACGCTGACGCTGAGCAACTTGACCGACGAGTCGTTCGCCCTTTTTATTAACCGCAACTACAGATGGCGTAGTACGATTACCTTCGGCATTAGAAATTACCTCTGGTTTTCCAGCTAACATATACGCAAATGCGCTGTTGGTTGTACCGAGGTCAATACCAATAATTTTACCCATATGATTCCCCTTTCTGTTATGATCACATCTGGTCTATATCTTATATTCATTCTAGCACTCTTTCGTGGCGAGTGCCAACTATCTCAGTATAAATAATTAGCACTCTCATGTCAAGAGTGCTAATAGCTGTTTTTTCGCAATTATATTACTGACGAGCAACTTTCACCATTGCGTCGCGAATAACTGAGCCGTTCAAAGTATAGCCGGCGCGAAGTTCCTCGGCAATAATTTCCTTATCGCCATCCGTCGATTCGTCAAATTGAACAGCCTGATGGAATTCAGGATTAAACAAAGTTCCGGGTTTGGCGTCAATTTTCTCCAAACCAATCTCCTTCAATTGCTTGTCAAGCTGCTTGCTCAGACCAGCCACGCCCTTAACCCACGCATTATCTTGAATCTCCTCTGGGACGTTGGCAACAGCTCGCTCAATTGTATCAATAACTGGCAATAATTTCATCACCGACTTAGTTTGACCCAACTCGTGCGCTGATTGTTTTTCCGACTCCACGCGCTTACGATAATTCTCAAAATCCGCTCGAGTTCGCTGCAGATCCGACGTCAGCTCAGCAATTTCTTTCTCTAAATCTTCAGCTTTTTTATTCTTCGTCATTTTTCCTCCTTTTAGCCACTACAAGACTTCTTCCAGCATCGCACCCGTACGACGCACCAGCTCCATCGTTCGACGATAATTTTGTCGCGTCGGACCAATTACGCCGATGTAGTTATCACCACCAGACGATGACTTAAATTTACTTATAATTAACGTAGCTCCACTGCTTTTACCAATTGGATTTTCGCTACCAATAAACACATTTAACGGCTCGTCCGGCGCCGCTTCACGTAGCCACGGTTCGATATTGTCAATCAATTTAGCAACTGCCTGAACGTGATCGCCGTCACCAAACTCTGGCTGACTGAACAACTGAGTCATTCCGTTCATATACAAACTCGAACCAAATGACGCAAAACCAAAATTGCCAGTCATTTCCACCAAACCATCAACTGCTCGACGAATCGCTTTATCTGAAGCATCTATATTTGAATTGACGTGCGCCTCAATCGCCTTCGTACTGTTATCAATACCGCTCGGCAATTCCGTCATTTGCGCCGCCGTAATTCCATTGACATAAAAACGATACCCCTTGTCCGTCGGAATTCTGCCCGCGCTCGTGTGAGGTGCCTCAATAAATCCCATCTCCTCAAGTTTTGCCATTTCACTACGAATCGTGGCGCTACTTACACCAAACAGTTTGGCTAGCGTTACACTACCAACTGGCGCCGCAATTTCAGCGTATTGCTCGATAATAGCGACAAGGATTGCTTGTTGACGTTCGGTCATAGTCCAATTATATCGCAAATCTAGCACTCATACAAGCAGAGTGCCAAGCCTTATCGTCTTTCCGTAAAGTAGCGCGCTGCATCCGAAGAGAACAACATCATGATCATAATATGCACGCCAATTGAGATCAAAAGCAGCATAATCGACGCATTAATTCGCCCAATTGTCACGGATAAAGATTCGGTAACGATAGCTAATGTCGCCACAGAAAGTAGTGAGATTCGCGCCCGACTACTTCCCCGAAGTAGCAGCCCAACCAACACGATTTCCGCCACGACCAACAGCACATTAAAACCAGCCATCATTGACAACATGGTATTCGCAGCATTTATATCAATTCCGTCAATATTCGCAACTTGCACCAAAGTCGTCGGCCAACTAGAAAAGTCCACCAACATTTGCCCGATTGTGAATAACGACGCCAGGATCATCAGTCCACCGCCAATTAAAATCTGCGGCGGTCGGCGACCCCAAAGATCTTCCAATAAGGTTTCGTGATTTCGCGGATGACGATCATAAATTGTGCCGTCCATAATTACCCCGAGCCGCGTTGAAGCCGTGACATTATCGTCAGTCTTTATCCGACCAACTTCCAAAATCGGCAAATCGCCATCAGTGCGGATAGAGTCTCCGAAACCATTGCGCGAATGATAGCCCGTTGAAAAATCCTTTAATATCGTCACTCTAACATTTTTATTGTTACTTTTAACCGACTCAATGATATAATCTCGTTCAATATCAATATTCTCGTCAATTTTATGCGTGAACTGAAAAGTAAATAAAGAAAAGCCAACACTCTTATCGTATGTACCAGCCGCCAACCAATCAACTCGATGACCGCCAGGAAGAAGCCAGCCAGTTGGGCAGCGCCAAAACCTAACATGATGACGACGCCTTGGATTGCCGTCAACTTCCTGCTGATAGGCAAAGTCCTGTCGCCTACCAAACAAAAATGCCGGCGACACTGGCGCATTTGGATAGCTACGACCGCTCAGCACCGTAAGCACCATTTTCCAAGCTGATCTCGGAGTTATATCATCCGCCAAAACCCAGCCAGCCTCAGTCATTGCCTTATGAAGCTTTTCTTCCGAGCCGCGCACACTCAAATTGACAGGGTCGCTTAATACTCCGTCCGCCGTTCGCGTCCTGCCGATAAAATAATTAGGCACGTACATATTACTCAAAATTCGATGAAGTCTAGGCAACGCCAAATACGCCACAATTATCCACACAACAAAGAACAAGCCAACCAGCCACCAGCCGCCCGTCGCCCAACCTTCTCTAAGTACCAACCACGCCAACCAAAACGACGCCAAACCTGCAAAGATAAAGAAGGATTGGTCTAACAATGTAGTCAAGGTCTTCGAGGAACGATCTTGCCTGGCTGCTATTTTTTTTGGAGTTTTTACTGAACTCATAGATTAATTATATCATTGAGGAGATTTCGAGCTACCAAACGCGCCTCATCATCCTGACGCTTAAACACGTCGCCGCGCAAAATAATTTCCTCAGTCACTCGAATTGCTCGCTCCAAATCGTCATTGATAATCACGTGATAATACGGAACTTCAAGCGCGTAAGCCAACTCTTTTATCGCCGAGGCATGACGCTTTGGCCACTCCGCTTGAAAATCTTCTTCAGTTGCGTAACGCTTTTTTAATCGCTCAATCCAAGTTTGGCTATTTGGCGGCACAATAAAAATTGCAATGCTATCTGACGCAAGTCGCTCATATTCCTCCACGCCCTGAACGTCAATGTCGGTAATTGCCACGCGGTTCTGATCATGCGCTAATTTCAGCTCAGCCACCGACGTCCCATAAACCGTACCGTGAACAAACTTCGCCTCGATAAATTCATTATTTTGTAGCATATTTTCGGCAGTTTGCGAATCAATAAAATGATAGTCAATTCCATCTTGCTCGGCGCATCCATTATTTGTGCGTGGCGCGCGCGTAGTATGAGAAACAATATCGCGAAACTCTGGCGACTTCAGTAATTGTTTTTTTATCGTGTCTTTGCCCGCACCAGAAATTCCCGCAAGCAGCGCAATTTTCGTACTTTTGACCAACTCAATTGTCGACTCGGTTGGCTGATAATTTGTAATAAGATCTTCAATACTTGGCATAATATTTACCTATAATAACTCATCAAGTACAGATTGCCAATTGGGAAATTCAGAACTTCCAAAACGAATAAGCCGACCAGAAAACTCGCCCGCACCATTCGCTGTCCGATCGTCAATCAAAATATCGCCTCGACTCAAATTCTTTGCTGACGAAAAAATAACCTTACGGAAGAAAACATTATCCGAACCTTCGCCGCCAAAATACTTTTTCACCCACGCCAACTTATCGCCCAAAGCTGTCGGATTTTCCCACGGAGAAGAAGATAAAATGTATAAATCGTATTTGTCTTTCAGGGCATAAACCGCCTCGATAGCTCCAGGCACGGGTTCCATCAAAGAAAAAATTCCTGGAATATTATCGTGCCGACCAGCAAACTCATCAATCAACTCAGACGATATCTTCGTTAAAGCAGATTTGAAATCCACCAAAACACCATCCATATCAATATAAACAATAGGTTTTTTCATAACTAATCCCTTTTTAGCATCACCATAAATGCTTCGCTCGGTATGTCAACTTTACCAAAGCGCTTCATTCGTTTTTTACCGCGTGCTTGCTTGGCGAGAAGCTTCTTTTTACGACTGACATCGCCGCCGTAAAGATAGCCCGTAACATCTTTTCGATAAGCGCCGATATTTTCCCTAGCAATAAATTTACCGCCAATTGCCGCTTGCAACGAAACTTCAAAACTCTGGCGCGGCACGACTTCCTTCAATTTCTTAACAATCTCACGCCCCAAATGCTGCGATTCCGACCGATGGCACATTACGCTCAGCGAATCAACCATCTCACCTGCCACATAAAAATCAACGCGCACCAAATCTTCCACTTGATAGTCCGCCAACTCATAATTAAACGAACCGTAGCCGCTGGTAATAGATTTCAATTGGTCATAAAAATCCGTCAATAAATTCGCAAGTGGTGCCGCAAATGAAATCAGCGCCCGCTCGTCAATGTAACTCAGGTTTTTCTGGCGACCGCGCTTACTCACAATCAACTGGATCACCGCACCGATGTAATCCTGCGGCACAACAATTTCGCCATCAATCCATGGCTCGCGAATCTCTTTTATTTGCGCTGGATCGGGCAATTCACTAGCAGACTTAATATCCAACTCCTCGCCATTCGTCAGACTAACTTGATAATCAGTACTCGGATTCGTCACAATCAAATCCAAATTATACTCACGCTCCAATCGCTCGCGAATAATGTCCATATGCAGCAATCCCAAAAAACCGATTCGCACACCATAGCCCAGAACCGGCGAATTTTCTGGCTCAAACTGCAGTGCCGAATCGCTCAGGCTCAACTTTTCAATTGCCTCTTTCAGATCGTTATAGTCTTCATTGGACACTGGGAAAAACCCCGCATAAACAAACGGCTTAACTTCTTTATAGCCTGGAAGTGGTTGGACGGTAATTTCTTTGATCATATCCTCGGTAGATATTATACCATTTTTATTATAGAGAAAGATCGTCTTCCGGTATACGGTTTCGCCTTTTGCTAATTGTAGAACATGCTCTTTCGCTAACGTCTAGCTCTATTTTTTCGCGAAAACAACTGACGATCCACTATTGCCCATGCCGCCAGCATAGCATAATTAGTAATCTTGCCTGCGTCAATCATACTCTGCACGTCGGCGATCGGCAACCATTGCGAGATAATTTGCTCAGTATTGTCCGGTTTATGTTGATAATCTGCTCCAGCATATTCCCCGTAGACCACGTGGAGCTTGGCGTCAGTACGACGGTTGTCAGGATAGAACCATCCACATTCTCGCAAATTATTCATAGCGACACCAGACTCCTCGGCTAACTCTCGCCGCGCAGCTGCGCAAGCGTCCTCGCCCACCTCAATTTTACCACCTGGTAACTGATATAACACCTCGTCCACAGGATAAGAATATTCTTGCTGCACAAGGATAGTATCACCACGACGACACACTACAACTACTCCGCCATACCCAAGATAAGGGTAATAGATGTAGTGGATTAATTTACCATCAGGCAACTTTACCGTGTCCTCTACCACAGTGAGTCGCGGATGTTTAAGCAATGTATGCGACGATAGTGTGTGCCATTTTTTGAAAATAATTTTTTTTGAGATCATAGTTCGATTCTAGTCCTATATAAAATATTATCATTTTTCGAAACAATTTCTCTATTAATGTCACACGAACCTGTAACAGCAGCTCTACCCAAGACTATAGAGTGCCGAATCTTAATACTAGGAGACATCTCAACTCTATTATCAATAACATTTTCCCCACCACTCAGCCTCATATTGTTTAGATAGTACCTACGTAGGGTGCCAACATCATCCCAATAGCCAGAGTTATCTAACTTATATACCGAAGCTTGCCCTTTATAAATCTTTGGTATTATAAAATCTTGAAGCATGCTCCTCGTCTCTCCCGCCCATCCCTGCTTTTTCTCCCCAGCAACCCATTCTAGTATAGCTTTATTGCGGATAATGTATATGCCAGAAGAACTTAGCGCGAAGTCGCTCCTATCTGTAGATATATCAACAGCAAGATTTTCACTAGTTCTAACATATTGCCCATAGTCCTTTGGGGAAACTAATAATATCGTAATATCATTGCCAAAATTCTTATGTGCCAAATAAAAATCTTCTATATCTAGGCCTTCTATTATGTGATCTGCTGGCAATATTATAGTATCTTTCTCTATGTCATTTTCAAATAGCTCGTCAGAAAATTCTATCAGGGAGGCAGCACCCATAATGTACCGATCTCTAAAGGTGGTAATTTTACTATCAAGTGTTGCAATATACCCAAGAAGAGATTCTGTATATTCTTCATTCCAATGGAGTGTCATATACGTTTCATTAGTTTGCTGGGCGATATTAATAGCACTATCAATCACCCTTTTGTCAGGAGACCCCATAGGAAGCATCGCTTTTTGTTGAAATAGCGTATGTGGATACAATCGTGTCGCATTTCCTGCTGTTGGTATAATAGAATTTAAATTTGTTAGCGTTTCTCGCATAAAAGTAACTCTCTATATTCTTTCATACAATAATTAACAAAGAGGCTTATGTCAAATTTACCCACGGATCCTGGACCGTTTTTTGCTATCTTCTCACTCAAACTCTTCTCTTCTATTAATCTTCGAATTGCTTGAGCAAGAGACACCCCATCTTTCACAGGAACCATAAGGCAATTATAATTATCTATTCCTATTTCATTAAGCCCACACGCATTTGTCATTACCGTAGGCCGTCCTGCAGCCAATGACTCTATCGCAGTAAATCCCAAGCCTTCATAATGCGATGGGATAATGACTACAGATGATGATCTATATAGACTAGGCATATCTATTTGATCGACCATTTTATTAGATATATGGATCATATCAACAACTGCTAATTCTTCTCCAAGGTGCAGCATTTTTTTAATAATCTCAGCGTCTTTATTATCGTTAGATTTAGTGAAAAGCAAATTCACTCTATGTGACTTTGCAAGGACAGCTAATGCTCTTATGGCATCAAACACACCTTTTCTATTCGTAATTCTTCCCGGCAACAATACAATTGGACCTTCATTAAAAGATTGTCGGTTGTAGTACTCGCCAATTATATCGCGATCAGAATGTATATTTTGATAAAACTTTTGCATATTTATTCCATGATAGGCAAACCTAAGTATCTCTCTATCCGCCCCTAGCTCGATAGCCATATCACGACTTGCTCTACTACCCGCAATGATTCTATCATACCCGTGCATCTTTATAATTTGGCTCGCTAGATTCAAATCTAATTCTGACTTGTCGTAAAACCCTATAGCTCTCTCTCCTGAATTCGGTGCATTCCAAAATGTAAAAACTACTGGCGGCAAACAACTTTTTCCCATTAAAGACAGCATCAGCATAGGCATGTAACTAAACACATGAATGATATCAAAATTATCTCCACGTATAAGATCATATATACATAAAGTGGCTTCTTTAAACCCAGCACGGCCAGTTGCAAAATCCTTATACTTAAGCAATCTAACAACCTTAAAACCTTCGTTAGGTGAATTATCGAATGCATTATTTTCATCAATACAGACTGTAACGTCGTGTCCACGTCGAACCAGTTGTTGCGCGATATTATATGTAGCAATACCACTACCTGCGAGATCAGGGTAGAACTGCCCTGCGACTAATAGTATCTTTAATTTATATTTCATAAATTTTACCCCTGATAGTGCTGTATAGGTTAGCGCCAAAATCTGTCATTGCTGGCCGCACCTTGGAGAAAACATTTCTGCCTCTCCCGATAATATAAGCAGCCGCTACAGGACTATTATTCATATATTCTTTCTTTGATGAGCCCCTAATAGTGATCAAATCTTTATTGTCTCCGTACATATATAGGTTAAGCAGATTCACCTCCTTACCATAATAGCGAAGTTCACCGATATTGTTGCTAAATTGCCAAACACCGTTCATATCTTGTTTTATTTGCTTACTAGAGGATAGGATTTTAAGATAAAATAATCCACTACCATTATCACATGAACTTGAGGTTTCTAGCATATCCAATAGAGTAGACTTATCTTCGTTTGAGCCTAACTTAACTATAAAATAAGCGAGGAGTAGAGGCACACTATCCGAGAAAATCGAGTTATATGCCTGATAGGGTGTGGTACCTTGAATTCGTGGATTTATTTCTGTTATCTTCAATTTATTATACTCTCGACCACATACTAAAAAATCCAAACCGACTATGCCAGTATATCCATATACCCTATATAAAACATTTCCTACAACAGTCGCTACCCGCCTGTACTGCATGTTTATATCAGTAGACCACTCAATCGTCCAATCATTACCAACACCACAAAAGCCTCCCGTACGAAGTGTATTAGCTTCCATGAGTTTATGAGATAGCCTATCAGTATACACCTTACAGCCATAAGCAGTAGGCATGATGAGTGCAGAACCATTCGCACTATATGCGTGCTCTATATACTCAGATGCTTTCATCTCATAGTCACTACCTTGATAAATAGCTTTCTCGAAACCTCTTGCGCTATTGACAACGCTCGCTCCAGCCCCACCAGCAGAAAAGTTTTGCTGTAAAAACAAAGATCGACAACCGCCGAGCCGTTCGCAAATACTTTCGAAAGTGTCACTTCCTAGTATTTTTGTAGACTTTATCACATGGTCGTCAATATTGCAGACAGGTCTTATTTGACTGAATATACTCTTAAGTGTGTTCTTCTGTTCTAGAATCTCGTATAGATAACTCGTACAGGGCGAAACTACTGTTATATAATCATCTGCGTCGTTATTTAAAATAGCATTATCAAGGGATTTATTCGGGGAATGCGTAACGATAACTACTTTTTTGTGTGCTAATTTACTTTCTCTTATACGATCATTCACTTCCCTACTAATAGTGTTCTGGACACTCATAAAATCTAGCGAACTGACGTCGGGCGTAATGATGTTTTTCTCATCTATATCAAGGCCTAACAGATTTAGGACATGAATAACCGTTATCTTGCTCTTTTGAATAATCCCCAAATCAAGTAAAACCCTACAAAGGTCAGCTCTATTGCCAATAAACCATATTTCATCAAATCGAGCAAACAACCTCTTACATAACTCAATAGACTTCAAAGCTTTGTATCTTTTATCTGTCATATACTATTCTTTCATCATATATTTTTAGCGTCACCGCATCACTCATCCACGCCATGACCACGACTCTATCTGAATCCGAGACCACCACAATTATATATGAAGGACCGTTCAATACCGGCTTTTAAATAATCAAAACTTGACTGGTTCACTTTTTACGTTATAGCATAACAGTATTTATTTGTCAATAGCTATGCTCACGTAATTTTAGCCAGCTTGTATGAATAAATCTCTGGCCTATTTCCACTGTCGCGTCTGGTTGATCTTGTACTTCTCAAAATACACTTCCGCCAAATTGACGTCAAACCGATTTGCCAATTCCATCAAATAGTTCAGCACGTCCGCAAACTCCTCGCGCAGATTATCATGGTTATCAGGTCTTTTTTCTCCCTTAAATCCCGTCTCTTTGCGAACTGCTTTTGCCAGCTCACCAACTTCCTCAGTAAACAATAAGAATACTTCAGTGACAGAATTTTTATCCCACCCCTTTTCTTTACATGTTTGATCGAGGTGTTTTTGTAATTCAGTTAAGCTGATTGTTTGTGGATTCATGATTCCTCCTTCTTTAATCTTAATTAACTTACACTTGATGGAATATAAACATAGCAGGAAGCAAGAATCTGCTCGCTATCCAATCCTATTTTTAATTACTATTATACTCTGATTTATCAAACAATATATCACTTTGGTTAAATATTTTTTCCTGTGATAGTCCAAAATCTCTACCAGCAACTTTTTTATGAAGTTGCTGGTTTTGTTTATATAACTTTTATAAAGAAGTAATAAAAGTTAAACCGCCTAATATCACTCCCGCTGCATTGGGAATGATGAGGATCCAGTCTTTTTTAGGTTCTTTTGTCCAACCATAGATTACCCAAATTAAACAAGAAACTGCTGCGAATAGTGGTTGGAATGGTTGAGCTTTTTCTCCTTGTAGGTTAGCGATAATTTGTGGAATATATGCAATAAAGACAAGGATCCCAATAAAAGCTCCAATAGATCCGACAAAGCGATTAATTTTTTGTTTAGACATATAATACCTCATGAGGTTTTATTATATTATAAAGGAAAAGATGCTGTCAATAATTTTGTGTAAACACTCTAGTAGAGTCTTCAAACAAAGTAACTAAGTAACGTTCCAGAGCCTCCTCGTTAGGAAAAAGAACCTTCTATTTCGTTTGACGTTTGATTTCTTTATTAAGAGACTTAATGAGTTTTGTCGAATAAATGCTATGCCAAATCTGGTAAGGAAACTGATTTCAGCAATCATACGTGTCAATACTACGAGCCAACGTCAAAAAAAATCAGTTAAGCTTATCGTTTGTAGATTCATGGTTTTCCCTCCTTTAATCTTAATTAAAATATCTCCCCAGTGTTACCGTATCGCCAACCCGCGCCTCGCGTGTCGTCTTCAGGTTTGTCACAATATAGCCAATTTCGCCAGTTTCAAGCGAAGGGTCGGGTTGCATGGCTGGGTTAAGATGACCAACTTCCAGAGCTAGTCCATTTGCGCCAGTCGCCATCATTCGGATAGACTCACCCTTTTTAATTCGCCCATCAACCACCCGCACGTATAAAATCACGCCACGATAATCGTCATAATAGCTATCAAAAATCAACGCCCTAGTCGGATCATCAACCTTGCCAGTTGGCGCCGGAATTTTATCAACAACCGCATCCAAAACCTTATCTACATTTTGACCAGTTTTAGCAGAAATATGAATAATCTCGCTCTCGTCGCAGCCCAACAAATTGATAACTTGTCTGGATACGCGCGGTATGTCGGCGGCTGGCAAATCAACCTTATTTAACACCGGAATAATCGTCAAATCCTGCTCCATCGCCAAGTAAACATTCGATAATGTTTGTGCCTGAATTCCTTGACTAGCATCAACCACCAATATCGCGCCCTCGCAAGCCTGCAAACTACGCGAAACTTCATAGCTAAAATCGACATGCCCCGGAGTGTCAATCAAATTCAGATCGACATTCTTATATCGCATTCGCACCGGCGCCAACTTAATAGTAATGCCTTTTTCTCGCTCCAAATCCATCGAATCCAGCAGCTGCGATTTCATTTCGCGCTTTTCTACCGTCCCAGTCATCTCCATCATTCGATCAGCCAGCGTAGACTTGCCGTGATCAATATGAGCAATAATACAAAAATTCCGAATATTTTCCATTAGCCCTTAAACTCCAATCGTCCAAATAACACTTTTTTCAATCGTGCAAGAATCGGGTCAATTTCTGGCAATTTTAACCACTTTGAAGCCGCGGCATACGTGCCAAAACTGACCAATGAAATGATAACGAATTTCGGAAAAGCGCTAAAGAAGCTGTCGTCATGATAACGAAACGGCAAAACCAACACACCAATATAACAAACTACACCCGTAACAATTCCAGCGAGTATCATCTTAAAAATTGCTCGCACAAACGTCATGTCGAATAATTTTGGCATTTGACGATTCATAACCGCCAAAAGCACAACCACCTCCAAAACCGCCACGGTTGATTGAGCCCAGGCCAGTCCATATGCGCCCATTTTCAAAACCATCGACAGAACAATCGCCAAAATGATATTTAAAGAGATTGAAAATATCGAAATGTACAGCGGAGTTTTCGTGTCTTGGCGGGCATAAAATGCTCGCGCGGCCATGTGGTAAATAGTTCGGAATAAAATCGCCACGACCAGACAGCCCAAAATTCCAGCAATCAGCTGATCACCACCGTTACTAATAAAGTGCGCAATGTATCCCCTGGTAAAGAAAATCACCACCGACACCGGAAGTGCCATCCAAAAAATAATTCTCAGCAGGGAACGCAGATCTTTTTGAAATAGGTCATTTCGACCTTCACCCAAATGCTCAGTTAATTGCGGAAAGGCGGCATTTGAAATCGCCACGCCAATAAGATTGATCGGCATCATATGAAGAGTCAAAGCCTGCTGGTATGCCCTAACCGTTCCGTCAACCAAGCGCGAAGCCAAATTGACCTCGACCAAGCTAACCACATAATCCATTCCTTGATCAACAGAACGCGCCGGCAGTAGAGATAAAACTTTCCTAAATCCCTTATTACGCCAATAAATTTTAAAATTGTAATCAAACCCAAGTCCAGCCAAGCCAACCGCGCTGACGATCAATTGCAAAAATGACCCCAAAACCACACCCAACGCCACGCCCATAATGCCGCCGTCAAAAATCTGCCAACCGAATAAATTGACACCGCCAGTAAACCACACCGTACCGATAATAATACCGATGTTATACAGCATTGGCGCCAGCGCACAGAACATAAATCGCCCGACCGCTTGCTGAATACTAGCAATCACCGCTGCAACCGCAAAGATAAACGGATTAACCGCGATCACTTGCATCATACTAACCGCCAAAGCATGACCAGACTCGCTCAGACCAGGTGCGATTAAATACTTCATCAATGGATCAGCGAAAATAATAATCAGTACCGACGCCGCCATGGTGATTAGCGCCATAAAATTAATCATACTCGAACTAATTTGCCAAGCCGACTGCTTATTGCCCTTGACCCAGCGCTCATTAAAAACCGGAATGAACGTCACACTAAGCGCACCAGAAACCAGCACTGCAAACATAAAATCTGGCACCATGAAAGCTGCCGTATAGGCATCCAGCCCAACAGGATATCCTGCAAATGCTCCATTTTTACTTGGCATGTAGGCTGAGTTTAGTAGACGATCACGGAAAAATCCCAGCAAGCTCGACAGCAACGTCGAACTAGCCATAATCGTAGCAGCCAATTTCACATTAAGCCGCTGATTTATTTTCGTAACTGTACTACGAACGCGCCCCATAGTATTTTACGAATGAAGTTTAGCTTCTTTTGGTAACTTAGTGCCTTTAAGAATCTCGTCAACCTCAGATTCTTCCAGAGTTTCTTCCTTCAGTAGAGCCTCGGCCAACTTATCAAGGAACGAACGATTCTCTTTCAATACCAACATTGCACGGTGTTTAGCTTCGGTAATCAATTGCGCGACTTCCTCATCAATCATCTTCGCAGTTTCATCAGAATACGGACGCTCTCTGGTCATTTTATCGAACATCAAGCCGCCGTTATCCTCGTGGAATACTTGATCGCGCAAGCTCTTGCCCATTCCTTGCTCAATCACCATATCGCGGGCAATTTCAGTCGCTTTTCGCAAATCCGAACCAGCTCCAGTAGTGATTCCGTCATCACCGTAAATCAATTGCTCAGCAATTCGTCCGCCCATTGCCCGAGCCAAAATATCTTTAAACTCGTAAACATTCGTGTAGCTCTTATCTTCTGGCGGCAAGAACCATGTTACTCCACCGGTACCGCCACGTGGAATAATCGTAACCTTGTGGACCGGGTCGGAATCAGGCAAGACGTGGCCAACAATTGCGTGGCCAGCTTCGTGATAAGCAGTCAACTCTTTCTCGTGATCGTTCATTATCTTAGTCTTACGCTCTGGACCAATTGCCACACGCTCAAACGCCTCGGTTAATTCGTCATTTGTGATCTTCTTCTTATTGCGACGCGCTGCAATAATCGCGGCTTCATTGGCCATATTCGCCAAGTCCGCACCAGATGAGCCAGCGGTTTTTGCCGCCAATTTATCAAGATCAACAGTTTCGTCAGTTGGCTTTTTCTTAAAGTGAACTTTCAGGATTGCCTCACGATCTTTACGTTCTGGTAATGTAATATTCACACGTCGGTCAAATCGTCCAGGGCGGAGCAAAGCCGGATCCAAAACATCCGCACGGTTAGTTGCCGCCAAAACAATAACATTAGTCTCGCCATCAAAACCGTCCATCTCCACCAAAATCTGGTTCAGAGTTTGCTCGCGTTCATCATGACCACCACCCATACCAGAGCCACGCTTACGACCCACAGCATCAATCTCATCAATGAAGATGATACATGGAGCATTTTTCTTAGCCTTAGAAAATAGGTCTCGCACTCGGCTAGCACCAACACCAACAAACATTTCCACGAATTCAGAGCCAGAGATCGAGAAGAACGGCACGCCAGCCTCACCGGCAACAGCTCGGGCTAGCATCGTCTTACCCGTACCAGGATTACCGACTAATAATACACCCTTTGGGATCTTTGCGCCCAAATCTTTATATTTCTTCGGATGCTTGAGAAAATCAACAACCTCCTGTAAATCTTGCTTGGCGTTATCATTTCCGGCGATATCCGTAAATAGAACCTTTTCTTTGTCTTGCCCGTAAAGACGAGCCTTACTCTTGCCAAATCCCATAGCTTGATTATTTTGTCCCTGAGCTTGGCGCATCATAAACATGAAGAACACCACGATAATCAGCACAGGCACAACCATAACCGCCAGGTTCCACATAGTTTCGCCGGTTGTGGATGGTGGAATAACCTTCACCTCAACCTTAGCATCCTTGTTCAAGCCCTGCTCGTAAATGCTACTAGATTCCTTGACTGAATGCTCGGTAGGTTTTGATTGATCTTTTGGAGTAATCTTAATATCGTTCCCTTGAATCTCCAATTGAGCAATTTTACCGTCATTTGCTCGACGCACTACATCAGATAATGCAACATCTTTAAGATTTGACGCAGGGAAGAGTGTTGCGTAAAAAATTAACGCTACAAAAATTATAATTGCCCAAAACAATCCAAATCGTAAAATTTGACTTATTCTATTCTTTCCATTTCTTTGAGGCATCTTAACAGCCATTCTCAACTAATCCTTTCGCCTATACTAATCAAACTCTCTTTATTATAACACTTCTTAGCGTCAATTTCATCACAATGCCACCACCAACTTGCCAGCACGAGCCAGCTCTTCCAGTTTTTATAGCGATTAGCATACGCTCCAATTGAGAACCCAGCAACGACACATCATAATGTCGCAAAACGTAATAATATAGCAATTCTTGTGCGACATTATCATCTATCATCGTCAAAAAATACCGACTAAGCACTTCTCCATCAAACTTCTCTATTTCCTGCTCAATTTTCCCTCTTAGTTCTCTTTGTTTTCGCCACGCCTCGTACACTCCAAGCTTCTGGTATTCATCAAGTTCACGATTTATCTTGCGTCTAAATTTATTCCTCTGATACGCGTCGCTTTGATTTGTCTCATCTTCACACCATTCCAATTTCTGACGAATCGCATATTCATAAATTCTCTGCTTCGTCCAACCATTCATCGGCCTAACTATTTGGCTATCACTCATCCCCGCCAAGCCTCGCCACCTGGAGCCACGCTTAAGGTTCATCGCTACAGTTTCAATAATGTCATCTCGATGATGTGCTGTCACTATCACGCCATCAAAATCCGTCGCCACGCCACGCAAAAATTCATACCGTCTTTGGCGCGCCAATTCTTCGCTAGCATCAGCCCCCAGCTTTTCGCGCCGACAAACGAATTGTATTTTATATCTATCAGCTAAAGCCTCGACAAATCTAGCATCACTCGCCGAATCCTCACGAATTCCGTGGTCAAAATGAGCGACCACCAAATCTTTTTCCGTCCGCGACATCAAATCCAGCAAAACTACCGAATCAATCCCACCACTGACTGCGATAATATATCTCACATATCCATTATCTCACAATTTGCCTAAAACGTATTTGGCAAATTTCATACTATCTGTTACAATCAATGCAGTGTGGCACCGTAGCTCAGCTGGTTAGAGCGCAGGACTCATAAGCCTGAGGTCGGTGGTTCGGGTCCACCCGGTGCTACCAGAAATTATCTTTCCTCGTCAATACGACGGGGAATTTTTTATAGATACTGAATTAAATTAGCTCAAGCTCTTCAGATTGAACGCCGTCCAAAGCCGCTAATCGTCGCGACACAAAACTATCCAATTCCCATGAATTACGTTGACGCTCCCACGTTGCTAAATCCTTTTTTCGGGTTACTTCTAAAAATTCAGCTAATTCACTGGTGTTGATTTCCATATTTTTTCCTTTTTGTGTTAATTATTTAACTGTCTTTATACTATCATAAATTTGACAAAAAAGCAATACCTTTTTCGGTCATTATTTACCTTTTCATTCCGCTTGTGGTACACTGGTAGAGAAGGATTTATACACAAAAATGACCCCTGTAACAATCTCGTCACTGGCCACCATAATTTTTGCAGCGATTATTCACGCTAGTTTTCAGCTTAGCGTCAGTGTTTTAACGTTACTTAGCGGACATTCGATTGGCAAAAAAACCGCCCAGAGAAAAATTTTTCGTATGAGCAACAGTTTTGTATTTGGTGTTTCAACAATCACTCTACTGCTCATTAGCTCCATTTCCTATTTCTTATCACTATTCATCCGCCACGTCACCAGCGCAGAACAACTCATTGCCGCCGTCTCTTCAGGGATGATGTTTGGCTTAGGAATCGCAATTTGGGCATTCTACTTTCGACGACAACCAGGAACTTCATTATGGCTTCCACGCAATTTTGCAGAATATTTAAACAAGCGCACCAAAAAAACCAAAAATTCCATAGAAAGCTTTGCTCTGGGAATAATTAGTGTTATTGCAGAAATCATATTTATTATCGCGCCAATTATCGCCGCCAGTCTGGCTATTATCACCCTACCAAACCCCTTTTTGCAAATCATCAGCATAGCGATCTACGTCATCGTGTCCACACTGCCGTTATTTGTCGTTATCATCTTGATCGGCAGCGGACGCAGCATCTCTAATTTACAACGTTGGAGAGAAGATCACAAGAGATTTTTGCAATTCGCCAGCGGCGGTAGCTTATTAATTTTAGCAGCATTCCTATTCGTCGACCGCGTTATTGGCGTCATTAGCTATGGAGGCAATCTATGGTAAAGCCAGGTCAAATTGACGTCATCAAACAGGGAAAACGACCGCCAGAGGAGTTTAGCCCAGACAAGCTCCACAATTCCATAATTGCCACTTGCCTAAGTGTTCGTACACCAGAAGGTCAAGCTCAAGACATCGCAAAAACCGTCACTTTGGGCGTTATGAATTGGTGTGAAACTCACCCAGAAATAACCTCTGCCGATATCCGCCGACAAGTACAACGTATTATGAAAACTCTACATCCTGACGCGGCTTATTTATATAAAAATTATAAAACCATAATTTAGGAGATTTGATGTCGCAAAAACCAACTTTTGACTATGATTATATCGTAATTGGTAGTGGCGCCGGCGGTTCGCCCGCAGCCAGCATATTAGCAAGTGCCGGAAAAAAAGTTGCTGTTGTAGAAAAATCAACATTCGGCGGGGAATCACCAAACTGGGGAGATGTACCAACTGGATTCTTAACTCACGCTCTTAACGTTTATCAAACAGCCAAAGATGCCGCTAAGTTTGGGTTGCGCACTAACTCCGTTGGATATAATTACCCTTCTCTACTCTCTTGGAAAGACAAAGTCGTAAAGAGAACTGGAGCTGGCGGCAATCGCTATTATTACGAGAAGCAAGGCATTAGTGTTTTTGCTGGCAATGCGCATTTCTTGAGTCCGAACGAAATAGCTGTCAATCGCAGACATTTATCCGCTCGCAAATTTCTCATTGCAACTGGATCTGATTGGCAAATTACAGAAATACCTGGATTAAATGCCATTTCTTATCACACTCCAAAAACTATTTTTAGCTTGAAGCGCCCGCCAAAAACCATGTTCATTGTTGGTGCGGGAGCTATGGCACTAGAATTGGCGCACATCTTCTCCACCCTGGGAACAAAAGTCTACGTAGCAGAGAAATCGTCCAGAATATTATCAACATTTGACCCAGAAGTCAGCGCTTTGGTTACGAATGACGCAAAAAATCGCAACATTTCAATCTTAGCTCGCACTAAGATTATCGCTATACAAAAATCGTCCATACAAAAGCGCGTCACTTTTCTGCAGGGGCGAATAGAAAAATCTGTACGTGTTGATGAGATTCTAATTGCCGACCAACAATTGCCTGCAATGGATTTAGGCTTAGAAAACGCCGGTGTAAAATATACCGAGAATGGCATTTTGGTTAATTCTTCCCTACAAACTTCCGCTCGACATATTTTTGCTGCAGGAAATGTAACTGACGCCAATATTCAAACTCACACAACTTTAGCGCAGAGTCGTATTGCGGCTCATAATTTGCTACATAATAATAAGATTAAATTCAATGATTCCCCACGCCTACAAGTTGCATTTACTCAGCCAGAAATAGCTCAAATTGGGATGAATGAGTACAACTGTAAGATGAAAGGAATAAGCGCAAAAATAGCAATTGTTCCGCTCACGACTACCGTACGCAGCAACATTACCGACCAGCGAATAGGTTTTGTGAAATTGATCGTTGATAAGAAGCGAGTTATTATCGGTGGGACAATTGTCGGGCCGCACGCTAGCGATATGGCAGCAGAATTAACCTTGGCTGTTCGGCATAAAATTACCAGCGAAGAACTAGCGTCCACGCCGCATTGTTTTACTTCTTGGTCAGAAGCTGTGCGAATTGCCGCTGGAAAACTTCTATAATTACCTCTGATGCGCTATAATAAGTCTCACGGGGGCGTAGCTCAGGGGTTAGAGCAGTCGGCTCATAACCGATTGGTCGCTGGTTCGATCCCAGCCGCCCCCACCACAGTCTGAACTTGATAATCATAAGATGAATATTTTTACCATTCCTGCTACAATATTATGTAGTAGATATTAAATTTGCAGAATGAACAAATTAAAACTCAAACGATTAATTTACAGAATACAGCACGACTATTTAACCCTAAATAATATCGTTATTGCTGCTGCGATTTTAATTGCTATGAGTTGGGCCTGGGGTTCCATTGAATCAATGCAAAAAAATTACGAATTACAACGCTCTATTGACAACAAACGCCAGCAAGTGGAAATAGAAAAACTGCAAGTCGCCTTGCTGGAATACGAATCGAAATATTATCAAAGCGAAGAGTATCAAGAATTGACTATTAGACAGCGCACGGGAAAAGGTCTACCTGGCGAAAAACAGCTCATCACCCAATCTTTCGAAAGTGCCACGCCTGCCCAAAAACTTGCGTCGAGCGCGAAGCGAACGGATAGCAATTTCCAGCAATGGATGAACTTTCTATTTGGTGGCAATAGTCATAAACACTAAGGTGTTGCAATTATCACGTTAAGCTGATATCATAATTATGTATCGCGGGGTAGAGCAGCCTGGTAGCTCGTTTGGCTCATAACCAAAAGGTCGTAGGTTCAAATCCTACCCCCGCCACCAAGAAAAATCCCTCTTCATTCAGAAGGGGGCTTTTTCTTTTTAGATTACTTACACACGCTAAAACAATTCTCCCTGACGCTCACCCCAAGAAGCCTCAGCAGACTTAATCATATCTTCCGGCGTTTGACGGCTTGAGCTTTCGGCTGAAGAATTTCCATTCTCCCGATTCTTCCTCGCACGCTCCAGAGCCTTACGCGCCAAAGCTAATCCTCGCCTATTTATCTCCCTCTGCTCGTCACTTAGCGGCTCTTTTTTCGGCTCAGGATACATCAAATCAGATTCAGACGGCTCTCCATAAGGCCTATATCGACTTCTGCGCCACAAATCTCTCCTATTAGGCCGCTTTCCGCTACTCGATAAACCACCACTACGCTCAGGTTGATCGCCATCAACACCATATCCGTAATCATAATACGCGCCGCAGCCTTGATCAATACGTCGATCAGCCTCACCTTCGGGCGTAGTGTCATATACCGGCAACGTCGGAATCTTTTCCATAGTTGTATTATACCATAATAATTAAAAATAATCAATCCCAACAAAAAACTCCCCTGCTTTTTGCAGAGGAGTTGTGGCACCTGTTTGTTTGGTTATACTATATCACCAAACGCGCTTATGGTGCAAGCAAAGGACTATTTTTTCTTAGAAATTGTCAAAAAGCCGTTGCGTGGGTTTTCTTTCACAATACGATCTTCTGGTAGATCACATGGTGTACCCTTTTCATTCTTCTCAACCTTAGCGAAGAAGTAAATAGTTTGAGTCTTGCCGCCGCGCAAAGTTACGTCAGTCTTATGCAAGTAATATGTGATGCCCTTTGAGTTGGTATGTTTATAAGCCATTTGGTTATATACCTCCTATTAATGATATACCTATATAGATTACTATCTCTATATCACCCCTGTCAAGCTAAAAAAGCTTATTTCGTCGCCTAAGCATCAACTTTAGCATCCCCAGAACAGCCAACCTCATTACGATAATCATGGCAATAAATATCGTCACGAGCAAAGACCACCCCGCGTAATCAGCTGACCATATCGGCGAGACGAAAGTATGATAATACGGCTCGGTTGAAGGCGCTTCAAACTGCAAGTTAGTGGCTTTCGCGGCAGGATATTTCGCCCACTCCTCATTAATACAATTGATGTACCTCGGATCCGCCTGTGTCGTAAATCGGCCGTAACCGCCTTGCTGTGCCCTAGCATCACAGACAGCCCTAACTTTCGACACAGTGTCATTGTTAGACTGATTTTTTATCTCTTCTTCAAACTCTTTCAGTTTCCGGTCATACATTTGTTTATACGTATGATCCAGCGCAATCTTCCCCGGATCAGCGTTCATATGCGTAGATACATAACGCTGTAAATCGTATAGTCGCTGCTGAAGATTGACTATATCTCCAGCCTTATCTGCATTTTCTACAGATTCTCGTCGTTCAACCATACCAACATTGTTCAGCCTCAAAAAAGTTGCCGAAATAAAACCAGACATTATCAATAAAATAACCAACTGCCAAGTCTTAATCTGACTGAGCCGCTTAATTCTGAACTTGGTTTTCTTCTTATCTATAGCCATCCCACCACCTTCTCTATGGTTTTAGTATAGCAAATTATCCCAATGACGTGAATATTACTACCGCTGCGGTGGTATAATATTTGTATGCGAATTTATTTTTCAGGAATTGGCGGCGTTGCCATCGGACCGCTGAGCAGAATTGCCTTAGGGGTCGGGTATGATGTTTGCGGCTCCGACAAATCACCAAGTCTAATCACAAACGAATTAGAGTCAGCCGGAATTCCTATTTCTTTTGACCAATCTGGCGCGTTCTTGCAATCAGAGCACGATAAATCACCATTTGATTGGTTTATTTACACCGCTGCTTTACTAGAAAATCACCCAGAATTAGTCTTGGCGCGAAAACTAGGCATAAAAACCAGCAAGCGCGACGAGTTATTAGCGCAAATAATCGCCGACAAAAACCTGAAACTTATCGCGGTCGCTGGCACCCACGGAAAAACCACAACAACGAGCATGTTAGTCTGGACAATGGAGCAATTGCAAATTCCTGTCAGCTATTCTGTGGGTTCAACTTTAAGCTTCGGACCAAGTGGAACGTTTGATAAAAATAGCCAATTTTTCGTATACGAGTGTGATGAATTTGACCGCAACTTTTTGCATTTTTCTCCAGAAATTAGCCTTATCACATCTGTTGATTACGACCATCCAGACACATATCCAACAAAAGAATCTTACTTAGACGCCTTCCGTGAATTCGGCGAAAAATCTAAAAAAGTTATCGCGTGGCAAGAAAATTCCGCCATATTTGATGAGAAAAATCTAACAATCCTGCACGATTCCAACAAAAATATTGCTCTACCTGGCGAACACAACAGAAAGAACGCTACTTTGGTGATCGAAGCTTTGAAGAATATCGGAGTGGATGCGGAGGAGTTAGAAATATACCAAGCAATAAATTCCTTCCCTGGCTCAGGACGACGTTTTGAAAAGCTCGCCGAAAATCTATATTCTGACTATGGACATCACCCAGTTGAAATTCAAGCGACACTACAGATGGCTAAGGAGTTGTCAAACGATGTAGTTCTGGTTTATCAGCCACACCAAAATGTTCGCCAGCACGAAATAATTGATCAATATACTGACAGTATTTTCCATGATGCCAATGAAATTTACTGGCTGCCGACTTACTTAACTAGGGAAAATCCAGATTTGCCAATTTTAACGCCGCAACAACTTGCCAAAAATATCGACAAAGAAAAAGTTCATTTCGCCAAATTAGACGACAGTTTATGGCAGGAAATAACCGCAGCAAGGAACTCTGGAAAACTCGTCCTGTGTATGGGCGCCGGTACAATCGACGGATGGATTCGCGAGCAATTAGCTAAAAATTAGCGATCATCGCCGCTGCCGTGAATCTTCCCCCGACTCTGGCGACTGAGCAGTTTATCATTATTTCTGCGAGCCACTTCCTCTAAGCTACAACCAAGCAAATGCGCTATAGAATTGACATACCAAAGCACGTCACCGAGCTCTTTTATTATTGCGTCGCGGTCACTCTCCGAGATCTCGCCGTTTTTATCACGTAAAATTTTCTTAAACTTCTCCATAACTTCGCCAGATTCGCCACTTAATCCCAATATTTGTGCCATCAATCTCGCGTCAACATCACCATATTTATGGGAATCTTTATCTGTTAAAGTAGAAATTGCTTTCGTTGAATAATCATTAAATTGCATAATATTCCTTTCCTTTATTAGCGCGTAACTCTTACGAAATTAATAGTTTTTCCTTCGCTAATCCACCTTTGCTCATAGGTCGTCATTATTTTATATTCGTCACTTAGTGCGGATTCATGAAGATCAAAACTCAACTCCTTAATTTGCCATTTTTCTGTCACCAATTGCTCCAAACTCCAACAGAAAAAACTGTGATCGTCGTGTTTGATTAATAAATATCCGTCCGGTGCCAACAATGAAGAATACTTCTTCAAAAAATTAGGATGAGTCAAGCGGCGCCCAGCGCTATGCCTCCTTGGGAACGGGTCAGGAAATGTTACCCAAATTTGCTCCAAAGAATTCTGCTCCACTAGTTGGCCTATTTGGTCAGCCCGCGCTCGAACAAAAAACACATTCTCCAGACCCTTTTCTTCAGCAATTTTCGCGCCCTTCTGCAACCGATCACCTTTCACGTCAATTGCTAAAAATATCTTTTCAGGATGACGCAGCGCAAGCTCTACACTAAATAGTCCAGTTCCAGCACCGATTTCCAAACAATCGACTTTCCGCTTTATCCACTCGTCAAACTCAAAACATAGAGGTGAATTGTGAAATAAAGCGAATTTATACTTCTTACGTTTTCTGGTGATAATAAATTGATTCGGATCGACAAAACTCATATTTTCTATTATACTAAATCAATAATGGATAAGCTTATAAAACAGTTCTTAGATTCTTCTACATTGGGTCAATGGCTTCATGGCAATAACCTTGGTTGGTTAATTAGTGAGCGCATCATCGACACAGTCAGCATTATTATTGGCTCTGTTTTTGTTTATTTTCTGGGGAAATATTTATTATCTTGGACTATCCATTACTCTATACGCTCCACCGCTAAACATCGCTCTTGGCACCGTAAAGACATAGAAAAGCGCGAAAAAACCCTCATTCAATTAACTCGCAGTTTCTGGCAAATCATAATAATTTTCTATGTTGCCGCAGTTGTCGCCAATAAACTATTCCTATTTGATTTATCACCGCTATTCGCCAGCGCTGGCATAATCGGTGTGGCATTAGGATTTGGTGCTCAATCACTCGTTAAGGACTTCTTGTCTGGTATTTTCATCATCGCCGAAAATCAATATCGTGTTGGCGATGTTGTTGACGTAATGGGAGCCGCTGGAACCGTCGAGAGAGTCGGCACTCGCACTACTGTTATACGAGATTCTGAGGGTAACGTTCATTACGTTCCAAATGGCACGATCCAGCACGTTATCAATAAAACTATGGGCTATAGCATGTCGCGCTTCAGCATTTATATCGACCCAAGTTCTGATATTTCTGCAGTTACAGACATTATTAACGCTACTGGTCAAGAATTGGCTAAAGAAAAGGCTTGGCAAAAGAAAATTATCGATCCGCCTAAATTCGTTTCCGTTGGTGATATTACTGGACGAGGAACAGAATTGATCATTGCCGGAAAAACTCAGCCATCCGATCAGTGGTCTGTTACCTCTGAAATGCGACATCGATTGCTGCAAAACTTCGATCGCGAAGGAGTTCTTCTGGCGACCCTGCCTACCCCAACCTCAATAACCAGAAGATAAAGATTAATTATTAGACAAGCCCAATTCTTTATCGCTCAACACATCATTAGAAAACGCTTTAATCTTATTAACGTTCTCTACTTCTTTATCATAAATTCCCAAAAATTCCTTCAATGTATCCTTACTTACTGAGCCTTGCGCGTCAAATTCGTGACTTTTTTCATTCGCATCCTTGCTAATTTGATTGCGGCGAGAAGCGTATTCTGGGCGACTCAAGTCCAATCTGTAGGCGTCAGTCTTGTAATACATAAACATCGCGATCGACACCAACACAACTGAGACCGCAATAGTCAGCCCAATAAATGTAGCGAATTTATAGCTACGGAATAATTCCTTAGCTCTATTCATTAGAACCCCCAGACAGCGAATTTTTAATAACCTGCACTTCTTCTTTATATCTCACTAACAATTCATCCAAGATCTTCACATTCTCAGAAAGTTTACTACGAGCCTCGCGAGCGACGGTCAATTTTTGATAATAGTCCGCCACATTATTAGAGCAATTTGCGCGCTGAAGATCAGTCATCGCAGTATCGTAATCGTTGTAATTGCTATTAAACTTAAGTCTCGTCGACTCGAATTCATTAGTAATATTCACCAACTTTGAGCTGTCCAGCTTATTGATTGCCAATCGACCATTCAGCCTGGCCATAAGTTTGGTAGAGATAGAATTATATCTCTGTCCAACATTAACTCTAGTTAGAGCGTCATTGGTGTGGATGTTTTTAATAGCAACTCTTACGGAACTACAATTTCGCTCAAGCGTTTTTATAATCTCAGAATCAGCCGTAGCATCGACAGACTGAGCCTCAACTGCCCGTGGCGTCACTAACAAACTAGAAGCAATCAAAAAAGACGCGAGATAGAAAGTAACTTTTTTCATCACTTACATTATCTCACGTCTTCTTGAATAGAGTCAAATATTACTTGAAACGTTTTTCGACGTTACCCTTAACGTCTTTTGCGGTTTCTACTACAGCGTCTCCAACTTTCTGAGAGCCAGCTTTCAATGAGTCTACACTGTCTTTAGCTGCAGCGGTCGCTTTGCAAGCTACCTTTTCAGTGTCGGCTTTCAATTTTACAGCCTTATTCTTCAAGTCTTTCCTTGTTTCCTTACCGCTCTTTGGTGCAGTCAAAATTCCAGCTGTAAAACCTGCTGCTACTGCTCCGATAATTGCTAAAACTTTTTTCATATATTTACTCCTTTTTTAATTATTTTTTACGAAATAAACCTGATAGTTCACTAAAAACTTTTGTTGGTGACAACCACTCAGTCGCACTAGCTACGTTAGTTGTAATTTTACTAACGCTTTTCATGACCGTATTAAGTCTTACCAACAAGGCGATAACCACTGCCAGTAGCGTTACGATAATAACCGACAACAATCCTACGATGATTGATAATAAAACGATGGCTGTTTGGATATCTTCCACGCTTTACCTTTCTGCAAAAGTTTATATTTGTTATGTTTATTTTAGCATGCTTGTTAAATTGTTTGTATTAGATAATCTAACTATTTCACTATAGCATAAGCTTATTAAATTGTCAATAGGGATGTCTGCTAATCGTTAATATATGATAAACTGGTATGGTTATGCGAGATTTTTTCAAACGATACATACCGGAATTTGTTTATGGCGCGGTCGACGGCACAGTAACAACATTTGCAGTTGTGGCGGCTTCAGCTGGAGCTGGAATATCCAGTTCAGTCATTCTTATATTAGGAATTGCTAACTTAATAGCCGACGGATTCTCAATGGGCTCTAGTGCATATTTGGCAGCCAGCGCCGAACACGAAGAATCTGTGCGCGACACCCAAAAACGCTCATCCCCAAAGATCATAGGCGCAGTAACATTCTTAGCTTTCGTGGTGATCGGTAGCGTACCAGTATTGCCATATTTGATTGACGTAATTGCGAACTTAAAAGCGCCAAACGCGGTATTATTCTATGTTAGCTCGGCACTAACTGCGGCAACGTTCTTAGCGATCGGCTTCATCAAAGGTAGAGTCAGCAAACAATCACCTTGGCAGTCTGCAAGTATCACGTTACTTCTTGGGGCAATTGCGGCTGGACTAGCCTACTTTGCGGGCGACATTCTGGCGGCGTGGCTGGGTATTAGGATTTAGCATATTATTCTTGTGTTTTGGTCTGGGTGATTGTCTACATAATTTTGTAGCCAACTTCTATAGCCCATAAAAAATCTCCTTATTTTTATAAGGAGAGAGACTTAATAGAAGATGTTATTTAAGGAACGCAGAAGTGCTGAACGGCTATGTCTTTATGTGTTCCTATGCCTGTTTTGGTGTATTTAGGGTCTTGTATGGCTTCTCTGTGGGGCTTTGAGCTCATCCAGCCGTTAAAGACATCTTGAGATGTTCCTGGTATGTTGTCTGTTCGCCAAGAGATATTTTCACTACTTTTAGAACATGATTTATTTACCCAGTAAGACATTTCTTTGCTTAAAGTGTATGAGTGCCAGGTATGATGTGTTGCCTATATCCTTTTGCAGCCATGTCGTCAGCTTTAAGCTGAGCAGATTTCTGCACGTTTTCGTCCATTACTAGTGGTGCTACGCCAATTCTCGCTCGTTCTTGATTAACCAGTTCCAGCATTTCCTGTGCGTCTGGTGGACCGACATCATACTTACTCTTTGGTTGCTCCTGTTTTTGCTCCTGAGCTACTTCAGTAATTGCCTGAGCGTTTAGACGAGTCTTTAGCCATAAACCACCACCTACACTCACTATGAGAGCTATAATTATGGTAGTGGTAACCATAGCTTTTTTCATACCCTCACACTAGCACAACCAAAACGGTAGATCAATATTGCAAATATTCTACAAACCCAATTCGCGCAGCTGAGCAGGATCGACAACTGATGGTGAATTCATCATCACATCCACGCCAGAGCCATTCTTTGGAAACGCCAGAGTCTCGCGGACGTTTTGCTCATCGGTCAGTTCCATCAAAATACGATCAACACCAAAAGCACATCCTGCGTGAGGCGGAGCGCCGTATTTGAAAGCGCCCAACATAGCGCCAAACTTTTCTTCAACATAAGATTCGCTAAATCCCAGCAAACCGAACACTTTGTATAGCACCGCTGGATTATGATTGCGAACACCGCCAGAGCAAATCTCATAACCGTTCATCACCATATCAAACTGATCAGCAACAATGGATAATTTTTCGGCGTCAGTTTCAGCAGACTCCAGAGCTTGCAATCCACCCTTTGGCATACTGAACGGATTATGTCCAAAGTCAAGCTTCTTACTACGCTCATCCCATTCGTAAAACGGAAAATCAATAATCCAAGCAAACGCCACGACCGATGGGTCTTTAAGATTAAAGTGCGAGGCAAATTCATTACGCAAGCGCCCCAACACCGCGTTAACAACCGAGCGAGAATCAGCGCCAAAGAACACTGCATCGCCATCAACCGCACCAGTTTTCTGCTGGATGTCAGCTAATTCCTTCTCGCTCAAGAATTTCGCAATTGGAGATTTTGCTTCGCCGTCTTGATATGTAATGTACGCCAAACCGCCAGCGCCTTCACTCTTAGCGATGTTGGTGAAATTGTCAATTTGCTTGCGGCTCAAACTTGCGCCATTTTTTACGCAAATAGCCTTAATGCACTCGGCATTTTTAAATATACCAAACTCAGTCCCCAAGAACACGTCCGTCAGTTCTATCAATTCCATACCAAATCGCAAATCCGGCTTATCAGAACCGTAAGTTTCCATGGCGTCGCGATACGAAATTCGCGGAATTGAACTGCCATCACCAACCGCCAAATCGCTCAAATCCAACAATTTTTTACCAGCAAAATCAGTTGCCAATTGCTTCATCAAAGGCTCAACTTCAGTGCGAACTTCTTCGCCATTTTCAGCAAAACTCATCTCCAAATCAAGCTGATAAAACTCGCCATACAAGCGATCTGCTCGCGGATCTTCGTCGCGGAAACAAGCCGCCAACTGATAATAACGCGGCACGCCACCAACCATCAACAGCTGCTTAAACTGCTGTGGAGCTTGCGGCAAAGCGTAGAACTTCCCTTCCTGCAAACGACTCGGGATCAGAAAATCGCGCGCACCCTCAGGACTTGAATTAGCCAAAATTGGCGTTTGAATTTCAATAAAATCTCGATTGTCCATATATTCGTGGATTCGACGATACATTTCGGCGCGCTTTTTAAGCATGTTTTGCATTTTTGGACGACGCAAATCAAGATAACGATACTTGAATCTTAGTTCTTCGCCAGCTTGATTATCCTCGGCAAATGGCTGAATCGGCAAAGTTTCAGCTCGGTTCAAAATCTCCAAATTGTCCACAACAATTTCCACATCACCACTGGCAATATTCGGATTTTTCAAACCTTCGCCACGCTCCGCAACCACGCCACAAGCACGAACCACAAACTCATCTCGTAAGCTTTCCGCCAAAGAAAAAGCATCTTTTTTATCAGGGTTAATAACCAACTGGACCAAACCTGTATGGTCGCGCAAATCAATAAAAATCAACCCGCCATGATCACGCCTGGAATGAACCCAGCCCGCAACTGTAATATTCTCACCAACTTTTTTAGAAGTTTCTGCCGCCAAAATTCTATTTTTCATATCTGTTATTATAGCATAATCTGGGCAAATTCCCAGAATTAAACGTCACGGCGAGTTTTTGTGGGCAAATTATTTTTCTGCGGATTAGCCGTGGCAGCCTTACGAATATCTCCATAAACATCATATTCGTCAATGATTTTCTGACCTAATAACGCTTCAATTACGTCTTCTAAGCTCAGTAGACCAACTGTTTCTCGAAACTCATTTACAACAATAAACAAGTGATGCTGCGTTTTCAAAAATGCAGCCAAGGCGTGCTGTAGAGTTTGATTTTCGCGAATATAATAGACATCTTTGCTCATGACTGTTTCCGCACGATGAGATTTTGCTTTGCGATCAATCGTCAACAAATCCTGAATTCTCAGCATACCAACAACATGATCAATATCACCATCAATGACAGGAAATCTGCTATACCCCTTTTTATGAAGATCATCAAGTACTAGCGGCCCAAGAAGTTCGTTCATAGGTACTGATTCAATCATGCTTCGCGGCGTCATAATTTCCTCGACCTTCATATCATTGAACTTCAGTCCGTTAGTAATAAGCTTTTTCTCAGAAGATGAAATCGCTCCGCTGGATTGAGCCACCATTTCCAGCAATTCTTCTTTCGATTCAATCACCCGACTATCACCAACAACTGGCGACACCGAACGGATTAACGACAAAATTGCTTGATGTCGTTCAATTGTCGTTAAAATTAGCAGTTCGTATTTCTCGTAAAGCTGCTGTGAATATTTCTGCCACAAACCAATTCGCGCAACGGCTCCAATTTCTAGGGCTATTATAATTGACAAAAAGAGTCCAGCCGCCCAATTGAACAAATAAACGCTAATAACGCTTAAAATTACCAAACACAAAGAAGCCACAGCGCGCTGCAATGAAATAATATCTCGTAAAAATTCTCTTTGTCGCAAAAGAATTTTAGCCTTTTCATCGCCTAGTCCACTTCTCCGCCGCAGCTCAAATTGACTATGCGAAGACGTTTTCGGCTGGACTCCCAGCACTATCAGCAAAACCGCCAAAGTAACCAAATATCCAAAAATTAGCACAATCGTCATAGTTTTATTGTACCGCATTCCGTGCTATACTTACTAGAGTAAATGGAGGTAAAATGAATAAGAAAAGCTGGATAATTTTCGCAATTATTGTAGTGGCGATTGTTGGCGGAATGATTTATATTTCGACACAAAATCGACTAAACATTAGCGATATCAATAACGATCAGCTGAACACGGCTAT
The DNA here is from genome assembly GCA_963539955.1 of uncultured Candidatus Saccharibacteria bacterium. Taxonomy (GTDB): domain Bacteria; phylum Patescibacteriota; class Saccharimonadia; order Saccharimonadales; family Saccharimonadaceae; genus Nanosynbacter. Next base: position 190,682 of record CAUTMN010000001.1, on the reverse strand, counting down.
CAGCGCAGAATCAAGAAATGGCAATATCGCGGATCATGAAATTGGTAGCAAAGACGCCAAAGTAACGATTATCGAATACGCCGATTATCAATGCCCTGGCTGCGGCACCGCTGCGCCAAAAGCCGAAGTGCTAGCTAAAAAATATAAAGATCACGTTCGATTAATTTTCCGCAATTTCCCAATTGCTAGCTCACACCCTAACGCACGAGCCGCCGCTGCCGTAGCTGAAGCTGCTGGTTTACAAGGTAAATTCTGGGAGATGAATGAGGTTCTATACGCAAATCAGGACGCTTGGAAAAACGCCAACACGACAGAACGCGACAACATTTTCAAATCTTATGCTGAACAATTGAAGCTTAATATCGATCAATATAAAACCGATATTGCCAGCAACAGGGTTAAAAATAAAATCGACTTCGATATGGCTCTCGGTCGCAAACACGGCGTTGCCGCAACACCAACTTTCTACATAAATGGAAAAAATACCGAGATGGACAGCTCCGGCTCAATTGAATCATCAGTCAAGGAAGCCTTGAAAAAAGCTGGCGTTGAAATAAAAGATTAACGTATTTTCACACAAACCAAAATCCCGCTCCGGTGCCTTGGAGCGGGATTTGTTTATAGTCGTCCCTATTCTATCGTTGGAGCGACTGCACTTTTTATTGTGCTATGTATGTTTGCCATTCGGCAGGCACCACATCCACCGCGATCTTTTTGCGCCTTGATGGCACAAATTTGATTGCTATTGGCATGTGTTTTGCACTCCTTATTATTATGTGCAGCCCCACGCGCTTCGACCTTTATCACTTAATATCAGCAATTTAATGCTTCGGCGCGAGACATGCTAACAATGTTACCAAACGTTTATTGGCACGTCAAGCAAAAACATTTTGAAAATGCTTATTATATCTATATTAGAATAAGCGGAGTCGCTTAGCAACAAACATAACAAGTAAAATCAACAACACCGTAAAACTAGTGATAACTGGATAGGCCCAAGGCTCGCCCTGAAATGGTAACGCGATATTCATTCCATACATCCCGTAAAAAACGTTTGGAATAGCCAGAAGAATTGTTATGGCGGTCAATGCCTTCATACGTTGGTTCAGTGTATTATTAGCAACCGTCGAATAAGCGTTTTGAATACTGGAAATTGTGTGCGTACTGGAGCTAATTGCCACTAGAACTTGTCTAATATGTAGGTCAACATCCTCCAAAGCCTCCAGGTCCCTGGTCTTAAATAGATGACGGCGGTTTTCCATTAGTTGTGTAATAACGCGGGATATCCCTTCCAAACTGCTTCGATATTCATTGAGCGTGTCTTCAATTGCGACAAATTTAATAAAATCCGAATTCTCAACTTCATGACGACTTAGTCGTCGACGAGCATCGCTAATTTGCTCCGTTAACAAATGTACGCGCTGTTCATATTGAGAAATAATATACGCCAAATTCGCAGCAAAAACTCCCGCTGGACGCTCGGTTGTGCTAAATAAATAATCGCTAACCTCCAGAGGTGAAAATTTAACATGAGGCGATATTGTAATATAATGACCGCCGCTAATCGCAATCAAAAACGGTGCCGTTTTGCCAGAATCAGTTTGACCAAATGGTATGCGCGTAAAAATATATTCAACGCCATCGGAAAACTCCGCTCGAGGTAATTCGTGGATGTCCAGTACGTCACGGACAATATTAGCAGACAGCGACAAAGCCCTTGAAACTCGAGCAGCATCAAGACTCCCAGTCAAATTAATCCAACCGTTTTTATGCATTCGTTGAGCTTGCGTCAACTTTTCAGTCAACGATCTGCGTTCAAAATAGCCCACCATCATGAGAAAATTATAATATACATAAGCAATATTAGCAATCTGTCGAATTGCAATTAAACTTTAGCGGCGGCGCAGGAAATAATAGCCCACAACAACAGCTAGGACTACACTAACTGCGGTAATTCCCCAAAACATCAATGGATTATCGGCACCTGGAACCGGCACGTTCATACCATATAAACCAGCGATCATCGTCGGAATAGTCAAAGCTACGGTAATTACGGTTAGTAGGCGAATCGTCTCATTAAGGCGCGTATCCATCACTGCCCTATAGCTGTCGCGCACATTAGTAATCGTCCTCAACAAACTTTTACAACGCGCAATCACCTGCTCCAAATCAATCGAAATGTCCTCAACGTCTTCCTTATCATCAGCTTTCAGTCGCAACTTCTGAGTCGCCAAAAGTCTCTCAATTGCCCAGTTCATCGGAATTAACGCGTCAAGATAATCATTCAATTTGCGCTCATACTCCGCCAAGGTGGCAATATCATTAACTCTCAGCGTATGAATACTGTCTGTAGCCGCTCGCATTTGGCGATTAATCGTTGCCACGCGCCGCTGATATTGCGTTGAAATTGCCTCAACCATCGCCACCAAAAGCTCAACTTGTCGATCCGTCCTAATTCGCACTTTATCAATAAATGGCTGCCACAATCGCCCCAAACTATCTCTGGACAACGTCACGATATGATCTTTATTAATGCAGAATAAAATCGGCGTGGTAAAATCGTTAAAATCGTCATCAGTGTCCGGCAATCGCGCAATCAAATAAGTCCACTCATCGTCAAACTCAATACGCGGCACCTCGTGCGGGTCAAGTGCGTCACTTATCAAATCCTCGTCCAAGCCCAGCGTCAACAATTGCGAAACCTCTTCGTCGCTCGGTCTTTCGCAACGCACCCACGAACCAGACCGCAAATTTTCTTGCGGGCTAATTACTGAATCGCTATTTGTCGAACGAAGATATTGCAACATAATTTCATATTATAAAATAAAACATACATAAATACAAGAAGCTCCTGCGTCGTTTACAGGAACTCCTTGATTTTTATTACGATTTAACTATCGTGCCTGCCGAGCCGTTAATGGCTTCAGCAGTTTTATCCAGCGAAGTAATAATCGCCGTGCGCCCCGACTTTCCACCCAGGAATGACAAGGCAGCCTGAGTTTTTGGCAACATCGAACCTGCCGCAAATTGCCCATCGTCAATATGCTTTTGGAGTTCCTCTATTGAAACTTCCCCGAGAGATTGTTCATCTGGTTTGCCAAAATTAATTTTAGCAGCATCAACCGAAGTCAAAATCAGCAAAGTGTCAGCGTCCAAAAGATCTGCCAATTTTGCCGCGCCGAAGTCCTTATCAATGACCGCAGCGACGCCTTTTAATTGACCAGTTTCGTCTTGTAAAACAGGAATGCCGCCGCCGCCAGTTGAAACGACCGTCACGCCAGCATGAACCAGTGCCTTAATCACATCAGCCTCAACAATTGTCTGAGGTTTTGGTGAAGGAACGACACGCCGCCAACCACGGCCAGCGTCTTCTTTTACCGTGTAGCCGCGTTCGCTAGCGACGGTTTTTGCCTCGTCTTCCGAATAGAACGGACCAATTGGCTTGGTTGGGTTTTGGAATGCTGGATCGCTTAAGCTAACAATCGTTTGGGTTATAACGCTAACAGCGCGATTGTTCATTTGATTAACCATAAAGGCGTCATGAAAAGCCTGTTGCAACCAAAAACCAATCAATCCCTGGCTCATAGCGCCAGAATCTTCCAGCGGCAAACTTGGCACATCTGGCGTGTTAATCGCCTCTTCGTGCAACACAATATTACCAACCTGAGGACCATTGCCATGAACAATTGCTACGTTATGACCAGCCTGGATTAACGGTAAAAGTTGCCGAACAGTTTCATCAGCTACTCGTTGCTGTTGCTCAGACGCGGCTTCGCCCTGCCGTTGCAGGGCGTTACCACCGAGCGCTACTACAATAGTACGCTTATTATCCATAGGCTACAGTGCCCCGAAAATTGCAATAACTGTAATGCTGATAATAGCAAATATCGCCATAATTGGAGCTGAGCGTTTTAGCCAGTCGCGATATGAAACGCCAGCCAAAGCCAATCCACCCATCAACGACGCGATAGTTGGAGCCATCATGTTGATCAAGCCAGACGCTGTCGCAAATGCGGCAACCATAACTTCTTTGCTTGAGCCAACCAAGTCAGCAATTGGCGCGATAACCGGCATAGTTGCTGCTGCCAAACCTGATGATGACGGAACGATAAATGACATTGGCAAGTAGAATAGATACGCCAACACACCGACAACACCGCCACCAGCATCTTTCAGGAGAGATTCACCCCAGCTGATGATTGTGTCCTGGATTTCGCCATTAGACATCACCACAGAAACACCTGTTGCCACCGCGATAATCAGAGCAACTGGCAAGATGTCTTTCACACCGTCAATAAATGTATCAACTGGGAAAACACCCTCTTTCTTAAACTCTTTGTAGTAAATTGCAGTTATGACAATTGTTGAAATTAGGAATAGCGCAGTGATTTCATTGAAATACCAATCACCAAATGCCGCACTGTGGACTACACCAAGTACCGCGCCAATGACTGGCAAACCTGCAGCCCATTCAAACATATCAGCGAAGAATGTGATATTCCAACTTCCCCATGGAATCAAGGAAAGAATCATTAACACAAACGTAATAGCAAACACAGACATAACAACTTTTCGTGGACCAGTGAATTTTGGTACGTTTGTCATGTCGAGAGCAGCCGTAGCTGGCTTGTAGCGAACGTCTTCTTTGTACTTGCCGGCCTTAACTTTTGCGGCGTAACGCATAGTAAAGATAATCGCGGCAATCAAACAAAGTACTAAGATGATAGACATTATTGGAATAACGCTACCCAATTTCACATCTGCGGTTTTTGCTGCAACACCAGTAGAGAATGGGTTAATTGTCGAGCCGAGCACACCAGTACCAGCACCCAGCACAATCACCATCACACCAGTCATGGCGTTATAGCCAGCAGCAATCATCATCGGTATGACGAGCGCATAGAACGCCACAGTTTCTTCCTGCATGCCGTAAGTTGTACCACCGATAGCGAATAAAATCATCAGAATCGGGATGAGCCACTTTTCCTTGCCCTTCATCTTTCGGAGCAGCGCGCCAAGAGAAGCGTCAAGCGCACCAGTTTTCATAGTAACGCCCAAGAATCCACCAAGCACCATCACGAAGACGATAACATCAAGCTTGTCTGACATACCTTTAATAGGTGCAGTAAAGACGTCCCACAAACCTTGCTGGTCGTGTTTTTTGACCTCTTCCTTTTTGCCGTCTTTCTCTTCCGTGACGGTTCGCTCTTTGTCGACTACGTGATACGAATTAGCTATACGATCGCCATCTTCGTTCGTCTTATATAATCCAGAAGGAACAACCCACGTCAATGCCGCCATAACGATGATCACGACAAACAAAATAGTAAACGCCGACGGTGATCGAAGCTTCTGCTTTGCTTTTTTAATTTTTTCTACCATTGCCTCGGAGCCTCCTTAACCTCCTTATTACGACAACAACTACAATGTCAAAGCCATCACAGCCTTGATTGTATGCATACGATTTTCCGCTTGATCAAAAACTATCGAATGTGGCGAGCGGAACACCTCATCCGTCACTTCCATTGAATCTAAACCGAAATCTTCCTGAATTTTCTTTCCAGTAATCGTCAATGCGTCATGGAATGCTGGCAAACAGTGCATAAACTTGACCTCAGGATTTCCTGTCAAGTTAATCATTTGGCGATTAACTTGGAAATGTCGCAATTGGTTAATGCGCTCAGCAAACTTGTCTTCTTCGCCCATTGAAACCCAAACGTCCGTGTAAATTACATCGGCACCGCGCAAAGCTTCTTCGAAGTTGTCAGTGACGGTAATACGCGCGTGGCTTGACCTGGCAAAGTGATTTGCTTTATCAACCAAAGCCTGATCTGGATGCAATTCACGAGGCGCCAAAATGCGGAAATCAAGTCCCATAATAGCTGAGCCGATCATCAGCGAGTTCGCCATATTGTTGCGACCATCGCCAACAAATACCAGCTTAGTTCCCTTCAATTTTCCAACATGCTCTTCAATTGTCATGAAGTCTGCCAAAATCTGTGTTGGATGAAACTTATCGGTCAATCCATTCCATACTGGAACGCCAGCGTGACGCGCCAACTCCTCAACAGTTGCGTGATCAAAACCGCGGAACTCAATTCCGTCAAACATTCGACCCAAAACCTTAGCGGTGTCTTCAACCGTCTCTTTCTTACCCAATTGAATATCATCTTTACCGAGGTATTCCGGCGCAACTCCGAGGTCATTAGCAGCCACTGTAAATGCGCAGCGCGTTCGTGTTGAAGCCTTTTCGAATAGCAATGCCACGTTTTTACCCTCATGAATTCGGTGCGGAATGCCGGCATATTTCAATCGACGATATTCACGAGCCGTATCTAACAGTAAGCGAATCTCTTCAGCGGTATAATCGCCTAAAGTCAGCAGCGATCGTCCTTTCAAACTCTGAGCCATTAGAATACATCCTCTCGTACTAGCGGCATACTCATACAGCGTGGACCGCCACGACCGCGTCCAAGCTCAGCACCACTAATCTCAATAACTTCAATACCGTTTTCGCGCAATTTCTGATTAGTTACGTAGTTGCGATCATAAGTCACCACAACACCCGGCGCAATTGCCAAAGTGTTTGAACCGTCATTCCATTGCTCACGAGCAGCAGCAATTGGATCACCACCGCCACACTCAATCAACGTAACACTTGGCAAGCCTAGTGCAACTCTCAAGACGTGTTCCAGGTCTGTTTCATGCGTGATTCGTGGGAATGGCTGACCTTCAACCTTCTCCAAAATGAAACAATTCATCCTGCCGCCATGGTCGCGAATTTCTGGGTGAATCGTAAACTTATCACGATCAATCATTGTAAACACGGTGTCTAGGTGCATAAAGGCGTGAGATTTTGGAATTTCCATAGCAATGACTTTCTCGAATTTCGAGCCAGCAAACAATTTGGTTGCCATCTTTTCAATTGCCTCAGCAGTTGTTCGCTCTGAAACACCAATTGCCATAACCTTATCGCTTAATATTAATTCGTCACCACCTTCCATTGAGAATTTCTCTGTGCGGTTGTACCAAACTGGCGCACGGTTAGCAAAGCGTGGATGATGGTCGATGATGTAGCGCATAAATAGCGACTCACGACGACGGGCCGTCCAGTGCATCTTGTTAATTGTCAAACCGTTACCAATTGCGGCAGCTGGGTCGCGTGTAAAGTATAGATTTGGCATTGGATCGAGATAGAACGGATAATGATTTTTCTCGATCATATTATGAAGTTGCTGATGCTGATCTGGAGGCAAAGTAATTTCATCCTTGCGAACACCAGCCATAATCTTGCGGATCATAGCGTGAGTTGGCAAGTCTAATAAAAATTGACGCAATGTTTGAGTAACGCGGCGTGAATCCTGCTTAGAAACAGCCAACATTTCATCGACAAATTGTTCGCGCAATTGATCTGTGTTAATTGCCTCGGCGACCAATTGATCCAGATACAAAACTTCGATTCCACGACTTCTCAATACTTCCGCAAAAGCATCGTGTTCAGCCTGCGCCACTTTCAGATATGGAATATCGTCAAATAAAAGATCGGTCAGATAGTCTGGCGTCAAATTTTCCAGTTCTTCACCTGGCCGATGCAATAGAACGGTCTTAAGTTTTCCTATTTCAGACGTGATGTGAATTGGTTCGTCCATCACAACCCTCCCCTGTTTATATTAGTGATGTTTTAATTGTAACACGTTTATGTTTTTAGGCAAGAGGAGATGATTGCCAGACTAACTTCAGTCCTGACCGTGAATTGTCGGTTAACTTTCAGCCATTCATCAGTAGCTTTTGCAGCTCCCGGCAGAGCTTCATTCGCGTAATCATCGACAATAATTATCGCGTCTTCATTAAACTTACTTTCACAAACACGAAAAGAATCGATAATTGACTCATAAAAATCGCCATCAAAAAACGCAAACATAATATTTTCCGGCACGTCATCAGAAGTAAAATCGGAAAACCAGCCTTTGTGAATAATCGGCGACTTCAATCCTGCTTTCTTAAAATTCTGGACAAATGTCTTACGCGGCGCTAATAACTCGCCAGCCTTAAATTGATCACCCGCGGCGCTATTATCCTTCTGGGTTTTTTCTGGCAATCCCGCAAACGAATCGTAAACGTGAAACTCGCCCGTAAAATTATAAGCGTCCAGCAGTCGACGAATAAACAAACTAGTTGTGCCAACATAACAGCCAAACTCCACGACGTTTCCAGTGGCGCTACGACGTAAAGTTTTTTCCAACTCTCTTAAAAGCGCGCCCAGTTCTTTTATATCGACTTGGTCAGAAATGATCGGGTATTTAGTGAGGAGTTGGTCTGCGATATTCATGACTTAATTATAAATAGTTCGCCAAATATCGACAAATTTATCAACGACGCAGCCCTATATATTTACGGTTTTATGAAGTAAACTATCAATTAGCACCTATGAATAATCACGATATTATCAAAACATTCTTGCCGAAACGACTGGGCATAAGACAGTTAAATTCGCTTCAATCCACATTGCGAAAATCAAACATAATTGTATACGGCGAAATTCACGGCATAAAAGAAAATTCCGACGTCATCTATACTCTGGTTAAGAAACTTGGCGTAAAGAGATTAGCTATTGAAGCCAGCCTCGCCGTATCCAACTTCATCAATTCAGTAAAGACCGGCTCTTGCGATTTTTCCTTAGTTGATGAAGACCTTTTTGACTTAAGCGTTCTATCTCTTGAGATGATAAAAACGATAGCAATTCTTCTGCAGCAAGATCAACTTAAAGAGCTCGTTTTTATTGATACATTTTTTGACAATTTAGATGAGGACGCCGTCATATCACCAAGCCCGCAGGAACGAGAAAAACAACTAGCTAAAAATATCCTCGGAATTGACGACTCTCTACCAACATTATGTATTATGGGACAATGGCATACGCAGCCCAAAGTTGTTACAGATGGCGAAACACGGCATGAATCAGCGTTATATCGCTTAAGAAAAGTAAAGCCAAATATACCGTTTATCCACAATGTCTACCGGCAAGGACAATTATTTAACGACGGAAAAATAATTGAACTTCCAAAAAACCTATCAGTTCCGCCTTATTATGAAATTGTCCAGAAAACTGATATTAATTTCGATTTACACACACCAAAAGCTACAAAAATATCACTATATAAAAAGTAGCAGTCAATTACTCAGCAAACTGACTATTATAAAGCTCGGCGTAAAAACCGTTTTGCTTCAGCAGAGTTTTGTGATTGCCCTGCTCGATAATATTCCCGTCCTTAACCACCAAAATCAAATCAGCGTCACGAATGGTACTCAGACGATGCGCAATAACAAAACTAGTTTTCCCCTGCATCAACTTATCCATGGCTTTTTGGATAAGGACTTCAGTGCGCGTATCAACTGAGCTTGTCGCCTCGTCCAGAATCAACATCGGCGCCTTCTCTAACATTGCCCTGGCAATTGTCAGCAGCTGCTTTTCTCCCTGGGAAATGTTAGCAGCCTCCTCGCCCAAAACCATATCATAGCCGCCCGGCAACGACCGCACAAAATGATCAACGTGCGCTTCTTCGGCGGTTTTTATCATCTCTTCCTCGGTGGCTTTTGGATTGCCATACATCAAATTCTGACGGATCGTGCCATTAAACAGCCACGTATCCTGCAGCACCATACCAAACATTTGGCGCACATCGCTACGTTTCATTTTACGAATATCTACGCCGTCAATTTTAATCGAACCGCTATTAATCTCATAAAATCGCATTAGCAAGTTAACCAGCGTCGTTTTGCCAGCACCAGTCGGACCAACAATCGCCACGCGCTGACCTGGTTTAATGTGCGCCGACAGACCTTTGATGATAGTCTGGTCTGGCTTATAGCCAAAGACGACGTTGTCGAATTCAACTTCGCCTTTTACGTTGGACAATTTTACCAAGTTATTCGATTCAACCGCTTCTTCTGGCTCGTCCAAAAACTCAAACACTCGCTCGGCGGCAGCAGCTGTCGATTGCAAAATATTAGCGATATTAGCGACCTGAACCAGCGGCTGATTGAACTGATCGACGTATTGAATAAACGCCTGAATGTCGCCGATTTTTAGCCAACCATTAATCGCCAGCCAACCGCCCAAAATTGTCATAGCTACATAACCAATATTGCTGATAAAATTTATAATCGGGTGAATCAATCCAGAAAAGAACTGAGCCTTCCAAGCGCTCTCCTGAAGCCGATTATTGATCTTAGAAAACTTAGCAATCGATTTTTTCTGACCGTTAAAGACGCGCATCACTTGATGTCCGCCATACATTTCTTCAATATGTCCATTAAGTTCGCCAAGCTGCGTTTGCTGGCGTAAGAATTGTTTTTGTGAGCTCTTTGCGATCAGCGTAATCACGCCACCCGCCAGCGGAAGCACCAGTAGCGCAACTAGCGACATCTGCCAGCTAATCGAAAACATCATCACCAAAATTCCCAGTACTGTAACCGTTGAAGTTATAATTTACGACAAACTCTGATTTAGCGTTTGGCTGATCGTATCGACGTCATTAGTTATGCGACTAAGAACTTCGCCGTAAGTTTGCTTATCGAAATAACTCAGCGGCAAACGATTTATTTTTTCGGACAATTGTTGTCGCATTCTGAAAGTTACGGTTTGTGTCACCTGAGTCATTATCCACGTTTGAATATAGCGAAAAATTGCGCTCAACACATACATTCCGACTAACAAAATAATTATTCGCCAAATAGCGTCAAAATGAAATTCTGGACGGTGACTAAGATCTAACTTTTTGATCGATTCGAGTTGACTGGATGGAATCTGTTTTTCAATCTCCGACTTATTTGGTAATAGGCTCAAAACGTCCGCGCCAATAGTTCCCGCCGGCAAAGAAACACCTTTTGGCAATTTGCTAGTAATCGCCTCGTAGGCTTTCATATTGGCATAATCATCAACAATTTGATTCGTCGCGCCGCCTAAAATCTTCGGGCTGGCAATCGCAAAAATCGTGCTTCCAATTGCAAAAACCAACACCATCAACATTTGCCATCGAAAATCCGACAAATATTTAATCAGCTTCTTGACCGTTCCCTTGAAATCTTTAGCCTTTTCGCCAGCGCCCATTCCGCCCATCGGGCCGCCCATTCGTACTTGCTGACGTTTTTTCGTGGTTTGCCTAGACATTACAACACTCCTTTCGCAGCAATAGACATTTTCTGCAAATCGTCTTCCGAGAGTTGCGAAGCGGCAATTTCTTGATAAACTTCGCAATCTTTCATCAATTCCTGATGCGTTCCCTGACCAACAATTTTTCCCTCGTTAAGCACGATAATTTTATCAGCATTCATAATCGTATTAATTCGCTGACCGACAATTAGCACAGTTTTATTCTTAGTTTCCTTTGCAAGCGCAGCCCGTAACTTCGCGTCCGTCTTAAAATCAAGCGCCGAAAACGAATCGTCAAAAATATAAACGTTCGGCTCAACCGCAATAGCCCTCGCGATCGACAAACGCTGGCGCTGACCACCAGAAACATTGCTACCACCCTGAGCGATTTCACTTTTATAACCACTTTTTAACTCGCTAATAAATTCTTCCGCTTGGGCAATTTTGGCCGCTTTTTCAACCAACTTGTCGCCAGCCTCAGCGTTACCGTATTTGATATTACTAGCAACCGTTCCACTAAACAACACACCTTTTTGTGGCACGTAACCAATTTGACCAGACAAATCTTCCAATTTCAGATTTCTAATATCCACGCCATCAAGCAAAATCTGTCCCGCCGAAACATCATAAAAACGAGGAATCAAATTTATCAACGTCGACTTTCCTGAGCCAGTACTACCAATAAACGCCGTTGTCTGACCAGGTTCGGCTACAAAATTAATATCCGAAAGTACCGGCAAATCCGCGTCAGGATAAGTAAATGTAACGTCCTTAAACTCAATTTTTCCCTTGGCATCTTTTGGTAATTTTTTCGGCAACTTCGGGTCAGTAATTGACGGCAAAGTATCCAGAACCTCCCCGACTCGACGCACTGATACGGCGGCTCGCGGCACCATAATAAACACCATCGACAGCAGCAAGAACGAGATTATCACCTGCATCGCGTATTCCAAAAACGCCATCATATTACCAATTTGCAAATTGCCACTACTTATCAAATGCGCACCAAACCACACAATTGCCACACTCGAAAAGTTCATCACCAAAGTCATAATCGGATCAAGCAACATCATCAAACGGTTCACAAATAAGTTCATCTTGTTCAATTCCAGGTTAGCTTCTTGGAATTTTTTCTGCTCAATCTTCTCGTTATGGAACGCACGAATAACTTTCAGTCCAACCAAATTTTCCCGCGCCACCAAATTAAGTTTATCCACCAGCGCCTGCAATTTCTTAAACCTAGGTACGGCAATCGTAAATAATGTAGCGATAACTACGAGCAAAATAAACACCGCCAAAGCAATGATCCAGCTTAAATCGGGCGCGTTATTCATGGCTTTTTGCAGACCGCCAATTGCCATAATCGGCGCCATTAACGCCAGCCTCAGCAGCATTATCGACGTTGTTTGAATCTGCTGAATATCATTCGTTGAGCGCGTAATTAGCGACGCCGTAGAAAACTTGTTAAAATCCGCCAAAGAAAAACTTTCTATTCGTTCAAACAATTTCAATCGTAATTTTTGCGCTATTCCCGTAGCAATTCGCGCCGCCAAAAAACCCACGACAATTGAACAAAACCCACCAGCCGCCGTCACCAAAATCATCATCAAACCATTATTCCAAATCGCCGACATATCTTGTTTAATAATGCCGTTATTGACAATTTCCGACATTTTATCCGGCAGCCACAAATTCGCCATCACAACGCCATACGTGAATCCAATCAAGATAATAAACAGCAACCAATAGTCTCTAAAAATTCGTAAAATATGTTTCATTTATAGTCCTTTACGTTCTAAGTCCACCTTATATTATATCATTTTAGGACTAGTCGATTCCATTCCAATAATTACAATTGGACAAAAATATCTGTTAGTTTTATACTGTTTTTAGCGTCGGGGTGTGGCGCAGCTCGGTAGCGCGCACCGTTCGGGACGGTGAGGTCGCTGGTTCAAATCCAGTCACCCCGACCATGAAATTATTGGGCGTACGTTCAGACTAATTGGACCTCTGGCTATTAGCAATCAAAGGAGGTTTTATGCGACGAAGAGTAAACGTACGCGGAATTATTATCAATGAAAACGGCGAAATTTTCTGCCAACAATTGACCGCCAATAATGGCAAAGGGCGTAATTTTTGGTGTACACCAGGCGGCGGCTTGGAAATGGGCGAAAGCTTGCTCGACGGTCTACGCCGAGAAATGATTGAAGAAACAGGTGTTGAGCCAGAAATCGGTAAGTTATTATTTATACAACAATTCGCCGAATCGGGCGAACAATCAGCGCATGGCTCGAACGAGCAATTGGAATTTTTCTTCCTCATCACCAACTGGCAAGATTACCAGCACATTGACTTGGAGCAAACATCGCACGGCGTCGAGGAAGTGGCCAAGTGCGGCTTTGTCGATCCGAAAACGACGCGAATTTTACCGAGTTATCTGACAGAGGTTGATCTGGGCCAGCTGGTTAACAAATTGACGGAAGTTCCAGTTCTAAGCGAATTATAGCTGGGCCGCTTAGACTATTTGGCGAAGAATTTTTTGGCACGTTCAGTTTTCGGGTGATCCATTACCTGGGCTGGCGTGCCATTTTCGATAATTTCGCCCTTATCCAGAAAAATCATCCGCGTGCCGACTTCACGGGCAAATTTCATTTCGTGCGTAACGATTACCATTGTCATTCCCTTTTTGGCAACTTTCCTGATCACATCCAGCACTTCGCCAATCATCTCTGGGTCTAGCGCTGAAGTCGGCTCGTCAAAAAGCATGATTTTCGGCTCCATCGCTAACGCCCGCGCAATTGCTACTCGCTGTTTTTGACCGCCAGACAAACTATTCGGCGAAGCGTCCGCTTTGTCTAATAATCCAACATCGTCCAATAAACTTCGCGCCAATTTTGTCGCTTTTTGATCTGAAAATTTACGCAGCTTTTTCGGAGCTAATTTAATATTTTCAATCACGCTCAAATTCGGGAACAGATTAAATTGCTGAAAAACCATGCCAATATTCTGACGCAAGGCGTTCAAGTTTACGTGTGGATCGGTAATTTTCACTCCATCGACGATAATCTCGCCTGAAGTCGGCTCCTCCAGCAAGTTCAGACAACGCAAGAATGTCGACTTGCCAGAACCAGACGAGCCAACCACCACGACAATCTCGCCCTCTTCAATTTCCACGTCAATATCGCGAAGAACTCGATTCGTGCCGAACGTTTTTTTCAAGTTTTTAACGCTGATCATCGTCATGCTTCAATTTCCTTTCTACTCGCGCCATTACTCGCGTAAAAATCGCCGTCAAAATTAAGTACATCGCCGCAGCAGCAAATAGCGATTGAAAAGCTGTCGCCGTTTGGAAACGAATATTGTCCGCGCCCCGCATAATATCATTCAGACCAATCCAACCAACAACCGAAGTTTCCTTTAATAGCGCGATAAATTCACTAATCAACGCCGGCAACGAATTTCTCATTGCTTGCGGCAAAATAACCAGCCGCATTGCCTGCCAATTACTCAAACCCAAAGACCTGGCCGCTTCCATTTGTCCCTTGTCAATACTCTGAATTCCGCCACGAATAATCTCAGCAATGTACGCGCCGCTATTTATCCCGAACGCCACCGCCGCCACAAAAATCTTCGGCATAAATTGATACGACCCAAAAACGACGTAATACATAATCAATAGCTGGACCAAAAGTGGCGTGCCGCGAATGATATCGACATAAATTTTTCCCAAACTAGCCAGCGGATTAAAGTTCGCGAATCTGCTCGTTTTCATCCTGCCAAATGGTCGTAAATTCGACGTTCGCATCAGGGCGACAAGCACACCAATTGCCGACCCTAAAATCAGCGACAACACAGTCAAAACCAACGTCACCTCTAATCCATGCCACAAAAATAGCCATCGACCGCCGCCAAAAATCACTTCCCAAAAATTCACGATTTAGCCTCCTCACCAAAATATTTGCGGATCAGCTTTTCATAGCGACCATCTTTTTTCATCTTGGCAATTTCTTTATTGACCTTTTCTAGGAGGTCTTTATTGTCCTTTTTAATAGCAATCGCATAACTTTCATCGCTGAGCGTGCCCGGCAAGATTTCTAAGTCAGAAAATCCAGCCGAATACTGCTTTGCGGGAGCGTCGTCCAGAATAACCGCTTCAATTTTTCCCGAACTTAATTCCTGCAAAACACTCGGCGCGGTTTGGAATTGTGTGACTGATGCGCCAGCAATCTTAGACGCCAAAGTGTCGCCCGTCGTACCCAGTTGTACGCCAATTTTTCGCCCTGGCAATTGATATTTATTGCGAATCGGACTGCCCTTTTTAACAATTATTCTCTGTGACGCCGAATAATACGGATCCGAAAACAACGCATTTTTTTCTCGCTCAGGCGTCACTGTCATTCCAGCCGCCACCATATCAATTTGCCCGCTATCCAACGCCGGAAGTAGCCCGTCAAACGACATATCTTCGATCTTCAAATCTTTGCCCAAACTTTTAGCAATTTCCCTCGCCAGATCAACGTCAAAGCCAACCACTTGATTATTATCAATATATTCAAACGGCTTAAATCCAGCATTCGTACCCATTACTAAAACATCAGTTTTTGAGCCAATTACGCCATCTCGATGTAAAATATCGCCCAACATCAAACAAATCATCCCCGCAAATAAAACCAGCCCAATCCACCAACTAATTCCGAATGTGCGCGTCTTATTCTTGCTCATGCTTTTATTATACCCCTTCATCCGCAAAAAACGTAAGTGATATAATAGAATAGTGAGAAAAATTAAATTTACCAAACGTTTCTGGATTAAATCAATATCAATCATTTTGCTTTTTTTGGCGGCATTTTGTTTAATTGCGGCGCGCTATAAATATATCGTCTTTAAAAATTCGCAAATCGACGAGATAATTTTTTATTTCGTCAACGGATTAGCTGGTGGCAAATCTGACAATTTATGGTCGGCCGTCCTACAAAATCTTCCGCTAGTTTTCCTATTATTCGGCGCCTTATTAATCCCAATGTTCGACAAATCGATCTCTTTTATCAATCGCATAATCGCCTTCTGTTTGAAAAAAATCAAATCATCACGAAAACTCACCTTGCCGTTTTTGAGATTACGAAATCAAGCAATTTACTCGCTGAGTATGTTTTTAATTGCGATCGTCCTTCTGATTCAAAGTTTCGGCATCCCTAACTATATTTACGCCCTGACCCAATCGACCAAATTATACGAAGAAAATTACGTCAATCCAAAAACCGCCAAATTGACTTTCCCAGAGAAAAAGCGCAACTTAATATACATCTATTTAGAATCAATGGAAAACACTTTAGCGTCAAAGGCTAATGGCGGCAGTTCCGAAACCTCCATCATTCCAGAACTGGAAGAATTGGCGTTAAAAAATACCTCATTCTCAAACAAAGCATCCGGTGTCGGCGGCGCCTTGCCTGCAACAAACACTGGCTGGACTGTGGCGGGAATGGCTGCACAATCCGCTGGCGTTCCGCTAAAGGAAAACTTGGTTGGCGGACGCGACCATAACGCACTTGGCGAATTTAAGAGGTTTTTGCCAGGAGCATATAGTCTTGGTGAGATTTTAGAAAAACAAGGTTATAATCAAACATTTGTTATGGGCTCTGAAGCAAGTTTTGGCGGACGCGATAAATTATTAACTCAGCACGGCAATTTCAACATCGAAGATTACAATTATGCCAAAAAACACGGAAAAATATCCGAAGATTACAAAGTTTGGTGGGGTTATGAAGATAAAAAATTATTCCAATTTGCCCGCGAAGAAGCCTCGCGCCTGGCGGCGTCAGACAAGCCATTTAACTTGCAATTATTGACCGCTGACACACATTTTACCGATGGCTATTTGGATGAAACCTGCGCTAAAACCTTCAGTAATCAATACGACAATGTCCACGCTTGTTCCTCAAAACAGGTCGCCGCATTCGTCAATTGGGTTAAGTCTCAGCCATTTTATGAAAATACCACAATTATCATTTCTGGCGACCATTTAGGCATGCAGACTTCATACTACGACGAAAAAATTGGCGGAACTAATTATCAGCGAACCATTTACAACACGTTCATAAATCCAGCTATTTCGACTAGCCATTCAAAGGATCGTCAATTCACGACATTCGATATGTATCCGTCAACTTTGGCGGCGCTGGGAGTTAAAATTGACGGCGACCGCTTAGGTCTGGGCACAAACTTATTTTCTGGAAAGAAGACCTTAGTCGAGCAATACGGCGGAATTGAAAACTTAAATTCAGAACTTTCCAAACGTTCCGCTTATTACGAAAATAAGATTTTCACCAAATCCGGCAATTAACCGTTGTAACCATTTGGATTATTACTTTGCCAATTCCAAGCGTCGCGGCAAGCATCTTCAATTGTCAATTCTGCTCGCCAACCTAATTCTTTTTCTGCCAATCCTGGGTCTGCATAGCACGTCGCAATGTCACCTGCTCGACGTGGCGTAACTTGATACGGAACATCACGACCAGACGCCTTCTCAAACGCCTTCACTAATTCCAAAACCGAAGTACCACGACCAGTACCGATATTATAGACTTTATATTCGTTCGGTCGACCCAAATTCTCCAGAGCTGCCACGTGAGCCTTTGCCAAATCAACCACGTGAATATAATCGCGCACACCAGTTCCATCTGGAGTGTCATAATCGTCACCAAAAACACTCAAATGGTCTCGCTTGCCGACAGCAACTTGCGACACAAACGGCAGAAGATTATTTGGAATTCCGGAAGGATCTTCCCCGATGCGGCCACTCGGATGCGCGCCAACTGGATTAAAATAGCGGAGAGACGTAAATTGCCAATCTTGATTCGTCGCAGAAATGTCGCGAAGCATTTGCTCAATCATCAACTTTGTCTGACCGTATGGATTTGTGGCAGACAGCGGCATATCTTCGGTAATTGGCAATCGAACTGGGTCGCCGTAAACTGTTGCCGAACTAGAAAACACCAATTTCTTCACGTCAAATTCTTGCATCACATCAAGCAAAACCAACGTGCTTTCGAGGTTGTTTTTATAGTAAAGAAGCGCCTTTTCAACTGATTCACCAACTGCCTTCAACCCAGCAAAGTGAATCACAGCGTCAATTTTCTCAGACTTAAACAATTCTGATAGTCGCTGATGATCACATAAATCGAATTCATGAAACGGTATTGATTGACCAGTGATTTCTTCAACTCGCCTCAGACTTTCGACAGATGAATTTGATAAATTATCGACCACCACTACGTTATGATTTGATGATAATAGTTCGATGATAGTGTGACTGCCGATATATCCAGCGCCACCAGTGACAAGAATATTCATACACTCATTATACTACAAAAAGCCTATTTATTTTAGTTGGCACTCTTGCACCGAGAGTGCTAATTTGTTATGATAACTATATCAAATTTCACCATTCTGTCTTTTACTGGGGCGCAACAAATTAGGACTAAAAACCAAAAGGAGGATTTTATGCCACCAAACATGAATCAAGAAGAAACAACTAAACCACTCGAAAAATTCGGTACGGATATAACAGCGTTAGCACGCGAAGGTAAACTCGATCCAGTGATCGGTCGAGATGAAGAAATTCGACGCACTATGCAAATCCTAAGTCGCCGCACCAAAAACAATCCCGTCCTCATCGGTGAGCCGGGAGTTGGTAAAACCGCAATTGTTGAGGCGTTGGCGCAACGAATTGTCAAAGGCAATGTTCCCGCTTCACTGAAGGATAAGCGACTAATTTCCCTAGAAATTTCCAGTCTTCTGGCGGGCGCTAGTTTCCGCGGACAATTTGAAGATCGATTGAAAGCCGTTCTGAAAGAAGTAGAAGAAGCGGCTGGTGAGATTATTCTTTTTGTCGATGAGATTCACACCATGGTTGGCGCTGGAAAAAGCGAAGGCAGTATGGACGCGGGCAATATGTTAAAGCCGGCGCTGGCTCGCGGAAAATTACATATGATTGGCGCGACAACGCTCGCTGAATATCGTCAATATGTCGAAAAAGATGCCGCCTTAGAACGAAGATTCCAGCCAGTTTACGTTGGCGAACCAAGCTTTGATGACACTGTTGCCATTTTGCGCGGATTGAAGGAAAAATACGAAATTCATCACGGGGTAAAAATCGCTGATGACGCAATCGTGGCAGCCGCTAGATTGTCCACCAGATATTTGCCCGACCGATTCTTGCCAGACAAAGCGGTTGACTTGCTTGACGAAGCGACCAGCTCGCTCAAAATGCAATTAGAAAGCGTGCCAATTGCACTGGATCGTTTGAACAATAGACGCTTGCAATTGGAAATCGAAGAAGCGGCGTTGAAAAAGGACAAATCCGACCACGCCAATATTCGCAAAGATGAAATCAAGGAGCAAATTGCCGAGATTCGCGCAAAAGCCGAAGTGATTGATAAAAAATGGCAACACGAAAAAGACATTTTGCAAACTGTCAACACGACTACCGAAAAAATGGACAATCTACGCTCACAATTAGAAATTGCTGAACGCGACGCAGACCTAGCCACCGCCAGCCGCATTAAGTATGGCGATTTACCGGAGCTGGAGAAAAAATTAGCAAGCGCCCGCGAGGAGCTAGCAGCAATTCCAACTCACGATCGATTACTCCGCGAAGAAGTTACGCCTGACGATATCGCCGGAGTGGTGGCGCGCTGGACTGGAATTCCAGTGGAGCGATTGATGGAAAGTGAATCTAGCAAATTGACCAAATTAGAAGAATCAATTAGCCGCCAAGTCATCGGGCAAGATCGCGCTGTAGCAGCTGTAGCAAGCGCCATTCGTAGGTCACGTGCTGGACTCGGCGACGTTAATCGACCGATTGGCTCATTCCTATTCCTCGGCCCTACTGGTGTAGGAAAAACAGAAGTCGCGCGCAGTTTGTGTCGTGAATTATTCGACGACGAACACGCCATGATTCGAATTGACATGAGCGAATATATGGAACGCCACGCCGTAGCCAGATTGATCGGTTCGCCTCCAGGATATGTTGGTTACGATCAAGGCGGTCAATTGACGGAAGCCGTTAGGCGACGTCCGTATAGCGTGGTTTTGTTTGACGAAATCGAAAAAGCGCACCCCGACGTATTTAACGTGCTATTACAAGTTTTGGACGACGGTCGATTGACGGACGGACAAGGACGAACGATTGACTTTAGCAACACCATTATCATCATGACCAGCAACGTCGGATCGCAAATGATTATGGACTACACGGGCGACGACATTAGCTCGCTCGACAATCAAATTTTAGAAACGCTTCGTGGTCATTTCCGCCCAGAATTCTTAAACCGAATTGACGACATCGTGATTTTTGATCGCATTCATCCTGAATCGATGCGTGCAATTGTTGACGTGCAATTAGAAAAAGTTGTTCGCCAAGTTAAGGATAGTCGCGACATAACGCTGGATTTTGACAATAGCGTTCGTGATATGTTGGCGCGAGACGGCTACGACCCGAGTTTCGGCGCTCGGCCACTTAAGCGCTTGATTCAAAAACGCGTGCTTGATCCTTTGGCGCTCGAACTGATCGACGGGCGAATTCACGACGGAGATACGGTAAAAGTTGCTACCGTGGATGATCGAATTGCCTTTACGAATATCGTATAATAGATACATGGGCCAAATTCGCAGCGAGCACTTGGAAAATCATACCAACAAAACCTATCAAGAGCGGATGAATCAGACAGCGTCATCCAAATTCGGAGCTATCGCAAAACATCTTGGTGAAAACGTTAAACTGCTTGATTTTGGTTCTGGTTTCTCGCCAGAATTCATCAAACAAGTGACGCAAGCAGGAACTCACTACGTAGCCTATGATGTTTCACAAATTGTTCAATCTCAACTTCAAGAAAATAACATTGATTTTGTTACTAAAGAACAACTTGAAAACATCGAAGACGAATTCGACGTCATCTATATGTCAAGTGTATTTCACGAATTGATGAGCTATCTATCCCGACCCGAACGCACTAAAACGTTCGCAATGCTAGATAGAGCACTCAAACCTGACGGTACCATTATCATCCGCGATTGGGGTCCCGGCGAGACTTCAAGACTAGTCACGTCTATCGAAGTAGCATCCGAAGATGTCAACGATGAAGTTTACACATGGATCGAAGCGCTTGCTAAAAATTCAGTGATTAGCATGCCCACTATCGTTTGCGATGACAATGATAATCCTATCGCTCCGTACATCTACAAGGCAAATAGCCAAACTATTTATGAAATCATGTTTCACGCGGTTTGGGGGCTAGATTCACTTGAACGCGAATCAAAAGAATCGCACGTTATCGTGAACCACCTTATTCACAAATGGATTTGCGCGCCACACGGTTACAAAATAACACAGTCGCGGAATGAATTCGATGAAACCTATTTGCCACATTTACAAAAATACTTCAAAATCGATAGTATTCCATGGCCAACAAAGGTTATTTACGAACTAAAAAAGATCGTAATAACACGCCAGCAAACTTTATAGCACAACTACCACAATGAATTATAACGATAAGCACTACAGACTAACCATCAAATCAGCGCTTTTAGGAGTCGGCAGAATACTTGGTTTACCGAAATATTTCCTGATAACAATTGTCGCG
This sequence comes from uncultured Candidatus Saccharibacteria bacterium, assembly GCA_963539955.1. Taxonomy (GTDB): domain Bacteria; phylum Patescibacteriota; class Saccharimonadia; order Saccharimonadales; family Saccharimonadaceae; genus Nanosynbacter. The sequence continues at coordinate 168,890 of CAUTMN010000001.1, read as the reverse complement.
ACCGTCACCTTCGCCGTGATAATTTATTTCGTAATCAACGCCAATTTTTACGGACCACTAATGACATCACGATTACCGATTTTGGATAAAATCGCATTGCTCGGTTCGATGATTATAGACATCTTCAAACAAAGTTTCACTTCATTAAATGGCGCACTGCTTATGGTAGTGTCAATTCTTCAAGGTGTATCAATCGCCGCTGTAATTTTTACAGCAAAGAATAATCGCGACAACGAAAAAACTGTATCTCGACAAGTCGGATTAAGCGGAATCGCATCAATTGCCGCAACAATTGGACTCGGCTGCGTCCCCTGCGGAACGTCACTGATCTTACCAATTGTAACCCTATTTTTCTCAGGAGCTGCCGCCGCCACCGCCGCAAATATCGCCAGCACTATAGTTCTTTTATTAGCTTTACTACTCAGTTTATTCTCGCTATATAAATCAGGTCAAATTATTTTTATGTACACAGAATTATCTAAACAGGAGAAAATATGAATCGACAAAAATCATCAGGCATAGCACTTATTTGGGTTCTTTCGGGAATTGTAATCGTGGGAATTGTAGCTTTGTTTATTTATGGAATTGTTAATCGCCCGCCGAATCGTCACATTGGCGACAATAAACCATGGAATGAAAAAATGTCACAAGGATCCGCTGACGCAAAAAACACATTCATCGATTATACTGACTATTTTTGTTCATTTTGCTCCGAGGTCGAAGCCGCAACCAGCACAGAATTCTTCAAAAATGACTATATTAAATCCGGAAAAGTTCGTTATGAGCATCGCGTAGTAACACTATTAAAAGAGATGACCAACAATACCGAAACTGGTGCTCACGCTGCGTTTTGTGCTGCTGATCAAGATAAATATTGGCAGTACACCCACGATATCGTCCCGCGCATTAAAAGCGATTACTTTGATAAAGGAATTGGCGTAAAAAATGTTGCTGTGCCGAAAAAAATCCCTGCTCTTCCACTGGAGTATTTCCTGACTTCCGCCAAAAATGTCGGCATGAATGAATCGCAATTTTCCGATTGTATGACCAAAAAACCGCACCAAAAAGAAATTGATAGCAACACACAAAAAGCTCTGTCGCTTGGCGTGAACGGCTTGCCATATATGGTTGTTAACGACTATCAAACCAGCGGGTTTGTCGGTGGAGAAAACGGGTTAAGAAGCATTCTTAAGGCTGGCGGCGTCGAATAATTATTTGATTTGTCGCGCGAAATTAAACAACTCCCATTGTCAAAAATATCAAGCATCCGCTTATAGTGAGCGTGACGTTTTTCTATTTATTTCACTATCCTTGGATAGTTATTCCCACCTAAATAGCTTAATGGCTAAGAAATAGACAGCAAAAGTCCAAGCCGCGATAATTCCAAATTGTGGAAAGACTTCCATAAAACTTGCGTGCTCGGTCATAATGAGCCTAAAACCATCCGTAATTGGAGTTATGGGAACAAATTGAGCAACGCTTCGCAACCATTCTGGAAATAGATAAAGCGGGATAAATGTGCCAGACAGAAACATCATTGGAAAAGAAATCAAATTGCTTAATGCGGAAGACTGATCTTCGTTTTTCGACCAGCCAGCAATCAATAGCCCTATTCCCACCATCATGAATGCCGATAATACAGATATAGCCACAAACAGTGCCCAATCGCCTCGCATACTAAAGTGAAATATCAAAGCGCCAGCGACAACCATCATGATCAAGCTAAGCAAGGAAATCGTTGTATAATGGATTGCCGTGGAGATGATTAACTGGCCCGAAGTAAATGGTGCCGCACGTAAGCGTCGGTACGAGCCACGCTTCTTTTCGGCTGGCATTTGATTAGCCAAGCCAAAAATACCCATACTTATCAGACTGAAAGTTAATAGCCCCGTAAATATATAATCAAACGATTTTAATTGCTCATCACCAATCGCTTTACCAACAGCTTTAAGTGGAGCTTCAGGTTGACCCATCTGACTATTGATGTTATTGGTAATTTGGTTCATCACTGCTACCAACGCGCCGCCTGTTTGTTCAGAACCCTTGGAGTAAATAACATTCACAGTGCCTGTTGGAATAGGATGATTGCCGTTATTTTTTATCGCGCCAAAATCGCTTGGAAGCTCAATAATACCATTAAGCTCCGACCGCTTCATTTTTTCGCGTGCGTCATTCATATCTTTAACGTCTTTAATTTTGAGAATCGAATCCTTCGAATTTTCTTTGGCATTTTTAACGAAACTTTTGGCAAATTCCGTCTGCGAATTATTGACAATTGCAATATTAAAACTGGTCGAATCATTACTAAAAACCGACCCGAACACTAATAGAAAAATCAGCGGAAAAAGGAAAGTGAAAAATAGCGCCATTTTATCTCGAACGAAACGCTTTTGCTGAGCGCGAACTTGCCCGAATATTCCAATCCAATATTTTTTCATATTAATCCCGAATTGCCTTTCCTGTTAAATCAATAAACACGTCCTCTAAGTTGGCCTGCTCGACAACTTGTTCCTTCTTAAAACCGCGCGCCAATAATTGCTGGATGAGATTATGCGGCGTATCAATTGTGATAATCTTACCGCTATCCATAATTGCCAGACGATCACACAATAATTCCGCCTCGTCCATATAATGCGTCGTCAAGAGAATCGTAATTCCCTCGTCGCGAATTTCCTTAATCAAGTCCCATAAATTTCTACGCGCCTGCGGATCAAGCCCCGTGGTCGGCTCGTCCAGAAACAACACTTTTGGATTATTCACCAATGTCGAAGCAATCGCAAAACGCTGTTTTTGACCACCAGAAAGCTGCTCGACGTAATTCTTAGCCTTTTCTATCAACTGAACCTTAGCAAGTAGCGCCTCAGTATCAACTGTTCGACCATATAGACTACCAAACATTTTCAATTGTTCACGCAAAGTCAGCTTATCATAAAAAGCCGTCGACTGAAGCTGAATACCAATTATATTTTTAATATCCTTAGGTTTCTTAGCGACATCTATGCCATCAATAGTAGCCACGCCGCCATCAATTGGTCTGAGCGCTTCCAGTATTTCCAACGTTGTTGTTTTGCCCGCGCCGTTAGGACCAAGAATCCCAAATATCTCGCCCTTTTTAACTTCAAACGATACGCCGTCAACCACGTTATTTCCATCATAAGTCTTAACGAGTTTATCAACTTTTATAATTGGCTCAAGTTCCACTCCGTAAATTCCTCTCTGTTATAATTTTGATCAAGCTAGTCTCTACTTATTATCAATAATAACAAAACCAAAGTACTAGTGCTATACTTATAGTATGCGCATTCAGAGAAAAAAAGCAAAAGCAAAACCAAAATCGAAAAAACTATTTATTATCATACCGTTTTTGATATTGCTATTTTCGGCAGGGCTATTTGGGATATATTTCCTCAATCAATCACACTCACGACAAACGACTGCGCCATCTGACGAAAAGTATTATTTTGCCGACTCGAAATATTCTGGCATTCGCTCAAAATTTGTCACCAGAGATAACAAACGGGAAAAAGTTTCAATTGAATATCCGATCACGGAAAATGAAAAAATTAATCGCTTAATTAGCGAGTCGATTGATAAAATTGATCGCGATTTTCAAAATACGGTTTTACTGGCAACAGTTTTTGACAAGCCAATGACTGAAACAATTAGTTATCAAGTCACATACAACACTTCAGAAGCACTGTCGATTGTCGTCAATATTAAGCAGGATATGAACGGCGCGCATCCAGCATCAGTGACGCAATTTTGGACTTTCGACAAAAAATCTGGCGAAGTTGTCGGCTTAGCTGATTTCACCGAACAATCCGATGAAGCCGCCGAAGCAATCATATCCGCTGCCAAAAATAGCATTTCTCAGACCATAAAACAGCGCCAACAGCCAGAAATTGACCTGAACGAAATCATAAATAAAGAAGCTTTGTCTAACTTTATCATCACCAACGACGGCAATGCACTAGCTTGGCCGCTCGGTCAGGCATCGTTATTACCATCATCTTACGGCGAATTAACAATTACTGTGCCAATTTCCTCCGTCTCTAAATATCTACAAAACCCAACGGCGAGAAAATTCGCTAATATCCCCAAACCCGCAGAAAAACCAAAACCAGCACCTGCAGCTCCAATACCTACCGTCGCCAATAAAACAATTGCTCTAACTTTTGATGACGGACCCGGGCCATACACCGAAAAACTGTTGGATATATTGGATAAATACGACGCCAAGGCGACATTTTTCCTAATTGGAAGCAAAGTTTCAGCACGCGCCAACACGTTACGTCGTATGCAGTCGCGCGGGCATCAATTAGGCAACCACTCTTGGTCGCATCCAGAGTTAAATAAGATTTCAACAGAGCAACTATCTAGCGAAATTGACCAAACAAATAATGCCATAAAACAAGCAGTCGGCATCAAGCCAAATATCATACGTCCGCCATACGGCGCGTTTAATCGGACAGTTTTGGAGCAGTTCCGTCAACGTGGAATGTCGTCTATTCTATGGTCTGTCGATACGCGCGACTGGGCTGATCGTAATAGTGAGATAGTCTGTTCAAGGGCTGTCGCTGGCGCTCACAACGGAGCTGTGATTTTAATGCACGATATTCATCAGACATCCGTAAATGCCGTTCCTTGCATCCTTAACTCACTCAAACAGCAAGGCTATTCATTCGTAACAGTACAAAATTTAATCGGCGACATGACACCGGGCGCCGTTTATCCGTAAACTTAATCAATCTCAAATATCTTATACTTTGAAGTTGCACCGCGCACTAATTTAACTTTGGACAACGCAACCTTAAAATGTTTTGCCAATAATTTAATAGCCGCCGCGTTGGCTCGACCTTCAATTGCTGGAGCTTTGATATAAACCGTCAATGTGTCGTCGTCATTTTTCACAACTTCCTCACGATGGCGAGAGTTTGGTTTAATGTACACGGAGATTTTCATAAAATCTTAAAAATCTATCACTTCCAATTCCCGTGGCAGAATTTCTCGCGCTTCCGCCGTTCCCGCAACTAATTGATAATCCTGAAGTTTCGGCGGTAAATCATCTTCAATAAATTGATAATCGACCTGATGTTTATCATTAAAATAATTAAGTAATTCCGCATTCAAGAAATGATCACGCGGCGCACTTACCGAGCCATCCCTATTAAAAACCAAAGCTATTGATACGCCAGAAGTCGTCCCGTTCTCATCCTTGGCATAATTCGCAGTCACTAAATGAACTGTCGGTTCAAATTCCAAAGCCGATTTACTAGAATTATTCACTTGCTCCTGGCTAAGACGCGCTAGTTGTCGATTTATTTCATTCACCAAATCAGCAGTGCTCATCTCGCCGTTAGACGCTCGGCAATATTCACAATCGTTCAATGACTTAACGTATTTCAGCAGCAACTGCATATCAACCTCAGCGTCCTTAACATTATGTCGAGCCAACTGATCAACCATTTCCTCTAGCGACTTCAACAAACCATAATCTTTGGCTTTTTCAGCGGCGCCACCAATGCGAATAATAGCACGAGCGACGCTAATAATATTTTCTTTATCATTCATACGCTTCTCCCAATAGAATAATACCCTTATATTTACATTTTTCCATTAGAAATACTGAAAAATCGATCAAAAAATCCTCTCAACTTTTGCAACACTATTTCACGCTTTTTAGTGCGCTCACCTCCTGCCGAAAAACGCGAGATTGGCGGCAGTATTCGCGACAAGTCCGTTCCAGTCGACTGGACATATCCGTCACGAAAAGCATTTTCGACAAATGCGTACGTCGCCTTTTTATTCAATTTTTCGTCATCAATAATTTGATCCAGCTCTTCAATTTTTCTTGATTTAACAAACTCCTGCCAATCACCATCAACCGAACTATCAACCGTGAGCGAATTAATAAACTGCTCAATTAAATCCTTTTTATTGCGTAACTCTATAGACGAATTAACCGCTTTATCGATATCAACCAAGATCTCTTTATTATTCAAATGACTATCATGATATTGACGAATCAATTCTAAAATGTAATCTATATTTATTTCAACCTGCTTGATAAGCTCCATTTCAAACACCAAATCATCATTGATATTCTCCTTATCGCTATCAGTTTTTGGTCGCAACTCATTGTAGAGATCGATGTACATACTGTGATAATCCTGCACATCTCGCTGACTTAATATTTCCCGTCCGATGAATTCATCAAAGCTAGACAAAATATTCTTCACCCTCAGAATTGCGCTATACAATTTCACAAATTCTTTTTTATTCTGTTCGCCAATTATCATCTCGCCAACTGGGAATTTATCTTTTATTTCTGCAATTAAATCAACATATCCTGGCGTTCGTTTTCCAGAATCCTCGTTATAGCCATAATAATAATCTCGGAAAGGACGCAGCAAGACGATGCCCTTAGCTTCGCGATCACCAAATAGCGCCAAAGCTTCATTAGTTTCTTTCTCTAAGTTGCGGAACGTAACGATATTGCCGTAAGTCTTTATTGAATTAAGAATACGGTTCGTTCGCGAATAAGCCTGAATTAACCCATGCATACGCAAGTTCTTATCAACCCACAACGTATTCAAAGTCGTAGCGTCAAATCCCGTTAAAAACATATTCACCACGATCAGCAAATCGATTTCTCGATTCTTCATACGCAAACTCATGTCTTTGTAATAATTCTGAAATCGTTCAGCACTAGTGTCGTAATTTGTGCCAAACGTCGCATTATAATCGCGAATTGCACCTTCCAGAAAATCACGAGACGAAACATCTAACCCGTCAGTGTTCTCTGAATTCTCGTCATCCATGCCGTCCATTTCCAGATCAGGATCGTTGGCTCCGTAGCTATAAATCGTAGCAATTTTTAACCGACCCGCCTCAGGAATCTCAGCTTGCTGGCGCTTAAACTCATTATAATAAAGTTTAGCCGCTTCAATTGAGCTAACTGCAAAAATTGAATTAAATCCACTTAACCGAATTTTATCTTTCACCTCTTCGGCTACCACTCTGTTTCGCGCCGACGCAACCTCGTGAACATTCATTAATCGAGTAAATGCATATGACTTAGCTTTACGCATTGTTTTTTGGTCAAAGTGGTCACGGATATATTGCACAACATTACGAATACGCTCCGGAGCGTTCAATGCCCGCTCGCGATCAATATCTCGCACCTTCTGCTGATCGTCAACCCCGTCCGCTTCACGGATTGTACGAATATAGTCAATCCGAAACGGCAGCACATTCTTATCAGTAATCGCATCAACAATCGTGTAGGTATGTAGCTTATCTCCAAACGCCTGCTCAGTTGTCCGTAGATCGACCCGCCCGCCACTTGACGCATTATCAGCAAATATCGGCGTACCAGTAAAGCCAAACAAATAATAATTTCTAAAACTCTTAGTAATGGAATGATGCATGTCACCAAATTGCGAGCGGTGACACTCGTCAAAAATAATAACCATGTGATCATCAAACGCCTTGTGCCCCTGATTGCGCTTAATGAACGTGTCAAGCTTCTGAATGGTCGTGATAATGATCTTCGCATTCGGATCACCCAGTTGCTTCGTCAGAACCCGCGTACTAGTATTACTATTTGCCGCACCTTCCTGAAACTTGTCATACTCTTTCATCGTCTGGTAGTCGAGGTCTTTACGGTCAACCACAAAAAGCACCTTGTCGATATAGTCCAATTTGCTTGCCAGCTGAGCCGTCTTAAAACTAGTCAACGTTTTGCCGCTACCTGTCGTGTGCCACACATAACCGCCAGCCTCAATGGTACCGAGCTTTTTATAATTTGTAGCAATCTGAATACGATTCAAAATACGCTCAGTTGCTACAATTTGATACGGACGCATTACCAGCAATAATTTGTCACTAGTAAACACGCAATATTTCGTCAGAATATTCAACAGCGTATGCTTGGACAAAAAGGTCGCCGTAAAATCTATCAAATCGGTAATTGGGCGATTTTTAGCATCCGCCCACCAACTGGTAAATTCAAAGCTATTGCTGGTTTTCTTACTACGATGCGAATCCGACTTTCCCGCCTCATTAATATGTTGCCAGCGCGTCGTATTGCTGTAGTATTTTGTGTGCGTACCATTACTAATCACGAACAATTGAGCGTATTCAAACAACCCACTGCCCGCCCAAAAACTATCCCGCTGGTAGCGATTAATCTGATTGAAAGCTTCCTGTAGGGGCACGCCGCGCCTTTTTAGCTCAATATGCACCAGCGGCAAGCCGTTCACCAGCAGCGTCACATCATAACGATTATCACGCGCGCCCGAAACTTCATATTGATTAATTACCTGCAGATAATTATTATGTATGTTCGTTTTATCCAGTAGTCGAATATTAATCACCTCGCCGTTATCTCGCTGCAATAATTGCATGTGATCTTCCTGGATTTTGAAAGTTTTCTCAGGTATGCCCTCATTGCCATTAGCGATCCGCTCCGCAAAGAACCGCTTCCATTCGACATCAGAAAACGTATAATTATTCAGCTTTTCCAGCTGCGTGCGCAGATTCTGTATCAAATTGCTCTCGCTCTTGATTGGCAAATACTCATACGCCTGCGCTTGTAATTGCTTGATTAATTCCTGCTCTAATTCCGCCTCGCTCTGATAATTCGTTGCTCTCTGATAAGGCGAAACGTAATCGCTAACAACGGTACTGTCGCTATTTTCAGCAATCATATCATATTTCATTTTGAACGCTCCAACTCTTTGAATGTTAATAATTTATTACGGTAATATTCGTATTGCTTGCGGCGAGCTTTAATCTCCGCTGGCAGACCAACAGAAATGTCGCTGGTAAGTTTTTCGAATTTATCAAGTATGGAGACGATTTGTTTTTGTTTTTCAATAGGCGGAACGGGGATTTTAACTCTCTTAAAATTATCTATATAGAGCCTTTTAATGGTTCCACCTTCTGTCTGCCATGTAATTATTTTATACAGGTGATATAGAAATTTATTAGTCACCTGACTCTCGTCGTTTTCTAGCCAAATTATATTTGAATCCTGAAAATAAGCCGGCTTCCCGTCGTAGACGACAGTTCGTCCGATAGTTCCAGAAGCAGACAATAAAATATCTCCTTTTTTAGGAAAAGGAAAATTACTCTTATAGTCACTGTATAGCTCCCGTGATATGTACGCATCAGCTGTCCTACCAAAGGTACCAATCTTATAAAAAGGTATATCACCACTTCGACTAGTTTGACTCTTCATAATTCTTTTACACATAGAAATTTTGCCTATTTCACCCATTGATTTCCATATTACTCTCTCTCTCTCTCTCTCGTTAAACGTCAAGAGTGTATTGCGATAGTATTCATACTGCTTCTTTCTCGCTTCTAGCTCTGCTTCTAGCTCTGCTTCTAGCTCTGCTTCTAGCTCTGTAAACGAGTCTAGCACACGCACAATCTCTTTTTGAACCTCAAGAGGCGGAACAGGAATACGAAAATCTTCTATCATTGGTTTTCTTATGGATGTAACCGTTGCATTCACTGCTTTTAAGGTTATGAAACTCTTAAAGTGACTCATAAAATAGTATAGAGCGTATTTCGTATTCACTTCATCGGTTGTAAATACAATTCTATAAGCTCGCTGATGAAGGTCGTATTTTCCATTCACATAATGAAATATATCACCAACTCCGCCTTCTCCAGGTATAATAATTGCTTCCTCATCAAATGAGTACCTATCTATTCGAGATACTATTTTTGATCTTACGTAAAATGGATATTGACCATTTTCAACAGCATCCTTTCTATCAGATCTGCCTGTACCTATTACAGCCACGTCGCCAACTCTAACAAACCTCACCCCATTCGGACATAGCTCTTTAATCAAATCATCAATTTTACTCATAACAAGCCCCTTACTCGCTCATATAGACAAACTAGCTCATCAATACCAATGTCAATGATTGGCTCGTACATAAATGAATTAATATGGATATTTGCCGGAGTAATGATGCTAACCTGCTCTAGAACGTCTAATATGCCTTTCTTAGTTTCATCGCTTCCAAATTGACCCCGAAACGCATTATACAATTGCCAGAATTGATCTTTGCCGATGTTTGACGGGCGTTCTATGTAGGTAAGGATTTTTTGCTCTGCCAGAAGTCGAATCGCCATGGATAATACTATCTTATCCCCTAGATTTATGCCGTCATGAGGATCTTGTTGAATCTGACCAGCAACGCTAAAAATAGCATCTATAACTTTTTTAGTCTTATCTGGAAACTCAAACTGCACATTTAACATGTCGGTAAAGACATTCTCAATATCGCTTAGTTTTATATCGCAGGTAGCAGGTATGTTGTTTTGGTCGTCAGCTTCTTTGTCGTGAAGTAAATGTGTTAACAATAAATATTCTCGCGATTTATTCCCTTTTTGATAGTTATATAACTCTCGTACGAACGGTATAGCGGCAACAAGTAGCCTCTCGTCCTTACCACACTCACTACGCCATTTATTAAAAGGGTTGGTAATTATTCTATCTCCACCTGGCAACAGTCTAATCTCGTCATTATCTCTTTCTGCTATAAACGAATGATCCCATCTACCGTTTGCTAATATTCGCATCTGTAGTGTACGATAAAAATCAAAATTATGAGTTAAAACAATGCTTTTGAAATTTTTGCTCTTGTTTAAGTCGTTTAAGTACTGAATAATAGCGTACTTGTTCTTATAGTCAAACGAGTCGGCAATGTCATCTATAATAAATAGAGTTTCTTTATTTTCTTTCTCTCGTGATTTTATGTCAAATATTACATTTAGTAGATAGAAAGCGCGTCGCTCCCCCTGGCTTAGAACATTTTCTGTTAACACGCTTTTATCCACTAGTTTACTGCCGTAACTATATATAATAGTCGGCATATCTTGACCTAGAATTGCATCACCTCGGTTTTTAATGCTGAAAGAAAATGGCAAACTAGTAAATCGAGTTTTGAACTCTTCTATCGTATCATCCCACAGACCCCTTGAACCATTTGCTGCAGCCACAATCTTCTCAATATCTGGCTTTTTCGTATTGTAGTTTTCAACTAAACTAATAACCGCAGATTCAACTTGTTTTAGAAAACTACACCACGCCTCCCTACGAAATTCGTCATAATTAGTCAGTTTAGCAATCAGAGTCTTGTCTTTCTCAATAACTTTTTTAAAATTTCTTAGCTCTTGGTTTCCTTGTAGCTTCTTGTCAATCTTGTCAAAAATATCCTTAATCTCTTGATTATCAAAAACTTTTTTAATCTCATTATCGATAACCTCTGACAATTTCTCTGCACTATCAACTAAGGTCCCATCTTTTAATGAAAGTTTATGTCCTGATTGGAAATATTCGTCACCTTTTATTGAATTACAAAGAGCACTTGCTTCAATTGTGCCGAAGGCTCGCTCTCCGTTATTTGAAAAGAATTGTGAACTTGACAGTAGTTCATTATATTTATCACTATACTTTTTCAACAGGTTATAATTTTCACTTAGGAAGTCACGCACTTTCCCTTTAGGGTCAAATATATGATTATAAACAAAATCAAACGTACTATTTGACTGTTTTACGTCGTCTATTATGGTAGCCAAAACTTCAAATATCGAACGTTTTTTAGTTCCTGGGTCAGAAAAAGAGTCAATGATTTCTTGCTCGTAATTACTGCTGCCAGTAATTCTTTTCAGAGGACTTAATGCAGATTTTTTCTCATCGTCTAATTCTTTAAAAATCTCAACGTATTGTTGGCGAATCTCTTTGTTGGCGAGTAAGGTGAGGATAGCCTCTTCTGACTTAAACGCAGACTCATCATAAGACTTAATAACCTTGATTTCATCAGGTGCTATGTCTCGCTCGTTTCCATTGTCGTCTTTAACCATGACTTCGTAAGTAGGATGCAAAGTTTTATCAAGCTGATCATGAGGTTTAGTTTTTCCTCTAGGGTCACTCATATCCTTAAAGGTTTTCGCAAAAGACGTTTTCATAGTACCGTTTGGAGCATAAATTAGCTGCATATTAGATTTAGAAAAGTCAAAGTCACTACATAACCTATGAATGCCATAACAATGCTCAAAATTGATTTCTACTTTCTGAATACTCACTTTATTTTACCTTTCAACTTTTTGGCTGTTTCCTTAATATTCTCCAAATAATCCTCTTCCACGCCACTCAAGTTCTTCGCCTTATATTTACGATACTCAGCCAGCACCTTCTCTTTAGCCTGCTTGGTACTAATTTTGCCAGAATTGTCTAATAGTTTGCGGCCAGTCGAACTAAGAATAGTATCCAGCTCCCGAAGATGATCAGCCATACGCATTGGTTTTTCTTCCATGGCATTAATTTCAGCAATATCAAAATAAGCCGAGACTAAGTTATTAAGCACTTTCAATTCTTTTTGGCTGAGATAATTCTTTGCTACCATAGCCTCTGCTTGGGTTGGCTGTTTACCTTTAAAATTAGTCATTCCCGCAAAAGGCTTATCGCTGTCAACACGATAATAAATCACTTCGCCAGCTGTATTGCCATGTGCCGCATAATGTAGTTTGTTTTGCACTATAGCAAAGAACTTTTGCGACTGATCGGTTTTTTGGTCATAATCTTCTGCGGTAGCGTATAAATCAAGCACTTGCCGATAAAGAACTTTTTCACTACTGCGAATGTCACGGATTTCATCAAGTAGCTCTTTCCAATGATTGCCACCGCCAAGATTTTTAAGACGTTCACTGTCAATAGCGAAGCCTTTGGTGATATACTCCCGCAAACGATCGGTCGCCCAGATACGAAACTTCGTGGCGATATTTGACTTGATGCGGTAACCGAGCGAGATAATCATATCAAGATTATAGTAATTTACTTCATAATTCTTACCGTCGGAGGCAGTTGTTCGGAATTTCCGAACAACTGAATTTTTATCAAGCTCACCCTCGTCAAAAATATTTTTTATATGCTCGCTAACATTGGCTTTACTCGACTGATATAACTCAACCAATTGCGCCTGCGTCAGCCAAACCGTCTCATCCTGAAATCGAACATCAACTTGAGGCTTACCATTATCATCAACATAAACAATGATATTGCCGTTATCTTGCATCATCACTATCCTTTTCGAGATCCGCAACTATCTTATCAATTTCCGTCCGCAACTCCGACTGACGAGCCACAATATTCGCAATATCAGCGTTGAGCTCAGTAATATTAATAACTTCTTGCGTATCCTCCGCCTCGACGTACGAGCTAACTGATAGATTATAGTCATTAGCGACGACATCTTCATAAGTTGCGACTTTTGCAAAATAATCAATATCTTGCCGATTCGTGAAGCTATCCAGGATTTTCTGTCGATTCTCTTCGCTTAACTTGTTTTTATTACCCTGACGGACAAACTCGGCACTAGCGTCAATAAACAAAATATCACTTGCCGTCTTATTCTTTTTTAAAACTAATATACATGTGCTAATCGTCGTACCAAAGAATAAATCTGGTGGCAATTGGATCACAGCATCGACGTAATTATTATCAACCAAATATTTACGAATTTTCGCCTCAGCTCCGCCACGATATAAAGCACCAGGGAACTCAACAATCGCCGCCGTACCGCTAGCGCTCAGCCAGCTCAACATATGCATAGTAAACGCCAAGTCAGCCTTGCTGCGTGGAGCAAGTACTCCAGCTGGACTAAATCGTGGATCGTTAATAAGTGTTGGATTACTATCACCGTCCCATTTAATACTGTACGGTGGATTAGAGACAATCGCATCAAACGGCTCATCGTCCCAATGTTTTGGATCTTTTAATGTATCGCCATGCGCAATATTAAACTTTTCATAATTAATGTCGTGAAGAAACATGTTAATACGGCAAAGGTTGTACGTTGTGATATTAATTTCTTGACCATAAAAGCCTTGCCTAACATTATCCTTACCTAGAACTTTTGCAAATTTTAGCAATAACGAGCCAGAACCTGCGGCTGGGTCATAAACTTTGTTTACTGAAGTTTTACCGACAACAGTTATTTTCGCCAGAAGCTCGCTTACCTCTTGTGGAGTGAAAAACTCACCTCCAGATTTTCCAGCATTACCAGCGTACATGGTCATCAAATATTCATACGCATCACCAAAGGCGTCAATCGTATTATCTTCAAATCTACCAAGCTCCAATTCACCAATAGCATTCATCAGCTTCACTAATCGCTCATTACGGCTAGCGACAGTCGGGCCAAGTTTATTACTATTAACATCTAAGTCGTCAAACAGCCCACGAAAATCATCCTCACTATCAAAACCTTTAGCCGACTGTTCAATGTTGCGAAATACTTTGCTCAGAGTTTCGTTCAGATTTTCATCATTTTTGGCACGCTTACGAACATTTTCAAACAGTTCGCTTGGTAAAATATAAAACCCTTTGTCATTTACCGTATCCTCACGACCAAACTCCGCCTGATCATCGCTAAGTTCAGCGTAGTTAAAATCAGCCACGCCAGTTTTACGTTCTTCAGCATTGATATAATTAACTAAATTTTCTGATATAAACCGATAAAATAAGAATCCCAATACATACGCTTTAAAATCCCAACCATCAACCGAGCCTCTCAGCTCATTTGCAATCTTCCAAATAGTATTATGTAATTTGGTACGTTCTTGTTCTTTACGATTATCACCTGTTGTCATATTAAACATTATACTATGCCCTATTCTTATCTTATGATTATTTACTGTTTTATCGAAGAAGTTTTAATGGCCAAAAAACCTAGCAATTCCACTAAAGATAAAAACATATTGACGCCATAGCTATTTGAAGTATTATCATCTTCCGGATTCAACGGACTGTCATCAGCCCAAACTCCCGGATAAACGCCAGACATATTTGTATTATTGGTGACGTCTTCGTCGCAATTATAATTAGCTTTTTCCTCCGATGAATTGTCTGACGAAACAGGAATTTCTTGAAAAACTGGAATGTTTAATTCCCTGTTCAAAATATTATCGGTATCATCCCAATAATCGCTCAACTCTTCGATTTTTACAGAGCATTTTGACTCATCACAATCATCTGTAGTAACCAATTCGCTATGTTCTTCAGCCAATTCAGCTTTTTCTGCAACTTTTTTTACAACCTCATCGACGATATTATTCTGACCAATTTCATCGTCGGCTAATTTCAAATCAGGAATAAATTGTCCTATTATTTCAGACTTATTGGTCGGCAATTCTTCCAATTCACGCGTAACTTCTTCGGCCAATTCTACACAATCGCCCAAATCATCCACCGCATTATCCGTTTTGCCCACAACCGCACGATCATCAGAAATCTCAAACGTAGCAATATTCTCCGAATCTTCGAAACATACTTCACGCTTTTCAAAATCGCGTTTCGGTAAAATTGACGAATCCTTCTTATTTTCTATCAACTCAACAGATTCAACTCTTTCATGCACAGTCTCACCATTCAACCCCGCCTCAGCTGGCGCATTATTATTGTCATCATCCGTCACCACATCAATTTCATTATTGACTTGAATAAAATCACGCACGGGCGAGGAATTTGACTCATTAGAAACAACTTTCTCGGTCAAATCTTTTTCTGGAGCAGAGTCTTCCAAAATCGGTGCAGAGTTTATATCGTTTTCACCTCCTATATGGCTATCTTTCTTTATAGGTAATTCTCTCGGCAATTCATCCTCTTTATCCACAGCCGGAGCTTGACTCTCAAAAGATATATCTTCTTTATGAATATCTACTTTTTCATCGATACATTCCGACTCTTCGTTGATTTTAGGCGGGATATTTTCTTTGATTATTTTCGCGCTTGGAATATTTTCCGACAGCTCACTTTCACTATTCAAACATTCATCATCCGTCGGCTTGTTCACTTCATTATTTTCCGCCAACACGCGTATCGACGCATCATCATCGCTCACTTCCGACTTAACCACAGGTTTTTCTGATACGGATTCAGGTTTTTCATTTTCCGGTGGACTATCTTTTTCAATCGACTCGGACAGCTTCTCTTCATTATCAGCACTAACATATCCAGCAACAACAAAATCACAATCATCATTCATTAAGGCAGACAAATAACTCTCTTCTGTCACCGGACGCAAATTCTCTTTGGCAAAATTTCGCATTCTTAGTATTGGACAGTTTCCCGCCGCAGCGCAACTGTCGCACGCTGCGCTGGCTACGTTTTGGCAAATTTCCGATCGTCTTTCAGCGTCCAAACATTCTTCTGTTGTTTCTGCTTCATTTTCTTCGGCAAATGACGTATCAATTTTCTCACCGCTAGCAACCGCTTCTACCAAATTTAATTCAGTCGCGCCATCAATTTCTGCTGAAGATAGATCCTGAAAATTAACATCGCCATTCAACGCCGAGAAAACATTAAAATCGCCCGCTCCATCCGCCAAACCTCCGTTCATTGCTCAAAAAACGTCTCCGTCGAAATTTTCAATTCACTTACACCAGCGGCGGATAATTTTTGCCAAACATCTCTAACAAACGGCAAACTTCCACAGACCAAAAAATGCGCATCTTCTGGCGTTTCGTGAACAATTTTTTCCACATTAAATCGACCGTTAAACCAACCATCTTTTTCTTCAACTTGCTGGCGAGTACTGAACTTCTTCACTTTAATATTTGACGCCGCTAGCTCATTTCCAAAAACCATATATTCTGGAGATTTTTGACTAAAATATAAAAATGTCGGCTGGCTAGAACTTGCCATAACGCTCCAAATTGGGCTAAGTCCGCAGCCCGCAGCAATTCCAACTAAAGGACTTTCTGTTTGTGGATTAAAATCGCCATAAGCGTGGCTAATTTGTAATTTATCGCCAACATTCCGTGAACATAAATAGCTAGAAAATTCACCACCAACATTCTTCACAGTAATTGACATTAGCTCATCATCAGGAGTAGAAGAAATACTATAAGCCTTCCCTTCACGCACGCTACTGCCATCAATAAAAACCGTAATATATTGTCCAGCGGTAAAGTCGAACGGTCGCGCAAAATATAACGTCTTCACCTCAGGATTTTCCTGACGGACGCGCACAATTTCAACCTCTAATGAATCACGCATTCTCCAACATACCTTTCCATTATTTTCTGAGCTTCTCTAAATTCTTCGTCAGTAAAAGTGTGGTAATTCGCGAACTTTGGACTAATTGTCGTGCCAGTGCGAAAATGCTGCAAGGCAAATCTCTTCGCGCCCTTAACCAGCTCGCCAATCTTCTCAAAATCGCTAACTTCTAGTTGCTCGCGGACAATCGTCGTACGGAATTCGTGATCAATTCCCGAATCAATCATCAACCGAACATTCTCCTTAATCGCTTCCAAATCAATCGGTCGCGCCGCAATCTCAACATATTTTTCCAGCGGACCTTTTACGTCCATCGCAATAAAGTCAATCAGCCCCTCTTCAACCATTCCGCGAACTATATCTGGATGCGTACCATTGGTGTCCAACTTAATGTCAAAACCAAGTTTCTTAATCATTCGACATAACTCCGGCAAATCTTCATTTACCGTTGGTTCACCGCCAGAAATCACCACGCCATCCAGTCGACCAACTCGCGATTTTAGAAATATCATCACTTCATCAACTGGAATACTCGGCGCCAATCGTTCAGGTAATACCAATTCAGGATTATGGCAATAACCGCACCGCATATTACAACCAGAGAGAAACAGAGCTGCCGCCACGTGCCCTGGATAATCCACGAGCGACAGCTTCTGAATTCCACCAATTGACACCTTAAGCTGCCGCGACGGCGCTAAGTCGCTGGTGTTCGGCGGCATTGTCATAATGTTCCCTCATTTCAAATTCCGCTTGCTTGCCCTTATTCCATTGAGAAACTGGACGCAAGAAACCAACCACACGTGAGTAAACTTCAGTCGCTTCACCACACTTTGGACATTCTGGATGCTCACCAACAATATAGCCGTGATTCTTACAAATTGAGAAGCTTGGACTAAACGTAAAGTATGGCAATTTGTAGTTTTCACAAATCGTTTTCACTAATTTTTTCAAAGTCTGCGGATCGTCCATACGCTCACCTAAGAAGAAGTGAATCACCGTGCCGCCCGTGTACTTGGTTTGCAAATTGTCCTGAAGATCCATCAATTCAAACAAATCGTCCGTGTAATTAACTGGCAAGTGGCTAGAGTTGGTATAGAACGGACATTTAACTTCCGCGCCAATTCCGTTGGCAAAGTGCGCTCGATCTGGGAAGCTGGCTTTATCAAGCTGCGCCAATCGATACGTCGTACCTTCAGCTGGCGTTGCCTCAAGATTGTAATTATTGCCAGTTTCCTTTTGATACTCCACCAAACGATCGCGCATAAAATCAAGAGTTTTCTCAGCAAAAGCCTTGCCCTTTTCCGTGCCAATATCCACGCCCAGCAAATTAAGCGCCGCTTCATTCGTGCCAATCAAACCGATGGTCGAAAAATGGTTCTTCCAATATTGATTGAAACGCTGCTTAATGTTTCGCAAATAAAACTTGGTGTACGGATACAAATTAGCGTCGGTCAATCGCTCCAAAACTTTACGCTTGGTTTCCAGGCTGTCCTTTGCCATATCCATAAGTTCAGCCAACCCCTTAAAGAATTCTTTTTCGTTCTTAGATTTTAGCGCCAATCGTGGCAAGTTTATTGTTACCACACCGACCGAACCAGTCATCGGATTTGAGCCGAATAATCCGCCGCCACGATATTCCAATTGACGATTATCAATGCGCAATCGACAGCACATCGAGCGCGCATCTTCTGGATCCATGTCAGAATTGATGAAGTTTGAGAAGTACGGAATGCCGTATTTAGCGCTGGCTTCCCACAAACTTTCAATCACCGGATTATCCCAATTGAAATCCTTGGTGATATTAACCGTTGGAATTGGGAAGGTAAAGACTCGACCATTAGCGTCGCCCTCAGAAAGAACCTCCAGCAGCGCCTTGTTTAGCATATTCATTTCTTCTTGATATTCGCCATAAGTCGTATCCTGCATTTCGCCACCAATAATCACTGGATTATCTGCCATGTGTTTTGGACATTCAAGGTCAAGTGTAATGTTGGTAAACGGCGTCTGGAAACCAACACGAGTCGGCACGTTGACATTAAAGACGAATTCTTGAATAGCCTGTTTTACTTCGTCATAGCTCAATTTGTCGGCACGAATAAACGGTGCTAATAGCGTGTCAAAATCAGAGAAAGCCTGCGCACCAGCCGCCTCGCCCTGTAATGTATAAAAGAAGTTTACGACTTGACCAAGCGCTGATCGGAAATGCTTAGCTGGCTTAGAAGCAACCTTACCAGCCACGCCAGTAAATCCTTCTTGTAATAAGTCAGTCAGATCCCAACCAACACAATAAACACTTAGCAAGTTAAGGTCGTGAATGTGCAAGTCACCTTCTTTGTGAGCTTGTCCAATCTTCGATGTATAAATCTTATCCAGCCAGTAAGTCTTCGTAATCTCCGCTGAAACATAGTTATTCAAACCCTGCAGGCTGTAGCCCATATTAGAGTTCTCATTAACTTTCCAGTCCAAATTTTCCAGATATTTATCAATCAAATCAACGTGTGCATTAGAAGTAATTTCGCGCAATTTTTTATGCTGATCACGGTAAATAATGTACGCCTTTGCAGTCTTCTTAAACTTAGAATCAATCAACGCATCCTCAACAATGTCCTGAATATCTTCAACGCTTGGTAGACGCTTTTGGTTACGAGTTTCCAAAACACCCAAAACCTTGTCGGTCAATTCAACTGCTTGAGCGGCGTCAAATTCACCAGTTTCCAGTCCCGCCTTTTCAATTGCTTTTTCAATTTTTTTCCGATCAAATTTAGCAGTTCGACCATCGCGTTTTTTAATTGATTTATACATTACCCCTCCTTGTTTATAAAAATAGCAAACTAGCCCAACTTCTCCAGTGGGTGCATGTTGCAAAAAACGTTATTTATTTTCTAAAACACCATATGTAGTGCTTAATATTGAATATACACGCGATATATAGCGTCTGTCAATGAAAGTACATTGTATTATTTACATTTATGATTTCTTTATATAGATTGCAGTAAATCGTAAGCAGCAGCCGCTGATAGCGCTTGCATTTGACGAAGATTATCACCCGGCTTGAGCGGCGGCTTGAGGCTACGCGTAAGGAAAAATCCGACAAATGACGCCAGCATTTCCACGTTCAATTCGCCTAGCCACGGCGTTACGTCATGACCATGGCGCGCCATATCAACCAGAAATTCTGTCGCACCAGACCCCTGGGGCACATAGGAAGCCCAGTTCCAGTCAACCAACTTCAACTCGCCAGCTTGCGGATTAAATGCCAAATTATCACTACGAACATCCGAATGATTAAAGCAATCTTCCGTCTGCTTGGCAAATTCTTTAGCGCGCACCGAAATATTAATCAACTCATCGCGCTTTTCTAACAGCTCAATTATAGCCTGACAACGCCGCTGATTAATCTCCAGCTGATTTGGCAATAGTTTTTGATAATTATCAATCAACCGACGACGAACATCAGCATCAGCAATAATCTGATCAATCCCATCATCTAAGCCAAGCTTTTCCGTCGCAAACGGTTGTAGTTGCAATTCTTCAATCAGTTCCTGCGGCAATTTTATTTTTTCCAACTCGCGAACCGCGGTTATCACCGTCGAAATGTAACGTTCCGCGACAGAGTTATCCGTCGGAGGTTGCCACAACCACCCATCTGACGAAGCGTAACTGCTCGTCATCAGCACGTGACCATCATCAGCCAATTCAGTCCAATCAGCAACATATTGCGAATAAGTTTTCTGTAACAAACGCGTTACTGCATAATCTTTTTTTAGCCAGCCTAATTCCCGTTCGCCCTCATCCGACAATAAATCAGTATCAACTTCTTTAACAAAAATCGTTCGACCACCAGACGACACTAACGCTCGGCGATTAAGCGAAAAGCTGCCACTTACTGACGTGATCCGTAATTCAGATAAATCAACGTTTAGTTCCGTCGCCGCACACTGCAAGGCTCTGTCGGTTAATAATTTATCGTGATCTGGCAATGTTTCCATGCATAAATTATAGCATCAGACAGCTTAAATCCGCTTGGTGAATATCATTACTCGGCTATTACGAGTTTGAGAATTTTTTATCCATTCTCCTGCACATGTCATCAAATTCAGACCCTCAGATACACCATCAGCTGGCCGAATAAAACTATTCATATCCACATCAGATAATTTAACTGTTTGTTTTTTTATTACCTGATAGCGCAGTATTTTACCGTCGCCACGCTCGACACTAATCGTATCACCGGCATTCAAAGTCTCTAGCTTATTAAAAACTCCGCCCAAAGTTGTACCCGACGCGTGTCCGACAATAATAGATGCGCCTAACTGACCTGGCTTAACGCTACCAGTGTACCATCCTGCATCAAAAATATTTATAGGAGACTGCATTGAGCCGTCCGAATTGACGTTCATCTGCAAAACCCTAGCCTTAACCCCCAATTTCTCAATGGTAATGACTCGCGGCAAATCTGGAGCAACCTTATATTTGGCAATAGCATCATCA
Source organism: uncultured Candidatus Saccharibacteria bacterium (assembly GCA_963539955.1). Classification (GTDB taxonomy): domain Bacteria; phylum Patescibacteriota; class Saccharimonadia; order Saccharimonadales; family Saccharimonadaceae; genus Nanosynbacter. The sequence goes on along the minus strand of CAUTMN010000001.1, from coordinate 147,316 downwards.
GACACTTTAGTTTCGTCTTTACCTTCACTATTTTTTCGATCGTCCAGATTATCGCTACGTGCAGCTACCGGCGTCGCATTTACAGCGTTTTTTATTCGATTATTAAGCAGCCAGGAGTCAGCAAACGAATATATCGAGATTATCAAAAGAGCAGAAGCCGCAAAACTAGGTACTTTTTTACAAAAGTTGCTACCTAAAATATTTTGTAAATATCGCTTGGTGTGCCTTTTTTTACCGTCACGGCAACCATTAGCTATTGATTTTTTACAAATAATTAACAAACGAGCCGAACGAGCTAATCTTTTATTAATTCGTGCATGATTTATTGGTTTTTTCGCATATTGCTGGGTCGGCCTCACCTTGGATTGCTGGGTCTGCCTCACCTTGGCTGGTGCGGAAGGGCGCACAACGTCAACAATGTTCTTCGCATTCACATTACTGACAGTATTAGCGACAACATTACTTGCCAATCCACGCCGAGGTATAGTCACTCGCCCCCTCGCTCTTAATGGCGTCTGCAAACTGCGATTAATTTTTCGTTCTCTTTGTATCATTGTCTGTTTTTACTGCGGTAAATAGACACGCCCTGCACCGAACTACTTACGACGTGTCTGTCCGCTTTTAATTTTGGTTTTTTATTTTTTATTAAAGCTTTTTCGCTTTGCTACAACCAGCAATGCCACCGCTGAAGCTACTCCAGCCATAGCGCCAATCAAGTTAACAGCCAATTTTTCACCACCCGTATTTGGAACTTTTGGAGCTTTCGAAGCTTTTGGAACGTTCCAGTCATTCAGCGCCGTCAGTACAATATCATTACCGTCACCGCCAACATAACTAATCTTAAAGGTTACGCCACCTGCAGTTATCTCCGCGCCTTCTGGTAAATCCTTAAACGTTCTCGTTGTCGTTCCGATAACAGGGATAGTGCCTTTATTATCAATGATCGTAAAGGTATCGCCCTTCTTAATGACACAACCCTCTAAGTACGTTAAGTCTAAACTACCACCATCTAGAGCGACGCCTAGGTCTGCAACAATCTGGTCATAATGATCTTTATCTAGAATTTTCACCTTATAAACACCGGAATCACCAAAATTGAGACTGTCTGTAGTAATTTTACCTGGTGAGTTGTTACCTGGAGAAATAACACCTCCTACATAAAGAAGATAGTTCAAAGTAGCGTTACCGCTGAGCATACCGCCTTCAAGAATATCTACCTCACGACGAATACCATTTAGTAAAACTGCTTCACCTCTTTTAATAGGTACATAATCATCAGGTTTGTTATCGTCTAATTTCATTAATTTAGGCCCATGGACATTACCGTACCGACCATTCGGAGTGCCGCTGGTATTGTTTGAAGACTCAACCAACACAACACCTTTATTATCTCTATGAGCAACGAACTTACCAGGGCCGCTAAGTTTTCCTGTGATCTTTACATCATTCATTGACTCTAGCTTATATTCAACATCACCGTTAAGTACAATATCACCAGACAGAACAGTCGTCCTGATCCGAACGTTGCCACCAAGACTATCAGGGGGTTGACAATATACCCCATGAGAAATCATCGCGCCATTTTCAAAAGTAATTTTACTGGCGCTTGTCTCATTGCGCTCCTCATCAATCTCTAACTGACCTTTATTTTTAATCAAGATACTATTAGCGCCCTCTGGCTTCACACTAGCATTTTCTCCGACAATTTTTTCTGCAGCTCTTAGACTCTCAGCTATCTCATTACATCCAGTATTAGCAACCTCAAGGCGGTTTATTGTCGGTTTGTTCTTAAATGCACCATCAAATCCATTCGATTTCATGTTTGACAAGCCAATGACGGTGTCAATACTAACAAACGGTATTTTACGACGGTCTTTATTGTCAGCACTAGTCTGGTCGCCAGTAAATTCAGCATCTGGCGTAAATTGCATCGTATTAATAGTATATTTGGCGCACGACTTATTGGCAGGAAGGCTATCCAGCTTTTTAACCTCTAATCCTGACGGAACTACTGCTAAATCATTCTGAATGTTTTCATTAGGACCATCAACACACTTAAATACCAACTTAGAACCTACTGTTGGTACTTGACCTTCTTTCCAGTTACCAGCGGTTGACATTTTATGATCACCAGCTGCACCAGTCCAAGTAAATGTAGCTGGCGGCGCAGCATTAACTGGCTGATGGAATACCACCGCTCCAATGATGGCAGCCACAGACGCAACACTGGCTAATTTAGTATAAGAAACACCCATTTTTGTTTCCCCCCCATACATGTTTGTATTTTTAATTTAGTTTACGCATTCACAATATCATCGCTAAATATTTTTTACAAGCATAATTGTATAAAATACAACAAAAAACTATATACTTTATCTGTTTCGCTTTTGCTTTTATTGCGCTTATTGTTATAATGGATTTTTATACTTAAATCTAAGGAGGTGTATGTTAATAAGAAAACGCTTTTTAAATACAAAAGTTAAAATATTAACTGGAATAATAGCCGCTGGACTATTCATTGGTGGATCACTACTTACCTTGCCAACTGGACAAGCTAAGAGTGTCGTCAGCGATGATTATCCATTAAATGATAGTACTCATTGGAACACAGAACCTGTTTGGCGTGATGAGTTTAATGGCACATCGTTAGATAAAGATTCTTGGAATATATACGGCAGCGGATGGAGCGCTAATAACGTCCAGAGTTGCTACAGTAGAAGTGAAGAAAATGTGAATGTTAAAAACGGCAGTCTAAACTTAGTAGGACTATACAAGCCTGGTGCGCGCTGCACAGGAAATGAAAAAAGCGGCAACTTCACCTCTGGATTCGTAGAAACGAAGGGTAAGAAGTCTTGGACTTACGGCTACATCGAGGCTCGCATAAAAATGCCAAATAATAAGAGCACCTGGCCTGGTTTTTGGATGAGCCCTGATAAACCTACATATGGCAGTTGGCCTCGCAGTGGTGAAATTGACATCGTAGAAACTAAAGGTTCTAACTTAGATTACGCCGCCTCAGACGCTCACTGGGGACTTTCAACATACAATAAAAAACATGCTCAAGGTAGAGATTTGCCAGCTGGATTTAAAGACACTACTCAGTGGCACACGTACGGCGTAAAATGGACTGAAGGAAAATTGGAATATTACATTGATGGCGTAAAGTTCCACACCGTCAACGGATTCGATCAGCCAAACGCAGCAAACACGCCTTATGGTCCGTTTGATCAACCATTCTTCCTGCGTCTTAACTTAGCAATTGGTGGTGATTACATCGACGGTAAAGGCAGTAAATGGTCAAACGCCTACAATGCTCTAGCTAAATATCCAAAGTCATTCCCAGCAACCATGTCAATCGATTACGTCCGCGTATACGAAAGGCGAACAGCTAAGGAAATAAACGTGCCAGATAACAATTTGCGCACTCAACTTAATAAAAAACTGTCAACAGCGCTTAGCACTAATCGTAAAGACGATCAAAAAATTACTGACGTAGAGTTGGAAAAATTGACAGATCTTAACTTGGATGCAGCCGACAACGCATCAGAAGCAGAAAAGATTCACGATTTAACAGGCTTAGAGGCAGCTAAAAACCTCAAGTCCTTATCTCTTAAGAACAACTCCGTCTTCGACCTACGAGCAGTTTCTAACATCAAATCTCTAAAGTCAATAAACCTAACGATTAATCGCTAATTAGCTCAGGCGTTTACAGGAAAATTGTCATCTCATTATGGGGTGGCAATTTTTTTATTTCAGCTTAAAACCTCAGTATTCAGCGTTTCCACAGCTCTGTTGTTAAAATAGCTACATAATATTCTTTACTTTTATTCCGCTTATTGTTACACTAGCGATGGATAAAAAATATTTGGGAGAAAACAAAAAATGTTAATAAAAAGACGTTTTTTAAATACAAAAGTTAAAATAGTAACTGCGGTAATGGCTGTCGGTATTGTTGTTGGTGGTGCGTTATTTACCCTGCCAATGGACAACGCCAAAGGTGCAGGAAGTCCATATCCGCCAACAGATAGTGAATATGAGAAAGTCTGGTCAGACGAGTTTAATGAAGGTTCATTAGACACGAATGTGTGGTCTCCATATATAGGAGGCTGGAACGCTAGTGAGGTTCAGGGGTGCTATACAGGCTCCGCGGAAAATATAAACGTCAGTGGAGGTAGCCTAAATCTGATCGGTCTATATAAACCAGGCGTAACCTGTAATAAGGGCAAAAATAAAGATTTTACCTCTGGATTTATAGAAACAAGAGACAAGAAAACCTGGACTTACGGATATTTTGAGGCTCGAATAAAAATGCCAAATAATAAGAGCACCTGGCCAGCATTCTGGATGAGCCCTAATGAAAAAAGATACGGCGACGGGTGGCCTATGAATGGCGAAATAGACATAGTAGAGACAAAAGGTTCTGATTTGGATTATGCTGCCGCGGATGCACACTGGGGAAAATCCATAACCAATAAAACACACAAGAATAGCCACAAAGCGGATCTACCGGCAGGCTTTTCAAATACTACTGACTGGCATACATATGGAGTAAAATGGACCGAAGGAAAGCTAGAATATTTCATTGACGGAAAGAGCTATCACACAGTTGAAGGATTTGGTCAACCAAATGCCGCAACCACGCCACACGGACCATTTGACACGCCATTCTTTTTGCGACTAAATATGGCAATTGGTGGAAATTATATCGACGGTCCTGGTGGCAAGTGGTCAGATGCTTACAATGTCGTAACAGAAGAACCAGGCACATTCCCAGCAACTATGTCAGTCGACTACGTTCGTGTATATCAAAAGCGAGAGCCTAAAGAGGTTGAAGTCAAAGACACGGAACTGCGCAAGCTGCTCAATGAAAAACTAGGAGAAAAACTTGGTACAACTCGTACGGAAAATCAAAAAATTACTGACGTAGAATTGGAAAAATTGACAGATCTTAACTTAGACAATTCAAATATCACCAACCTAGCTGGAATAGAAGCCGCCAAGAATCTTAAGAATTTGTCGTTAAATCACAACTCGATCTCAAACCTAAGCCCACTAGCTGGACTGATTTCCCTAAAAACTCTGTCACTTAAAGAGAACAAGATTACAGATATAAGCCCACTGACTGGACTAACTTCCCTAACTTCATTAAATCTTGAAGATCAACAGCCTAGTATTAAACCTAACGACAAATCTTTTGCTTCACCATTGAAAGATTTAACAGGAAGCGTAGTTTCCATAACTAACTCGGCAGACGTTATTAACAGCACGGCAACTCCTGGAAATATTCAGCTACTGTCACTGCCAGCCAACGGAACATCTCCTATCCTGAATACTCTTTGGACAAGAAGTGTAACAATCGGAACAGTTTCAGCTACATTTAGCGGTACTCTGGCTATTGACACATCAGCAATCCCTAGGACAGCACAGCCACAACCTCAACCGCAACCTCAGCCACAGCCACACCCACAGCCGCAGCCACAGCCTGCTAATCCGTCAGCTGCCACCCATAATCCAGTTAACAAGCCTCAAAATACTGTAAGTGGTCTACTCGCAAACACAGGATTTAATGTCTTCTTAGGTGTTATCGCCACTCTAGTATTAGTTGCTGCAGGACTATTCATTCTGCGCTAACCTGCAACTACATAAAATTACCACCCCGCGATGAGGTGGTAATTTTTTATTGAGAACTAGGTTTTTATTGTCGAGAGGATTGAGAAGTTGGTTGCGGTGCTACGCCAGACTGTGAAGAGTCTGATGGCGGTGTGTTAGTTGTGTTATTTTGAGTTGACGGAGTTTGTCCAGCCGAAGATGAGCCCGATTGTCCCGATTGATCAGATTGAGCTTGAGGCGTGCTGCTATTTCCGCCAGATTGTTGCCTAGATCCGCCAGGACCGCCTTGAGATTGGCTCATTCCTGGAGGACCGCCAGCTTGCCCGCTCATTTGACTTCCACTGGAGCCGCCAACTTGCATACCCGCAACAAATCCCAGTCCGCACAAAATCACGCCACCAATTGCTATTCCTATTGCCGCGCCGACGCTAATTGAGCGTTTTTCGTTCGAGGTGCTTTCCGAATTGTTAAAGATATTTTCTGGTGTTGTTTGAGATTCTTGGTCTAATCTTTTCATAATATTTCTCCTTTGGTTAAATTTATTTCCTATGCAGATAGTTCGTATAATGTTACATCACTACCTCCATAATTAACGACTTTACCGTTTTTCTTAATCCAATTTGTGATTTCGCTATTTCCGCCGTTTGGACCGCCACCATGACCGTGCGAGCTGGCGGCATAATATTTCAATTTACCGTCCGCCACCAATTGCTTAAATTGTTCAAGCGTGAGTGGTGTGTCGCTACCGTTAAATCCGCCAATTGCCATGACTGGTTGACCGCTAGTTAACTGAATTGCCGCAGATTCATTCGCGCTATCCACCGCCACCAACCAAGTCGCACCATTTTGGTTTTGTAAAAGATACTGAACCAACGCACTATCTGCCTGAGATTTTTCATTATTGCTTCCTTGCATCGCCGTCGAACTTGGACCTGTCGTCGGAATGCTGCCCGTATGCGTAACGTTGATAGTCGACAGCGTGTAGGCAACCGGGGCGGTCATACATGCAGCCACAGAGGTGATGATTGACAAGCTCTGAAGCCAACGTTTCGGCGTATATAGATTGACCAATAGCCCAATCATACCGATAGCCCCCAAAGCACCAACCGTCCACATTAGCCAAGTCATCGTACCAGCGTAGCTAAGAATAATTATCGCAATCACCGCCGTCACGCCGACCAGCATAGGCAAAATCCAAGCATACGACTTTCTTCTGATGTACGCGCCCCACAGAAACGGCACGCCAATCCCAACCAGAGCCGCGACAGCCGGTGCCATAACCACCACGTAGTACGGATGAATCACGCCGCTAGTCATGCTGAATATTACGATGTGAATGATCAGCCAAAGTATCCAGAATATCACCGCCGCTCGCCCGCGATTAGTCCGCGGAGTCTTGCGCAAAATCCATAAGAGCAGTCCGCCGCTCGCTAATGCTAAGACTAGCAACCATGCGATGTTCGGTCCGAAATCATTATTGAATATCCTAAATACTCCCGTTTGCCCACCGAATCCAGTGCCGCCAGGACCATGACCGCCACTGGGAGCACCGCCACCCATTCCGCCAGGGCTTGCTATTGCCATTCCACCGCTCGGAGGAGTTCCGCCACCTCCGCCGCCGCGGTTTCCTAATAGTCGACCGAATCCGTTATAGCCAAAAATCAAACTCCAAATACTATTGTCGTTCGTACTACCAACCCACGGTCGATTGCCAGACGGAGTCAGCCAAACAAGCACACTCCACCATAAAGTCGACACTGTCGTAATCACGCCTGCAAACATCAAATGTAGAAATCGCGTAACAATTGGCGGCTTGGCGAACGCCAGATAGACAATCACCATCGCGGGCAAAACCATCAAGCCCTGAAGCATTTTCGTGTTAAACGCTAGTCCCGTAAATAGTCCCGCCAAACCAAGCCATAAAAGCGGACGCTTACCTTCTAATGATCTGAGAAATGCGTAACTACTGGCGGTGAGCATAAATGTCAAGATAGCATCTGGATTATTAAATCCGAACATCAACGCCGCAACAGGAGTTAGCATAAGTGTAACCGCGGAAATAATCGCGCTAGTGAAGCCGAATTGTCGTTTCATCGCCGAATATAACAACCAGACCGAACCGACGCCCGCTAATACACTCGGTAGTAACATTGAAAAGCTGGAAAAACCAAACAGTCGAGCGCTAAGTCCCATTATCATCGTGGCTAGCGGTGGCTTATCGATTGAAACATAATTCGCCGCGTCCAAACTACCAAACAGCCACGCCGTCCAGTTTTGGCTTGCTGCCTGCACCGCCGCCGCGTAATAACTATTCGCCATACCATTATGCACCGCGCCAAATATATACAACGCACCCGTCGCAATCAGTAACATCGGAAGAGTCATTTTCTCAAGCCACGAACGATTGTCCAATTCCTTATTAACTCGATGCAGCCCTTTTAAATCATCGACCGCAGTTTTTACAATCTTCACACGACTATCAGTATCCTCAATCCAAGTAACGGGTTGCTCGTGAATCGGCACGCCCGCGCGCTCCGTTTTAATCAAAAGCTCGGTGTCGAAGAACCACTCATTGTCCTTAATTTTTGGCAAAAATCTCTTCGCCACATCGCGACGAATTGCCTTAAATCCACACTGCGCATCACTAAATTTGGTTCGCGACGTCAATTTGATAATCTTGTTATAACATCGTGAAATAAACTCTCGCTTAAAACCGCGGCTAGTCTTTGATTTTTTCATCAATCGAGAACCAATCGCCACGCCAGCTTCGCCCGCCACAAGCGGCTGAATCATCGGTAGAAAATCGTCCAAGCTAGTGGATAAATCGACATCCATATACGTCAGAATATCCGCCTGACTGCTTTGCCAGACTTGCTTTAATGCTCGCCCGCGACCGCGTTCAGCCAGCCTTACAACACGAACTGATTGATGATTTTGCGCCAAGTTTTTCGCTATTTTTAAAGTGTTATCTTGACTGCCGTTATCCGCGATTGTTATCTGATAACGATATGGCAAATTTTCCATCATATATTCGTCAAGCGTTTCAATGCTGTTTTGAAGAGTTTTCTCCTCGTTCAGAACCGGCACGACTATGTCGACAAATGGATTAACTATCGCCCGAAACGGCGATGGGCTAGAATCGGACGTAATAAGTCGCGACCTAGCTAATGGTTGGGGTGTGGTTATTGCTCTCATGCAGACCACTATAAACAAGCGTTCTGTAAAAATGCTTTAAGACATCTGCAAATATCTCAGAGTGTTTACATGCCATCAAAGACCAATAAAATCGCATCGCCATCTGTACCATTGGCACCCAGCTCTATAAACCTCATCAAATCATCTATTTGCTTAACGACGCCAACCTCTCGCCTCTCTTCCGCTAACTTTCGTATCTCTGGCAATTCATTTTCTACCAGCCGAACATATGAGTAGCCATCTACAGCAGTATGTCCATAAAGATCAATATACGTAATCACTGGAAATCGCTGCTCAAAATCTTCAACATTCTCCACTAAACTACTAGCAAAGTTAAAAATGTCCTTTAAGTCATTACTTCTTGGGCTACTCTTAAAATCATCCCGCAGACATTGACTAGAAAGAAATCTAGCCCACATACCATCGCAATAAGTATTATTCATGGTTATTATTATCTCACCTATTCCACGTTATTAGAAACATATAACCGCAAAAACAATAAAAAATACCTCAACTATACTTGTTAAAGTCTAAAAATTCAATTTGGCTCGCACTTGCGTACGAGTTGCGAACGGCAAGTACGGACTTTGATGAGTATGAGGTTGGCAAAATAAAGGAAGTGTTGACGACTGTATGATACTAGCTGAAATACCAAGGCTGGAAATGCTTGAACTTCTTAGCCTAGACTTGGAGCTACCGAGCCTTGACCTTGATGTTCAACCGCTGGGACTAGAACCAATGCTACTGCTTGAACCTTCTGTTTTACCTAAGTTGGACCACGACATAGCTTGTCTTGACTTGAAACTTGCCAAGCTGAAAGTCTATCCCCCCTCTATCTAGTTTGTCGCTTTTCCAAAACAGTGTAAACGCACTATCTAACTAAAAATGTGTCGCTAACAAAAAATGGTTTGTTTTGGAAACAACCCAACAATCTAGTCTTCGCAACGGTAGCCATATTGTTAGCAAAAGCCGTTGGGAAAACAGAGGGTAGTCGCCCTTAATTTTACAGATTAGGTAGTCCGCCGTGTATATGGTCAATTTGTGGGGCTAGTTTTGACAAGCGTTTTTTGGCTAGCTATTTGATTATAATGTTAGAGTGCCGAGCAACACCTTCGGGCGTTTCGTAAATGTAAAAACTACCTATAAGGCTCATCAGCTTGTACTTCAAGCTGTTCTTTACCCAATAAAACTCACGGTAGTCTTTACCGTCGCCGATAATCCTGTTCGGTAACTTGTACTTCTCTGGAATAAAAATCTCAGGCAAGACCACGTTGATACGACCACCATCGCAGTAAACGAACAGAAAACGCTTCACGATTGTACCTGCATATACCAAATCTACATCGTACTTACCTGAGCCGTTTCGGTCTGGGTAAACTCTGGTCCACGGTTCGCTAAACTCGCCATAGCTCCTTCTTTCGTGTATTTGATACAGATTATCGTCTTCACAAATCCAAACAATAGTGCCGTCTATTTCTTGTTGCGACCAGTTTTTGTTTGCGATGTAGTCTTCAAATTTATCTAGTTGTGATTTTTGACGCTTTGGCTTGACGGTATTCTGCTCAATCAGTTTCTTATTCCCCTCATCACGCAAGTCGTTAGTTCGTAGTTGCTCAACAGTTTCTGATAGAACGATATTCAGGTTTCCGAGTAAGTTATCGACTGTTATCTTGCTAACTTTTAGTGTTTCGTCTTTTCTAGCTGGCGTATGAAGACCATCGTCAGCCAGATTACGACTAGCTTGGTCCAACTCTTTCAGTGCGTTCTTGAAAGTTCTTTTACCTTTTAGCCCCGAGTAGACTTGTGCCGTATTGGCAAAACCAAAGATGGTCGGTATGTAGTCGAGTATGCCTCGCACCAATATGGCAACGGTTGTGTAGTTTTTATTCTTGTAGTTGTTATTGAGCGATATGCAGTGTTCAATCAGCTTGACTGGCGGTTTATCAGAACAGTTTTCAAGTGCCGTTATCTGCCCAGCATCAACGTATTTCTTCTGGTTGGTTAGTAGATTTTTCAGTGTTTTCATCACGTTTTTCTCTTACTATTTTATCTCCGCTACTCATCTCGGCCTTTTATCCACGCTCTATAAGCTTCTACATATTCCTTGTTTCCGATTTTTTCTTTCAAGTCTCCAAGAATATTACTAGCTTTATTAATTCTATTGACCGCGTCGTAAAGAGTAAAGAAATAGACAAGAGTGAATACCTCGAGTATCGCAATGAAATTGTCCTCGATACTCACACCAGCAAAACCAAGAACCAGCCACAATATAAACAAGACAAAAGGCGGCACGGCAATTTGGTATATCGCTATATCTAATGCTTTTTGCTCGCCTTGGTAGTAATCAGAGGAGAGAGGTTTAAACATTTCTAATTTTGGGGTCTCTCTACCGACCCTAAACTTGTATTCCTTACCCTTGTGTGTGTAGGTTTCGTACGTTGCCATAACTTTCCTCCTAATTACTTCTCGTTGCTCTCTTCAAGAAGTTTAATAATATTTTCTTTCTTATAGCATAGCGATAAAGTTTTCTTATACCAATACGAACAGCCTTGAGTGTTCCATCTCTGTCCCAGTTCCTCAATGTATTTGAGTGTACCTGCAACAGCTCGCTGACCTGCTCTAGCGTCAAAAGGTCTGGAAGCTCGTTAATTTTGCTGTTCATCTAACAATATCTTATAATACTTTACAAGAACGTGAAAGTGGAAAGAAGTAATGACAAAGACAAAGCCCAGCCGTGAATTACTGCCATTGGCTATGACAAATATGCTAAAAATACAGCGAAGAAAAGACCGAATTGGAACGTAAGTTGGTTGAATACACCAACAACAATAAAAGTTTCATTGTAACGTCTTCATATCTGTTACAACTGACTTCTAGGGCCAAAGAAGTATTTGAAAGTTCGCAACCAGACAAAAAGAACAAGATTTTGCGTATGCTACTTGCGAACTGCCAAATCAACGAAAAAGGACTTCAACTCAATCTGTTGAAGTCCTTCTCAGCACTCTCTCGAACACTTGAAACTCAAAATTGGCTCCGGCAGCTGGGCTCGAACCAGCGACCTATTGGTTAACAGCCAACCGCTCTACCACTGAGCTATGCCGGAATATGTCTTGTATTATAGCGAGTTTTTGAATAGTTGTAAAGTTACTGACGAACAATTTCCAATGCTTTTTTTAAAATCTCCACTTCCGAGCGTGATTTTTCGTCGTCTTCAGCCTCTCTCTTCTTGATTTCTTTCGCTAAATTCTGCCACCAAACTTCTTTTTTCTCACTACTCAGCGTCAAAGATCTAACTTCGCCGTCCTGTTTCTCCAAAAATCCCGCCGCTACCAAATTATCAACGTGTTTTGCTACCGTCGATACCGATTTATAGCCTAAGGCGCGCATAATTTCCCGAAGCGTCGGACTGTAGCCATTGCCCTTTATAAATCCATCGATAAAATCCAACATTATTTTTTGCTTTTTCGTCAGTTTCATATCTAAAGTATACACCATACGCTATACTTAAAGTATGGCAAAAAAATACATTAACGACGTTCGATTCTGGCTATTGGCTATTGTTGTTTTTGGCGGCGGCTTCGCCCTGCATCCCAGTGTTGGCTTATCAATTCTGGATTTTTCATCTTTGCGCATAGGATTATATCAAATTGTTGCCGTAAGCCTACTATTATTTTCCTTACCCTTACTACTTAAAAAACGCCAAGAATTGTTGAAAAACCGATGGCTAATCAGCGGATTTTTAGCAATTTTTATCGCCATCGTCGTCGGCATATTTTTCGCAGAAGCACGCCTGCGCACCGCGTTATATTCGTTATCGCTATTATTCTTACTCGCCGTCGGATTATCCGCTGGCTTAATTTACGGCGAATTATCAAAATCAGAAAAACGCAAACTCATCAACGTCGGATTATGGAGCGGACTAGTTTTTGGGATTTTAGCAATTATTCAGCTTATCATCGCCACTTTTGAGCCAACGGGATTTGGCACGCTTTGCGCTGGCTGTAAAGCCGACGTTTTTGGATTTCCACGAATCAATTTATTCGCCGCCGAACCACAATTCTTCGCCAATTCTCTACTTCCAGCATTTTTCCTTGCACTCTTTCAATCAAAATCTCGTCTAGCCAAATTTAGCCTATTTTTCACAACTCTCGCCATATCTTTAACATTTTCCCGTGGCGGATTTTTAGCAATTTTTATCGCCATAATAGCCTTATTTATAATCGCTTTTGTAAAACGAATTGACGTATCTTTTATTCGTAAAAAACTTCCAATCATCTTCGCTGGATTACTATTCGGATTCATCTTATTATTCTCATCAGCCAACATTAGATACGCCAATACACCTTTCATTGCGCACAATACCTTCGTCAGTATGGTCGATCAATTATCTCTCGGGAAAATTAAGATTCCGCAAAAATCCATCGCCAAAAATCCGTCACCAAAACCCGCCGAAAACATTCCGCCAAGCAACAATTCTTTCCAGCCCGCCGGTTTCGTTGAAGCTTCCGCCAACGACAGACTCAGCGCCAGTGACTTAGCCATAAAATCTTGGCTGTCATCACCACGAACACTTCTCTTCGGCATCGGACTCGGCAACCTCGGAAATTTCATCCAAAAACACCTTCACATAAACGTCCCAACAGACCAAACAGTCTACGTTTTTTACATATTATTACTCAGCGGCTTAGGGATTGTTGGGCTATTCACCCTTCTAATTGTCCCATTGATAATTATATTTTTCGCCATAAAAAATATCCGTAAAATTAAAGCTCAATTTATCTTATCCTTGACCATCGCGATGTTTGTGCATTTCTGGTTTTTTGGCAGTTTTATAAATACGATTCATTGTTTTGCTATAATCGGCATATTTTTGTATAATTACCCCAGAGATTATGCGGAAAAAGTCTGATTTTTACTTCAAAATTGTTCTGGTCGTTCTTGATATCTTAGCTTTATTGAGCGCATTTACTATTGCCTACATTTTGCGAATTTCCCTAGACCCTAGACCATTCCATATCAGTATAAATGCTATAGATTTTATCACTTCCATCTTTATGACGCTGCCGTTGTGGATCGTGATGTTCTATTTCTTTGGCTTATACGACCGAGAGATTTACACGCACCCATTGCGAAACTTTGGACGAATACTTTTGGCATCAATAACTGGAATTATGATTATGATTTCCGTGACATTCTTCACCAATACTCCGTTATTCCCAGCCAAACTCGTCGCTGGTTATGCCACTGGAATTGGCTTTGTTTTACTAATGATTTTCCGCAGCGCCGCCAATATCGTTCGCCTGAAGCTATTAAAACGCGGTTTGGGAGCGCGCCGTGTTATATTAATTGGCAATTGTGATTTAACTCACGTTTTGGCTGATTTTATAGAGACTAATCCGTTGACTGGCTTTAAGATTAGCGGAATTGTCGCGCAAACCCAATTCATTCCTATTGAATTAAAAAAGCTTCGACGCTCGTCATTAGAATCGGCGCTCACCATGGATAAAATTGACGTTATCATCCAAACCGACTCAAAAAACGTTAGCGAACATTATCAAATTGCCCAGAAACATTATCTGGATTTTTATCAAGCGCCGGAATTCGACGGAATTATGACCACCAAACACACTATTGATATCATCGACTCCGTGCCGCTAATTCACACTCATCCGACGCCACTAATGGGCTATGGGCGAATTGTTAAGCGAATTATGGACGTTGTAGGCGGGACAATTGGGATTATCATCGCCTCGCCAATTATGCTTTTGGTGGCAATTGCCGTAAAAATCAGCGACCCAGTAGGACCGATTTTAATGCACGGCAAACAACAGAAACGTCTCACTCGTTATAATCGACCGTTTAAGGTCTACAAATTTCGCTCACATTATGCAAAGTTTGACGGCAAAACCGATGAAGAAGTCTTTCGAATGGTTGGCAAGCCTGAGTTAATTGAAGAATACCGTAAAAACGGAGACAAGCTTGATCATGATTTTCGCGTGACGCCAGTTGGTCGATTTATTCGTCGCTTTAGCCTCGATGAATTGCCACAATTGTTTAACGTCGTAAAGGGCGACATCAGCCTGGTCGGACCGCGAGCGCTGGTACCTCACGAATTAAGTGCCTACGACAAAAAACACGTTTTATTAGCGGTCAAATCAGGACTCACTGGACTGGCTGTAGTGTCTGGTCGACGCAGTATCAGCTTTGAAGAACGGCGACGAATTGACTTATATTATGTCCAGAACTGGAGTATCTGGATGGACATCACGATTTTATTAAAAACCTGCTTGGTTATTTTCCAGAAAGATAATTAATGAGTAAGCCAAAAATTGCCATAGTTCACGATTGGATTTACGGCGGCGGAGCCGAAAAAGTCGTTTTGGAAATTCACAAATTGTACCCAGATGCGCCAATTTACACTTCTTTTTGTAGCGATGAATGGCGAGAAAGATTAGACAATAAAGTCGTTACTGGCTATTTACAGCGATGGCCGTTTTCAAAAATTCGACGATTATTGCCACTTCTTAGACAATGGTGGTTCGCCAAGCTTGATCTTAGCGAATTTGACATTATCATCTCCAGTTCGGGAAATGGCGAGGCAAAATTCGTCCGTAAATCCAGACCAGATCAACTTCATATTTGCTATTGTCACACGCCAACGCATTTTTATTGGCGACATTATGACGAATATATCAAACGACCAAGTTTTCGGCCACAATGGCTGGCACGTTTGGGCTTAAAAACCCTAGTTAGACCATTGAAAAAACGAGATTTCAATGCCGCTCAGCAAGTTGATGTTTTTATCGCCAACTCTACGGGAATTCAGGCTGATATTGAAGAGTTTTACCAGCGAAAAAGTACGGTTATTTTTCCGCCAATTGACGTGTCAAGCTTTTCGCCACTTGCTAAAAATCGCAAGCAAACGTCCATTCCTAAAAAACCTCGCTGCCTGATTTGGGGGCGAATTGTACCGATGAAACGGCTTGACATTGCTATTAAAGCTTGTCAAAAACTTGGCTGGCAATTAGATATTATTGGAAAAGGTCCAGATGTTGATAATCTAAAAAATATCGCCGATAAACACACTAATTTCTTAGGATTCGTCGATAATGCCACACGAGAAAAATATATTAAAAAAGCAGATTTGTTTATTTTTTGTTCACACGAAGATTTTGGAATCGCGCCAGTTGAAGCGTTGGCGTCTGGCATTCCAGTGGTTGCGTATGAAGCTGGCGGTGCACTTGATTATATAAAACCCGAAAAAAACGGCTGGTTCTTTTCTGAGCAAACAGATTCTTCGTTGATAGAAACCTTAGAGAAACTTCCTGGTAAAAAAGTTTCACCAACAAAAATCTCAGCCACAGCCAACGAATTTTCAGCTGCAATTTTCCATAAAGCGATAAAAAATATAGTTGATAAATCATGGAAGGAACATTATCGTGAAAATCGTAATTGACGCCCGAACATTAAGGACTAGCACTGGTCGGTACATCGAACGGCTGATTCATTATTTGCAGAAAATTGATAATAAAAACGATTATGTTATTCTGCTCAAGCCAAAGGATTTTGATAGTTGGCAACCGAGCAATCCGCACTTTAAAAAAGTCATTTGTCCCTACAAAGAATACACTTTCGCCGAGCAAATCGGCTTTAAAAAACAACTTGAAAGTCTCCATCCAGACTTAGTTCATTTTGCGATGGTTCAGCAGCCTGTTTGGTATAATTCCAGTCCAGTTGTTACTACGATGCAAGATTTGACTACCGTTAGGTTTAAGAATCCAGATAAAAATCCTGTCGTTTTCTGGATTAAGCAGCAAATTTATAAATGGGTCAATAAAAAAGTTGCGAAAAAATCTTCACACATCATCACAATTTCTAACTTCGTAAAAAATGATTTGATTAAATTCACCGGCGTAAACCCAGAGAAAATTACTGTAACTTTGGAATCTGCGGATGAGTTACCAAAAGGCAACGAACCTGTTGACGAGTTGATTGGTAAAAAATTCATTATGTATATCGGTAGACCAACACCACATAAAAACCTTCGACGGCTAATTGATGCTTTTGCCTTGTTACAGAAAAAATATCCAGATTTAACACTGGCTTTGGCAGGTAAAAAAGACAGTAATTACGCTCGCCACGAGACATATGTAAATGAGCATGGAATTAAAAATGTTGTGTTTACCGGCTTTATATCAGACGAGCAATTGCGCTGGATGTACGAAAATACGGCAGTTTATTGCTTCCCTTCGCTTAGTGAGGGATTTGGTTTGCCAGGACTGGAGGCAATGCTACACGGCGCGCCAGTCGCTTCGAGCACGGCTACTTGCTTGCCAGAAACCCACGGCGATGCCGCTCACTATTTTGATCCTTTCAGTGTCGAGGATATAGCAAAATCAATTGACGACATCTTATCTGACGACAAATTGCGCAATGAACTAGTTAAAAAAGGCAAGAAACACGTTAAGACATTTTCATGGCAGCGCATGGCCGAGCAAACTTTGGCTGTATATGAAAAATATGGTCGGAAAAGCTAAGGCTAGCTTTCCTGTCCGGTAGCTTGATTAATTCGAGTAGACGAGTCTGCTTTATTTGAGCCGCCAACTCCATAGACCATTTCAATATTGTACTTTTCGCAAACATCACGCTCTGGAACAACTTCTGGTGCCGATCTATCGCCACCATTTGCAAACACCAATTGACATCCCGGATATTGCCGAGCGATCATTTCTAAGGTTTCTGTAACTGGAGGATTCTCATCAATAGAAAGCATCACCTGATCCACACCCTTTAATGCTCGCATTAAGCGGAGTCGATTTTCCTCATTAAGGATAATTTTTCCTTTTTTTAGCAATTGCTGTTTGTCGTTATTCACCACTACAATCAAATAATCACCCATTTTTGCAGCTGCTTCAATCATATCTAAATGTCCACCGTGTAATGGATTAAAATAGCCGCTAACAATTACAACTTTCATAATATCCTCCTCTATAACTTCTCTATTATACCTGATATACTATACTTATGACAAAGATGCTAGTCACGGGAGGCGCGGGATTCATTGGCTCGAATTTTGTGCATTACACCGTAAAACACAAGCCAGAATATGAAGTCACTGTTATTGACAAATTAACCTACGCCGGAAATCGCGCTAATTTGGAGACTGTAGCCGACCAAATTACATTCGTAGAAGGCGATATTTGTGACGCCGAATTAATAAACAAATTAGTCGCTGAAAATGACATAGTTGTACACTTCGCCGCCGAAAGTCACAATGATAATTCTTTACGCAATCCCTGGCCATTTGTTGAAACAAATATAATTGGCACATATACCATCCTAGAAGCTATTCGAAAACATAATAAGAGACTACATCACATCTCAACTGATGAGGTTTTTGGCGATCTAGAGATCGACGATCCAAACCGCTTCACAGAAGATACTCCATACAAACCTTCCAGTCCCTACTCTAGTACTAAAGCTTCCAGCGACATGCTAGTTCGTGCCTGGATTCGTAGTTTTGGTATTAAAGCAACTATCTCAAACTGCTCTAACAATTACGGGCCATACCAACACATTGAAAAGTTTATTCCGCGTCAGATTACCAATATTTTAAGCGATATCAAGCCAAAACTTTATGGTACCGGCGAACAAGTACGCGACTGGATTCATGTTGATGATCACAACTCAGCGGTTCATTTAATCCTAGAAAAAGGCGTTCTAGGAGAAACCTACATAATTGGCGCGGATAATGATCACGTTAATAATAAGATGGTGATTGAATTGATTTGTGAGCTAATGGGTAAAGGTAAAGATTGGTACGAACATGTTAATGATCGTCCAGGTCATGATATGCGCTACGCAATGGATTCCAGCAAGTTACGCCGCGAGTTAGGATGGCAACCGCAATACACAGATAATAAAACCGGTATGCACGATGGATTAATGCAAACTATTAACTGGTACCGCGAACACGAAGACTGGTGGCGCGCCCAAAAAGACGCCGTTGAAGCAGCTTATGCAAAACAAGGACAATAATTATGTTTGACCCAACTGACTACAATGAACTTACAGTCACTGAATCGTCAATTCCAGGGTTATTTGTTATTAAATTACCCGTACATGGCGACAATCGCGGCTGGTTCAAAGAGAATTATCAAAAAGAAAAAATGGAAGCCTTAGGCTTACCGTCGTTCGATATCGTGCAAAACAATATCAGCTTCAATGACAAAACTGGCGCCACTCGTGGACTTCACGCTGAGCCTTGGAACAAATTCATTTCAACAGCCAATGGGCGTGTTTTTGGGGCTTGGTGTGACCTTCGTAAAGGTGAGAGTTTCGGGCGAGTATTTACCCACGAGATTAATCCGGGTACAGCAATTTTCGTTCCTAAAGGCGTAGCTAACGGTTATCAAACACTTGATGATAATGTAGCCTACACGTATCTAGTTGATGCTCATTGGTTCCCAGATGCTAAATATACTTTTGTTAATTTATTTGATCCAGAACTAAAAATCAACTGGCCAATTGATAAGGATCAAGCAATTATTTCTGAAAAAGATGCTACACATCCACTATTAAGTAATGTAATTCCTATGGAGATTTAATGGATAATAAAGCTGTATTCATTACTGGAGCCAATGGCCAACTAGGACGAGCACTACAGCGTGTTTTTCCCAATGCGACAGCTTTATCACGTCAAGATTTAGACATTACCAATAAAACCGCTGTCGACTCTTTCGATTGGCAACATGAATCAATCATTATAAATGCCGCAGCCTGGACTAACGTTGATGCAGCCGAGAAACCTGAAAACTTTCATCAAGTAGATCTTGTCAATCACCAAGCTGTACGCTTTTTAGCAGAAGCAGCGACGAAACACAGTCTAACTCTAGTACACGTTTCGTCTGAATATGTTTTTGATGGATCGCGAATAATTCATTACGAAGACGAACCCTTCTCTCCACTAAATATTTACGGAAAAACCAAAGCTAACGGAGATTTAGCCGCATCTACAACAGCTAGGCATTATATAGTCCGAACCTCTTGGGTCGTCGGTGAGGGTAAAAACTTCATAAATACTATGAAAGATTTAGCGACACGCAACATAAAGCCGTCTGTAGTAAGCGATCAAATCGGCAGGTTAACTTTTACCGATACCTTAGCCTGTGGCATTAAGCATCTTTTAGACGCAAATCTACCATATGGAACTTATAATATAACCAACGAAGGTCCGTTTGTTAGTTGGGCTGAAATTGCTAAAATCGTATTTGAAAAATCAGGCAAGCCAGCTTCAGACGTACGATCAATTTCTACAGCCGAATACTTCTCGGATAAACCAGATTCAGCCAAACGTCCTTTAAATAGTATTTTGAATTTAACCAAAATTGAAAAAACCGGATTTACGCCAGAAGATTGGCGAGATAAACTAAGTAATTTTATTTAATTAACTTTTGTTCGTTAATTTTATCATTTAGCTTCTTATTACTTATACTTTTGTCACCCCAATAGGCCTTATCTGCTTTTTCACCGACTTTTGCCGGATTTCTAGTCCTCATTTGATTTGACAGCCAATTACTACCGAGACCAAAAGACCTTTCTTCACGCTCCATCGATTTTTGTAGCATATCTTCAGATAAACCAGTTCTACTTTCAATGAAAATTAGTTTAAAATTATCCGGCATTAAATAATCAGCTAGCCACATTACCCGAGGCATGTGCGCAGTATCAGCCACAATGACCGCCGTCATCTCAGAATCAGCCAGTAACTCCATTTTCTGTTCCGTACTCATTAGACCAACTTCATCAGCACTATAACCATCCCTAACTAGTTTATTAGCCAAAATCATAGGTATACTGTTAGTAAAGTTAGTTACCGTATCTACTGAATCAGGCTCTTCATCCGTATGTACGTCTAATTCATCTATTATCTCTCTAACTTTGTCTGCACTCTTACCGGCTTTCAATAATTGATCAGCAACATTCTCCAACATCTGCTCTTTCATTAACGTTGAAGTACTGATACGCGGATATTTATTATATTCGTCTAGTAATACATCAATTAATTCAGATGATGTAGCCTTTTCGAAATCAACATTATGAGCGCTATAAATTCGCTTCAATGCTCGAGTACACACTTTCATCTCAGACAATTCCGGATTGATACCTACTTCTTCCATTATAGTTTTGATATCAAGCTGTTTTTTATCTATCAATCTTTTTAGATCTACTTCAGAAGTATGAATGACACTATCATAATCAATACCAGCAAGTTCGCCCAGAATCGGCATAGCTGTAGCCATAGCGATCGTCTTATTATTCATCCTACCTGTATGAACAACCTGAATATTCTCATTTCCTGATTCTATTGCCTGTATATATAGATCGCTGACCATTTCAGTATTAGCTATAGATTCTACTGGTAACTCTACATTTCTATCCGGATAACCGACTTCTGCTTCAACAACCTCTTCACCACGAGCAATATTAATGATGACATCAGCATGAGATACGGCTTTAGATATTTCTGAACTGTCTAGATTCGTAAAGTGAATATTCGGACAATCCTGTTTTAACTTCTCTGAAAAACTACGATATGGAACGTAGATAATTGAACGGTCTCTTTCTTTTCCTACATTTTCTGGATCTTTATATAACTTATTGTATACATTAGATAAATATCTTTCATAGTTATCCTGTACTGGATTTATTGTATCTTTACAGTTATACGTTTCCATTTTCATAACCTTTGTATATTATCCTATTTTTACACTTTTGTCAATCAGCATGCCTATTTGCTATACTTATATCAGAAAAGTAGGAGGTTTATGAAAGGAATAATTTTAGCAGGTGGATCGGGTACGCGATTATGGCCAATTACTCAGGCCATAAGCAAGCAATTAATGCCTATTTATGACAAGCCAATGATTTATTACCCGCTTACCACATTAATGCAAGCGGGAATTCGTGACATTCTCGTAATTACCACTCCAGATGACCAAGACGGCTTCAAGAGGCTTCTTGGCAACGGATCACAATGGGGTATAAATCTAGAATACGCTGTTCAGCCCACTCCAGATGGTCTGGCGCAAGCTTTTATTATTGGTGAAGATTTTATTGGCGACGATAAAGTAGCCCTAGTACTGGGAGATAATATATTTTATGGGGAGCGTTTAGATGAGTCTCTGCGGGAATGTACAAATCCCGACGGAGGCACGGTTTTTGCCTATAAAGTATCTGACCCAGAAAGGTATGGTGTCGTTGAATTTGATGACCAAAATCAGGCAATATCAATTGAAGAAAAACCAACTTCCCCAAAATCCCACTTCGCAGTTGTCGGCTTATACTTTTATGATAATGATGTAGTAGAGATTGCTAAAAATGTAAAGCCGTCAGCTCGAGGAGAATTAGAAATTACGTCCATTAATGCAGAATACTTACGTCGCGGTAAATTGCAAGTTCAAACCTTAGACAATGGAGATGTTTGGCTAGACACAGGGACGATCGACAGCTTAACTGATGCATCAGACTTTGTTAGAGTTATCCAAAAACGAACCGGCAGGATTATTGGCAGTCCTGAAAAAATCGCCTTTTATAACGGTTGGATTTCTAAAGGTCAGCTAAAAAATCTATCCGAACCACTTGCTAAATCTGGATATGGTAGTTATTTTACAAGGTTAATTAATAAATAATATGAAAAAAGTTTGTATTATCATTCCTGCTTACAATGAAGCTCCTGTTATAAAAAATGTTATTAAAAAATCTAAGAAAATATTTTCAGAGGCTAAAAAAGAATATTCTATTGATGTCGTGCTAATTAATGACGGATCCAAAGACGACACTCTTGAGCAAGCTAAAAAAGGCGGCGCAATAGTTATTGATCATATATTGAATTCCGGAGCTGGAGGCGCCACATTAACCGGCCTCGCATACGCTCGACAAAATAATTATGACATTGCCGCCACTATGGATGCCGACGGTCAACATGACCCAGAAGATGTTTTAGTTGGAATTAAAAAAATCTCCACTTCTAATATAGATCTATTGATTGGCAGTCGACTAATTAACAGTAACGGCATGTCAAAAACAAAAATTTTAGGGAATAAAGGATTAAGCTTCATTACCTATGTTTTGTTCGGGACTAACGTTACAGATTCACAGTCCGGTCTGCGAGTCTATTCACGAAAAGCAATCGATAATCTTGACTGGAAATCTACTGGATATGAATTTTGCTCTGAAATGATCTGGCGTGCCAAACAGTCTGGAATGAATATTGCCGAATATCCAATTAAAGCTATTTACACCGACTATTCTCGCTCCAAAGGACAAAACAACTGGAATGCTATTAATATTGTCAAGCGATTATTTAAACAACGTTTAACGGAGTTATTTGAATGAGATATATTACTCTTGTACTACTTAACGTGCCGATTATCTTAGCGGCTCTCATTAATATAATCACTCAATTTAAACTCCGTAGAGTCAGCGCGACACGCTTCAAACATCAACTGATTATCTGGCTAATTATTATGGTTGTGTTAGTAGGATCGTTTCCACTTTATAATATTTCAATAAATCACCCACCGCTCGACTCATCGGAATTAAGTGTATTTGATATATTACAAACCACAGCAATAATTTTATTATTTTACATAATCAACAATCAGCGTCAACGTATTGATCAAAACGAACGAAGGCTAAGAGATTTACATCAGGAGTTGTCCATAAGGTTATCAAATGAAAAATAGAATAGATATAATAATTCCATATTGGGGAGAATTTTCTTTATTAAAACAGGCTGTTGACTCAGTGTTAGAACAAACTAGTGACGCATGGCATCTAACTATTCTTGACGATCATTATCCAGATGAGACCGCCAAAAACTATTACAGTAAAATTAACGACAAACGCATCACATATATTAGACATCGTAAAAATATAGGTATTACTAACAATTTTAATTATGCAATCAAACATGCAAGTGCTCCTTTTTGTGTAATTATGGGATGCGACGATAAACTATTACCCAATTACGTCGAAACCGCATTAAATAATATTAACGAAGCTGATTTTTACCAGCCTGGTGTACAGGTAATAGATGCCAAAAGTAATGTATATCTACCTTTGGTTGATAAGATCAAACGATTATTACATCCTAAAAAAACTTGCGTATTAGCAGGAGAAAAACTCGCTACGTCACTTTGTCATGGCAATTGGCTCTATTTTCCGTCTATTGTCTGGAGAACTAGCACACTTAAAAAATATTCATTCGATCCAAGATACAAAATTCTTCAAGATGTCATTATCGAACTAACTATGATAATTGACGGAGCTTCTCTATGTTTCGATTCAACAGAAACGTTTCAATATCGTAGATTTGCGGACTCATTATCTAGTAAAGAAAAGAGCAAAAACGGAATCCGATTTAACGAAGAAAAAGAAGTATACAACGATTTCGCCAATAAATTTAAGAGTATCAACTGGAATAAAGCTTCATTCGCCGCAAAAACTCGCATTACGTCACGAGCTCACAGTCTATTGTCAAAATTTTGGTAGAAATATTTTATTTGGCAAACTTACGTTTGACTGCCCAAGCATATAATTTTACAACTACTGCTTGTGGTAGTAATTTATAAAGTCGCCAGTTTATATCTTTTTTCGCTTCTGGCATTTTAGCGTTCTTCCATGGAGTCATCTCCAAATACTTGCGCCATAATAAGCCGACTGGATTATCATTTCCTACCTGCCATGGTCGACCCGTTATGCCAAATTGAGAATGAATAATTTTTGGAGTATAGTAAGCCTCCATAATCTCATTATAACTATAGAAACTTTCTGGCATAAAACCATTAGCTTTAATGTATTTTTTGATATCATAACCATAAAATACAGTAGAAAAATTATATTCAACGCCAACCAGTTTAATTTTATCCTTAAAAAAGACATTACATAGATCTTGGTCAGCCACCTCATAATGATTATGTCGTAAATGTTCACGCATCTTAGAATCAATTTTGTCTTTTATCCATTTTTTATGATTAACAAGCATAATTCCGCAGTTAAAATATCCATCAGTAGATTTTAAGCCGATTGCATTCTTATGAGCATTAACCATAGTTGCGTCATACGATAACGCCAAAATATTATCCTCAAAGTCAAGTTCCAAAAGACCGTCAAGAGCGCCACTAATTACCGTATGTGGATTTATATATAAGATTCGATCCGTCTTGATATCAAGCTTAGCAAATGCCAGCATTTTATACCAAGTTATATATAGCCCTTTCCAAGCCTTAACGCCTATTTCCTTTAGTTCATCAGGATAGCCAGAAACGTCGACAAAGGTAATTGTAGCGTTTTTATAACTACCAATCATTTCGTTAAACTTATTAATACTGCCTTTTTTAAGCTTGTGTCCAAGATAAAAAATATTAATCTGTTTTAAGTGTTTATTATTTTCCAGTAAAGATGCGATAGAAATTGCACTTACTGCTGCATAATTATCATCACTTTGATATAAAACGTTTAAAATATCTTTATTCATAATTATTGAATCTCCTATTCATCTAATGGAAGTTGTTTAATATACTCTTTTAACATGTCAGTGTAATCAGCCGGAGCAAATCCTGTTTGACGTAATTTTACTAAATCCATATCACTGTTAAGTGGTCGCGGAGCAAAACCTGGCTTATCCGCTGCATATTCATCTGTAGAAATCGGCCGTACGCGATTACGATCATATCCAGCATATTCAAATACATCAGCAGCAATCTCGTACCATGATTTTACTGGACCATCATTAGTCACATTATATGATCCATACGCCACTTTATTGTCTAAGAAATATTTAGTAGCCCTAGCAATTTCTGAAGCGAAAGTTAACCGTCCAAATTGATCATCAACAACCTTTGGATTAATACGCATGTCTGCCAGTTTTTTCATGGTTTTTGGTATATTATGACCATCACCGACCACCCAAGATACTCGCATAATATAATGCTTTGGCACTAAGCTGACTACTAAATCACCAGCAGCTTTACTCTGTCCGTAAACCAATAGCGGCGCAACAACTTCATCATCTTTGTGATTCTTTTTTCGCCCATCCCAAACATAGTCAGAAGAATAATGAACGATAGTTTTATTCTTCTCAATCGCAATTTTAGCTAAATTCCGTGGACCATAGGCATTAGCTAGCCAAGTTTTAGCTCTTAATTCTGAAGTCTCTGAACCATCAGAATTAACCAACGCTGCCGCATTTAAAATAACATCGTATTTAGACCAATCAAACGCATTTACTTGTGTTTCATCAGATATATCCAACTCTTTATGAGTTAGAGCCTTGGCGTCTGGGAACATTGCACATAAAGCCTTACCTAATTGTCCGCCCGCTCCTAAAATTATATATTTTTTACTCATACCTCACCTTATCCTCACTAAGCATTATAACATTTTTTAGAGACCTCTTGTATATAAACAAAAGAATGATTGCTTGTAAAAAACTAATTATCATAAAAACTAGCACACTACCTAACATAGCCAGTCTATCAATTAAATAAATAGACAGTATCACTGCCAAAATATTCGTGACGAGTAGTGTATAAAATTGACCCTTAAATCGACGTAGAATTATCAATAAATTAACATAAATTGACACAAAAGCATTCGCTACGGCACCGATAACCATAATAGTTAAATCTATACGAAAGTTATTTATATCAATACCAAAAACAGTATTAAGAACCCAAACTCCGATTAAATAACTCGAAACAACAAATAAAATTCCCAATGTAAACGTTATAAAATCTATCTTGCTAACAATCTTAGTAAACTCCTTTACCTTTTTCTTTTTCAATAATTCAGATAAATTTACGACATTAGGCTGAAGAACAAATGATATAAATAGAGTTAATAAAGTGATTGGCATCGCCATTATTCCAAAATACCCAATTTGGTCATAATGATATTTATCCAAAAAATAACGAGGTATATTCAAAGAAAACATCGTTAAAAAAACTACGACAAACACCTCTGCGGTTTTTTTCATAATTTTTCCAGCTTGCATAATATTTTTCTTAGTTAAGCCAACACTTTCTACATGTTTCATCCATGGAATATCGTAAAAAATAACCACTGCTATATTTACTATAAATATAGATAAAGCGCCATAAATAATGTTTTTAGTCAAAATATCAACCAGGGTAAAGAGCATAAAGCCGAAAACAGATTTCATGGTTAGAGAAATTCCCACTATATACAATCTATTATGAATCTGTAATACCCCATACATCGAGTCAGCAATTGACTCCAGAATCTTAAATGACACCAAGACCATTATTAATTCTGTTTTTATAAGATCGTATCCACTTAATATGCAAAAACTTATGGAAAAAACCGCCACAATTAATGATGATATAAAGCGCACTACAATATAATCACCACTAAAAAACTCTTTTTTAACATCGGATACTTGATATGTTCGACCACCCCATAAAGATATAGCCCAAAATACCACTGAAAGAGACATTGCAAAAGAAAATAACCCAGAATCCCCAACCCCGTTAAGACGCGTAATAACAATCAGAAGAATTGGAGAAATTGCACTCTGTAAAAATGACCCTATCGAGTTCCATATATAATCCTTCTTTTGAGCCTGCATATATTTAATAGTATAACAAGTTTGATCAATATATTATTCTAATTTATAATCTGCTTAGCATATGAAAAAATATTGGTACTATTTCTTATCTTTTATTAAAAAGCCTGAAAACGTCTTTATATCGTTGTCTTTATTCTTTGGAGTATTATCTGCAATATTAGTGCCTTTATTATCGGTTGCAGATGAGGGTCATCACTACATGCGCTCCTACACATTATCTCAAGGAAGAATCGAGTCAGGTAAATCCTGCTCTCTACCTAAAGATATTTTATTAAAAGTAAAGGAAGCAGAAGCTAACAATTTTATAACTAGCTATAAAAAACTTATTAATAAAAACGATACAGAAATCCATAAATGCAGCAGCGCTACTGGTTATCCGCCAATTATGCATTTACCTCAAGCTATCGGTATCGGTATAGCAAATACTATACACGGATCATTGGGAATAACGATTTTATTCGGAAGATTATTTAATTTAATATTTTATTCTATCGCCCTGTATTTCATTATCAAATGGGTACGTGTTGGTAAATGGGCATTCGTGGCAACTGGATTATTTCCACTAATGATACACTTGTCAGCTTCTCTTTCGGGAGATTGTATGGCAAACATAGCAATTTTCACCACTGTAGCTGCTCTATTAAATCTATTCAGCCAGAAACGTCCAATGACACGCCGCCAACAATTTCTTATTGTTTTCATATTCTGCTTCTCAATACTCACTAAGTCAGTTTCCATACTTTTGCTCTTCCCTTTAATATTCCTGCCAAAACACCTATTCTCTCCTAATAAAAATAAGAAAATTCCTTTTAATATTCAGAAGTGGAGTCTAATTATATTCGCCTCAGTATTAGCAGGACTATGTTTAATGCTATGGCTCCAAATATACACTCAACCTCTGCTTACTACTGGTGCAGCACACAACCCTCTACACAGTAATCCTCTTAAGTTTATTGCTATATTGTTTAATACGTATATTAATCCGCGACTACCAGTATCTGACGATATTATCAGAGGAATAATCGGTGCATTTTCTGCTTTTAAATATGGGCTTCCTCTTTTCGTCTTAATGCCTTCATTTTCCCTCCTCTTCCTTTCTCTCCTTCATTACAATAAAAAGGACCAGGAGTTATTAGGAGAGCAGACTGGTAAGTTGGCAGTGTATAATTTGGCGACAATTGGGTTATTTGTTTGTGCGGTATCGTATGCTATGTATACAGCGTGGGCCTTATTGCCATTTAGGTTTGGTGAAGGTGCTTATTATGCGGATGGTGTTCAGGGTAGGTATTTCACAGCAACAGCAGTTATGTTAGTACCGGTAGGATTATGGCTACAGAAGTATATTAATGTGAGAACTAAGAATGAAAAAGTATTTAATTTAATTATGTTCTTTGGATTAGCCTTAATACTTAGTTTCTATATTTTTGAGACAGTGTGGCGTTTTAAATAATATCCAGTAACAATGTGCTAGAATAAAAACAGTTATGAAAAAATATTGGTCCTATTTCTTATCATTTATTAAAAAGCCTGAAAACGTCTTTATATCTTTGTCTTTATTCTTTGGGGTGTTGTCTGCAATATTAGTTCCGCAATTGTCAGTCAGCGATGAAAATATGCATTACCTGCGAGCTTACGGAATATCTCAAGGTCGCATAGAGTCTGGATCACGATGTACGCTTCCTAAAGATGTAGCAAAAAGAGCTGGTTCAGTTTATGAAGGGAATTTTTCATCAGACTACTCAAAACCTATAGATCGTAGCTCTCTTAATATTGATAAATGCAGTAGCGCATCTGGTTATCCGCCAATTATGCACTTACCTCAAGCTATCGGCATCGGTATAGCAAATTTATTTAATGGATCTACGGGTCTAACTATCTTATTCGGTCGAATTGCCAATGCGCTATTCTACTCAATAGCTATCTATTTCATTATCAAATGGGTACGTGTTGGTAAATGGGTATTTGTGACAATCGGACTAATACCTTTAATGGTCCATATGGCATCTTCATTATCTAGTGATTGTGTAACAAATGTAGCCGTTTTTACAATTACCGCCTTAATAATAAACCTATTTACTCAGAAAGATAAAATATCAAGTAAACAAATAGCGACTCTTCTATTTATAGGAATGGTTCTTACTTTAACAAAGTCTATAAACGCTCTGTTGTTATTCCCTTTAATATTCCTACCAAAACACCTATTCTCTCCTAATAAAAATAAGAAAATTCCTTTTAATATTCAGAAGTGGATTATACTTACGTCTATTGGCGCTATTGCGATTGTCAGCATACTAATTTGGCAAAAAATATATGGCCAACCTCTACTCACCACCGGAGCAGCCCACAACCCTCTACATAGTAATCCATTGAAGTTTATTGCTATATTGTTTAATACATACATCAGCCCAACTATTGGATATACAGATGTCGTACTACGCGGTAGTGTCGGCGACTTTTCATCGTTCAAGTACCACTTACCATTGTTTATACTTATTCCTCTGTTTTCCCTCCTCTTCCTTTCTCTCCTTCATTACAATAAAAAGGACCAGGAGTTATTAGGAGAGCAGACTGGTAAGTTGGCAGTGTATAATTTGGCGACAATTGGGTTATTTGTTTGTGCGGTATCGTATGCTATGTATACAGCGTGGGCCTTATTGCCATTTAGGTTTGGTGAAGGTGCTTATTATGCGGATGGTGTTCAGGGTAGGTATTTCACAGCAACAGCAGTTATGTTAGTACCGGTAGGATTATGGCTACAGAAGTATATTAATGTGAGAACTAAGAATGAAAAAGTATTTAATTTAATTATGTTCTTTGGATTAGCCTTAATACTTAGTTTCTATATTTTTGAGACAGTGTGGACATACAAATAAATTTATTTGTCGGTTATGCTTATTTGTGTTAAAATAGCATAAATATGAAAATTACAAAGAAAAGACTCTCAAAAAAACAAATATTAGCAACGATCATAATAATCATCGCTGTGATTTGCCTGAGTATTTTTGCCCTTGATAAGTTTGGTATTATTTCAATTTTTCCACAAAATGCTACACCTAACATAGGCAAAGAGCCTACTGTTGAAGAAAAGAAATCCGAAAAGGATACTAATCAAAACAATAAAGAAACCTTCTTAAATACGCCAAAAGATGATAGTGATAATTCTGTAGAAAAAAGTAAACCCGCTCCAGTCCCAACAGACAACTCATCAATAGAACTTTCAACTAATAAAGACGGTGACAACGCAGTTATTATTATAAAATTAAAGGAACACGGCTATTCTCAAGGTAAATGTTCCCTAACGATAACTTCTAACGGCAAGAAAAATACTCAAGAAGCCCCTATTATCTATCAGCCAGAATATTCTACTTGTGCTGGATTTTCGGTTCCTATATCATCCGTAGGAAATGGTCAATGGAATATATCTATATCAGTTACGCCATTAAACGGTAAGCCTATAACTAAAACTATAGTGAGGGAATTTTAATGACAAAGAATAAATTTTTTGCGTCTATAGCTATTGTCGCCATAATTAGTCTTTGTGGCCTGCTATTTTTTACCAATAGGTCAGAAGCGGTAACTGCCAATGATTGGCGGGCAGGAAATATTGTTGACGATTCTGTTTTTACTAACTCTAATGACATGACTGTCGCCGACATACAAACGTTTCTTAATAATATAAACCCAAATTGCGATACATATGGAACCGGTCGCGCTACGGAAAGAGGAAGAGGAGATATTACTCGTGCTCAGTATGCAGCCTCTCGCGGATGGGCTGGACCGCCTTACGTTTGTCTCAAGGATTATTATGAAGTTCCTAAATACACTCCAGGAGATTACATTCCTGCTAATAATTTTAGTGGCTCAATTCCCTCAGGTGCTGTCAGCGCTGCACAAATAATTTATGATGCTGCAAAACGTAACAATTTAAGCCCAAAAGTGATATTAGTTAAAATTGCAACTGAATCAGCCGGACCGCTAACAACCGATAATTGGCCATTACAAAGTCAATATACATATGCCATGGGGTCTCACTGTCCAGATAGCGGCCCCGGTGGTAGCGCTAGCTGTGACCGTAATTATGCAGGATTCTCTATGCAGGTTGAATCTGGAGCTCAGCTTATGCGTTGGTATATTGACAATATGGAAAAACCGTGGTGGACATACAAAAAACCTTTTGCTACCAACTCTATATTATGGAATGTAGTCCAAAAAGGATGCGGTGCTGGTAATGTATATATATCCAGTAAAGCAACCGCTGCTTTATATACATATACACCATATCAACCAAATCAAGCCGCGTTAAACAATATGTACGGTTTAGGTGATGGGTGTAGTTCTTACGGCAACCGAAACTTTTGGAGAGTATGGAGCGACTGGTTCGGATCAACACAATATAGCACTCCGTTAATTAGTTTTAAATCACACATAAGTTATTACGGATGGACAGGGTTAGTACACAACAAAGGTATAACAGGCTTTACTGGTCAAAGTAAATCCATGCAAGCTTTCAGTATAGATGGCGACGTTGCATATTCTTCATACAGCGAGGAGCGTGGATGGCAACCAACTGTTTATGGCGGTATGCAGTCAGGAACAACAGAACTTAACCGCCCTATTCAGGCAATTAAAATACAGCCAACAGGATCGTTAGCTTCTAAATATGATATCTATTACCGAGTTCACGTGAGCTACGTTGGCTGGATGGGTTGGGCTAAAAATGGCATGCCAGCTGGTGTAACTGGTGGTCAAGGAAATAATATAGAGACTATAGAGATCAGACTCGTTAATAAAGACTCCAACGGCCCAGAAGAATCAGGACAACCATTCAGAGATATTAGTTCGAAAGAAGATCCCGCGCCACTATCTGTTTCTATCAGTTCTCATGTAGGCATGGTTGGATGGCAGCCAGCCGTCACTGATGAAATGATTAGCGGCACAGTGGGTCAGAATCATCCAATTGAAGCAGTTAGGGCTTCTGTAACAAATAAAACTGGAGTAGCCGGAAGTTTACAGTATTCCTCTCACGTTTCTTGGATTGGGTGGCAAGAATGGAAAAACGCCAATGAGATATCAGGAACAACGGGTCAATTTAAATCAATCGAAGCAATTCGCTTCATGTTGACTGGAGAATTGGCAAAAAAATATGACATTTGGTATAGAGTATACTCACAGCATGCAGGTTGGATGGGTTGGGCTAAAAATGGCATGCCAGCTGGATCTACAGGCATATCTAGGTATATAGAAGCTATACAGATTCGTGTATCTCCGAAAAATTCTCTAGTCTTACCTGGCGGAGCATTTTACAACCCAGGCAACACTCCAATTCCAGATATTTACGAACTTAACTATACTACTCATGTAAGCTACGTGGGTTGGACCAAAGACGTTGGTCAAAATTCAATCTCTGGCACCACAGGAAGATCACTTTCAGTAGAAGCGATACGCATATCTAAGTCTATCTACCAGCCAGATGGAGGTACTATTAAATTATACTGCTCATCAAAATCATCGAATGATCCTTGGTCTACGACAACACCAATGACATCCGACAAACAGATCTGCGGAACGACAGGTCAAACTAAACCCCTGAACGGCATAAAGTTATCTCTGGATGAAAATGACTCTGGCATGTATGATGTATATTACCAAGTTCATTTATCCTGGATTGGATGGCAAGAATGGAAAAAGAATGGTGAAATAGCGGGAGATAAATCTGGGTCTCATATAGAAGCTATCAGAATAAAACTTGTCGAAAAATAATATATATTTAACTATATATATCTATTATCTGCTGCTCGAGATTACTCCATTGATAATCTCGAGCTGTTTTAAGCCCATTTTTTATAAGCTTATCTCGCAATTCTTTATCATCTAATATCTTTTTAACTGCAGCAACTCCCTCTTCAATATCACCCTGTTTATAGAATAGACAATTATATCCATCCTTTAGATATTCAACATTTCCTCCATTTGGAACCACTACAGATACGCCACCCGTAGCCATCATTTCAAGAGGTGGATATGAAAAGCTCTCAAGAATACTTGTTTTTATTAAGATATCACAGCTAGCATATACTTCTCCAACTTTTTCTGGAGGTATTCTATTATAAAACCTATCGACTCTATACCAGTCTTTTGGCTCTTTACGGTATGACAAATAAGATATTTCAAACTTTTCAGGATCAAGTTTATTAATAATACGAAAAGCCTCATCTGTGTTTTTGTATTCGCTTTTGCTATCGCCCTCAACTAATATTTTTATTTTTCCGGTAAAATCGCGCTCACGATATGGGTATAAACTTATATCGATGCCGTTAGAAACATACCTGGATTCCTTATGAAAAATATCTTTTAGCCACCGCTGGCACCATAAAGACATAGTTATATATTGTACTCCAGATTGATCGCAATAAGAGGCGTTTGCTAAAAATCGCGGCTCTCCAGTTCCTGGCTCATAAAAATCTGTTTCAAAATTCTGTACAAAATATAGTCGATTACGAACGTTTGCCTGTTTTTTGATTACGTCAACGGTCGACCATAAAGTAGCCACTTGTGTATCAAAAAATGCTTTAATTTTTGTCTTATGAGCAATAATAATATTAAAACCTGGTAGCTCATATCTATATTTATAACTCTTCTTGGCTATTTTCAAGTTATGTTTACTGACAGCATCAATCAAAGTTACATCCCATCCGTGAGAGCGTAATACATCCGCATGTTTCAAGGCTACAATTACTCCTCCCGATATATCTGTTGATGGTAAAACGAAACCTATATTTCTAGCCAACCGTTCTCGGATAAATGATGCTATATTATATCCAGTATATACCGTAGAACAATTACGAGTCACCTCATTATAAGCCCTATTGGAAATAGAATCACGTAGGCTTTTGTCTGACACAAGCAAATCCATAGCCTTAAACCATTCTTCGTCAGTATTTTTTACCAATATTCCCGTAGAACCATCTTGGACTTTTTCTGAAAAAGCACCAATTTCGCTAGCTATAATAGGAACTTTTACAAGCGCGGCTTCAATCCATTTATTCTCTGATTTAGCTCGATTAAATATCGTATCAACAAGAGGAGCTAAAGCTATACTGCATTCAGCCATGACCATTGGTAGTTCACGCCAATCAACAAATCCTGATGTAATAATCCTATCCTTATATGGCTCAAGTGTATCAGGTACATCAAGAATGCCAGCTATCTTGAGATATACGTGTGGATATTTATCAAATATTTTTATGAGACTCGGTATTACAAGATCAAAATCTTCATTATGAGTAATACTGCCACTAAAATACCCAATAATCACCTTGTCTTCATTTTTATTTACCGCCTTAATAGCCGCATTAGATCTACTAATCATTTCATCAGAGGCCACGTTACGATTTATTAATACTTGACCCTTAATATATTTTTGTAGCTCTTCTTGTAGTTGAGTTGTTGTTGTAATTGCATGACTGCATAAAGTTAGAGTCTCACGCATCCTATTGACACCGTCATTATATAGATGCTTATCTTCATCGCTCATTTTTTGAACATACTCAATTGAGTCGGTATATTTTTGGTCAATTACCAAATCATCTATATCAAAAAAGCATGTTTTATTAAAATAATTAGCTTGTTTAATAAAATTACGTACCGTATCAGTTATTGGACACCTAAAAAATACAAATCCACGATAATATTTTAATTGATCTAATGATAACCTGTCGTAAAAAACGCTATCAGCAGTTAATCCTTGAGATATTAACTGCTCAATTTGATGAGCGACACGATATCTTTCTGGATGAGGTAGTGTGCAACCATTAATAAATAATATATCTTTGTATTCTTTATTTTTTCTATCAGGAAACTTCTTATAATATGCATATTTTGCTGCACGTTTAGCAAAACGCAAAGCACCATCGTCTTTAATTATAAGAGTACTCTTCTTTATAAGATTATTAATTCTTCGAATCATCTTTTTTCTCCTATTATTATATATGGATTATATAACGTTCTCATCTCTTTGCTGCAAAGCGCTGCTGTTATAGACTCACTATCCATTCTTGTTGATCTGTCAATTAGATTAAGCTTTTTTCTCTCTACAAATACAACAGGAGCGTACGCTTCACCAAGATTATATTTAGATGTTAAATATATATGCCTAGTAAACGATCGTCTATTTAACATATGTATACATTCTACTATCCTCTTATCTAAGATAGATATGAGGTTATTTATTACTTGATCTTCATCCATTATTTTTGGAATGACAGCACCAATATCTCGCCTTAAAACATCGCCCATTGCATCTCTAAAATTTATGCAATTTATTGGTTTTTCCGAAAATATTACTATATCAGAAAGTTCTTTATCTAAAATATCGCCAATATTTTTTGTGCTATCAAATAGTACATTGCTTAGACTAATGCCTTTATGTGTACAATACTGTAAATACCACTGCGCACCATACATTGGATCTCGAATTACTCTAGCCTTCACCTTGCGCAGCCTAACGTCATCTTCTAGAGCTTTCTTTTGAGCCTCAACAACATATGGTTTAGCGTCCAAGTCCATTGCTGTAGAATTTTTATGAACACGCCAATAATATAATATTTTCGGAATGTGCACAATATGATTTGGTTGCAAATTCCTCGTTATTCTTAAAAATAATTCCCAATCCTGAGTTCCATTATAATTACCATCCTCACACTTTAACTTTATTAAAAACTCTCTCTGTATTACTGCAAAGTGTGTAATATAATTCATGGAACGTAAAAAATCGCTATTCCAATCAGGCTTAAAAAATGGTTGATACTGTCTTCCGTTTTCGTCGAGCTTGATCTCATCTGTATATAAGAATTTTACGTCTGATACTTCGTTTATCTTTTTCACAACATATAACAAGGCATCTTTATGTAATACGTCATCATGATCTAATAGTCCTACATATTCACCTTTGGCTTTCTCAATACCATAATTTGTTGCCCCAGCAATATGCCGATTTTTTTTAAGAAAAAAACTCTTTATTTTTATATTATCTTTCGATATATTACTTATTTCATCCCTTACATCACTATTAGGAGATGCGTCGTCTACGATAATCAGTTCCCAATTCGTATATGATTGATTCTCTACTGACTGTATCATATCTCTTAAATATTCTATCGGCGTATTATACGTAGGAACGATAATAGATATGAGCGGGTTATTTCGCATTTTCTCATTATTAACAATATTTTCATTTTTACGATTCCATGCTTCGTATATTTTTCTCTGCCTTGAATCGAGATATTTCCTATACGGATACAGTAATGTCAATAAGAACGTATAAATAGACTTTTTGCCTTTTATCTTATTTTTAAGGTTCTGTAGCATATTTACTTCCATTTATGATCTAGCTTGGTTACACCACCCCAACGACCACCATCGTAATCTCGCTGAACTGAAAAATGAGGCCCCTCTTCTATAAAAGATATTGTATCTATGTCTCTTGCTCCAGTTAATCCAGCTTTTATAAAATAATCACCCTCGTTAAGATTTAGTTTGACTATATATTCTGCTCTATTCTCATTCTTAATACTATATTTATCTTGATATGTATTAGGACCAAATACATATTCTCCATTTTCTCTAAATATAGCAACTCCAACGTTCTTAACGCCCTTTTGTTTCCAGGATAGCTTTATAGTAATAGATTCATTATATTCAAAAGAACTACTTTCGATACCTTTGCTATTATATATACTTACATCAAAAGGCGCAGACGTACGGTCAAATTTATGGGTCTTAGCATGCTCTAGTTCATTGCTAATACTATACGCAGCGGCAACCATATGAGGTTTACCTTGCATCTTTATTTTACCATCCTCAAGTAATACGGCCTTATTACAAAAACGTTCCACAGCTCCCATATCATGAGTTACAAGTATTACTGTCTTTTTTTCGCGTTTTAACTTATCAAAATATGCATAACATTTTTTCTGAAAAGCTTCATCTCCAACCGCCAAAACTTCATCAAGCATTAAAATATCACCTTTAGCTTTTATAGCAATCGAAAACGCTAGACGTACTTGCATACCGCTCGAATAATTCTTCAACTTTTCCTCCATGAAATCACGCATCTCAGCAAATTCGACAATTTCATCATACATAGAGTCAACTTCTTTTCGACTGAATCCCAACAAAGCACCATTTAGATATACATTATCCCTACCGGACAGCTCAGGATTAAAACCAACACCAAGCTCTATAAACGGAACAAGCTTTCCCTTCGTGCGAATGCTACCTTCATTGGGTGTATAAATACCCGCTATTAATTTTAATAAGGTACTTTTACCAGATCCATTTTTCCCAACTATTCCAAAGAAATCACCTTCCTTTATATTAAAAGATATTTCTTTTAACGGCGTAAAATCCCTATATCCTTTTTTTCTCAGTAAAAATCCTACTACTTTCTGTTTTAGCATTGTTACTGCTTCAATTGGAATTTTAAATGTCTTGGTTACGTTAACAATTTCAACCGCATTATTTTTTGCCATTATTAAATATCCTCCGCAAAATATCGTGATCTCTTAGAAAAACAATAAATTCCTAATATTACCGTAACAATAATTACTATCCATGGAAAAATAATACGCCAGTCATGTATTAAATCGGTAGATCTAATAATTGACCCATCTTGATTTATCAAAGCATACCTTGCATCTTGGATTATCTGTGTAACTGGGTTCATAAATAATAGTTCTGCAGCTACACGACTACGCTCCAAGGCCATCTGTATTGGATAAATAATTGGAGCTGCATAAAAAGCTGCTTGTAAAAATATTTCCCATATATAACTAGTATCGCGATACTTTACATTAAATACAGACAGCAATAAAGCTATACCTAATGAAAATATGTATAATTCAATAATAAGCGGTACTATTAATAGTGCAGTCCAAGAAAGACTTACGCCATTCAGTAGAATAAATATTAAAACTACACCAAGATTAATAAATAAATTAATCAATGACGAAACCGTTCCTGAAATTACAATTATATATTTTGGAAAATTTAATTTTCTGATTAAATCTCCTCTATTTACTATAGACCCCAGCCCATTGCTTGTTGCCTCTGTAAAAAACGACCATAAAACAATACCTAATAACATAGTCACAGGAAAATGCGGTATTCCTCTATCTAAGCGTAGTATGTGAACAAAAACTACATATAAAATAGCAAACAAGAATAATGGTTTTAATACGCTCCATACGTAACCTAAAACCGAACCCTGATATCTAAGTTTAAAATCAGTTACAATAAGTTCTCTTAATAATATAATATTTCGACGATCTAAGAGATTTAAAGACTTCCACATCACTATACTAGTATATAATAGTTAATGTATTATGAATAGACTTGCAATTATAGTTCTTAATTGGAACGGATCCGACGACGCCATAGAGTGTGTTGATTCATTAATAAAACAAACCTTAAAACCTACTATTATTATAGTAGATAATAATAGTAGCGACAATTCTGTTGCCGTATTTGAAGAATATATATCATCACATAAAAAAGAAAAGATCGTTTTGCTCAAAAACTCAGACAATCTAGGATTCGCAGGAGGAATTAATACAGGATTAGTCTACGCCCTAAAAAACAACTTTGAATATATTGGAGTACTTAATCCGGATGCGATCGCTGATAAAAACTGGTGTGAAGCTCTCGTTTATCAATTATCAAAATACCCAGAATGCGGAATTGCGACTGGAATTCTACAAAGACGCAATAGCAAGACTCTTGACACAACTGGAGATTTTTACACAACGTGGGGACTTCCTGGACCAAGAAACCGTGACGAGCCCATAAAAAACGCACCAACTAAGCCTGGAGAAGTATTTGGTGCGACTGGCGGCGGTGCTATTTATCGTGCAAAAATCTTTGATAATATAGATATGTTTGATGAGGATTTCTTCATGTATTATGAGGATGTCGATTTAAGCTTCCGAGCACAATTAGCCGGCTGGAAAGTTCGCTTCACGCCTAAGGCTATCGCTTATCATAAAGTCGGCACTAGTAGTAAAAAAGTTCCCGGATTAGCTGTCTACAATACTTTTAAAAACTTGCCGTTAGTCTTCATTAAAAATGTTCCGGGTAAACTATTTTGGTATATTGGTGTACGATTCTTACTGACATATTGGTTGATTTTTGCCAGCGCAATCCGTCACGGCAACGGTCGGCCCGCATTCAAGGGTGCTTTAGCGTCAATTATTCACAAACCAGCAGCTTATAAAAAACGTTTTTATATCCAAAAAAATCGTAAGGTTTCCGTCGACTATATTCATAATATTATCCACGATGGACCACTGCCAAATCAAACTGGATTATTAAAATTTAAGCATTTTTTCAGAATAAAATAATATATTTAATATCATGAAAACCATCACCCTTCTCATTCCTGTCTACAATGAAGAATCCGTTTTACCACAATTATTTAAGCGCTTGGACGAATTTACAAAAAACACGCCCAATTATCAATTCGAATTTCTCTTCATAAACGACGGCAGCATCGATAAATCTTTTTCAATCATAGCCGAGCAATCAAAAAAAGATTCTCGAATTAGCTATATAAATCTATCGCGAAACTTCGGTAAGGAAATTGCGATGATAGCTGGAATTGACCACGTAAAAAGTGATGCCCTGGTGATTATTGATGCAGATTTACAAGACCCACCGGAACTCATCCAGGAAATGATTTCGTATTGGGAAGATGGTTACGATGACGTCTATGCTCGCCGCAACAATCGACAAGGCGAAACCTGGCTAAAGAAGAAAACCAGCCAATGGTATTACAGAATATTGCAGAAATCGACCAACATTCCCATTCAGGTCGACACTGGAGATTTTCGCTTGTTGGATCACCGATGCATTGAGGCTTTACAAAAATTCCGTGAATCTCAGCGCAATACAAAGGCAATTTTCAGCTGGATTGGCTATAAGAAAAAAGAGATATTTTACGATCGTGATCCCAGATTAGCCGGTCAAACCAAGTGGAATTATCGAAAACTACTCAACTTAGCAATCGACGGAATTACCAGCTTTACTACTGCGCCGCTACGAATGGCGACTATTTTTGGATTTATCATTTCATTCATTGCTTTTGTCTGGATTATTTATCTTTTAGTTCGCCCTTTGTTCGGAGTTTCTACCGGAGCTGGCTATTCTTCCTTAATGGCAGTTATCTTGTTCCTCGGCGGAGTTCAGTTATTATCCCTAGGTATAATTGGTGAATATGTAGGACGGATATTTATTGAAACAAAAAACAGACCATTATATTTAATAGAGGAATATCGTGCAGGAAATATTAAAAAAACACGCCGATAAATTAAGATTTCTTATCGTTGGCAGTACTAATACAGTACTAGATTTTGGCATACTTTTTAGTCTAACAATCTTCTTAAATATCCCAAAAGAGTTTGCTAATTTTATATCAACATTCGTTGCCTTTTTGTTCTCATTTTTTGCAAATAAAAAATACACTTTCAAGTCAACATCTCAAAACTTGAAGAAACAATTTCTTTTATTCGCCGCAGTTACACTATTTGGTTTATGGGTAATTCAGACAATTATTATCGCTATTATCACACCGATATTTATAAACTTCGGATTAAATAAATCACTTGCTCTATTAATTAGCAAGCTAGCCGCCACAGTAGTCAGCCTCGTTTGGAATTACGTTCTGTACTCCAGAATAGTCTTTAAAGACACTAAGAACTCTTCTGACTAATAATCAGACGTCGTTCGCGACCTTCACCTTCAGAATGCGTATCAATATCGCTATATTCACCAGCCAAGTGATGCACTGTCCAGCGATCAGCAGCATTCAAGTCCACTACCTTTGACTCGCCAGTTCGTCGAACTTCCTCAATCCAACCGCGCGCCTTTTCGGCAATTTTTTCGGCGTGCTGTTTTTTATAGTCCGCAATATCCAAATTCACCCGAACAGTTGACGCTTCTTTATGATGAAGCGCTGTCGACAAAAGATTCTGAATACTGCGCAATGTTTCCGCATTTCTGCCGATTAAAATACTACTTCGCTCGCTATGCGGAATTGAAGCCACAACAATTCCATCTTCGATTTTTACTGAAACTTCCAGATTCAAGTCAAAGAACGTTAGCAAATCCTCTAAATATTTTTTTACAAATTCAACCGTTTCAATTTGGTCCATAAATCCTCCTTAATCCTTAGCCTTGATCCTAGTTATCCTTGCCTCTGTAGCCTTTTTAACACGTTTGTCGATTTTTGTCGATGCTTTAGATTTTTGAGATGATTTTTTATCTGCAATTTCTTGCATTTCTTTAGAGTCTTGCTTGAAGATGATATAGTTCTGGAGATATCCCACGGCGCTAGCTGTCGTCAAATAAAGCGCCAAAGCTGCCGGCAAATACACAATCACAAAGAACATCATTACTGGCATAAATTTCATCATTTTTCGCGTCATAATAGCATTTACTTCTGCCTGATCTGCCTCTTTTCCATCGCCAGCCTCAGCTAAAATGTCACGCAACTTACGATTACTGTCGGATTGAGGTGATAATTGTTTTGAAGTTAAATATTGCAAATACGCCGCGACTGCCGCCAAAATAACCAAGCCAACAACAATTCCATTCTTTGATATCGCGTGTTGCGTTAAATCTATAATTCCCAGGAAATTCTGATTAAATTGATCTGGATTATTCACTAGATTATTAGCAACCGGCAGATTTTTCATAAAATCATAAACATATTTTCCTAGATCAGCGCGGCTAGAAACGAAAATCTGCACCACTCGATACATCGCAATTAAAATTGGCAGCTGAATAATCATAACGCCAATTGAGCCAAAGGCACTGACGTTGTGTTTTTTATAAAGCTCCACCATCGCCAAGTTACGCATTTGTGGATTTTTTGCGTACTGTTTTTTGATCTTCACTAGCTCTGGCTGCATTTTACGCATTGCCTTTGCTTGATGAAGCTGCTTCTTAATTAGCGGCCAAAGTAAAAGTCTTACAATAATCGTAAAGATAATGACGCTAACACCAAAATCCGGAATCAGACTATAAATAGCCATTAGCAAATTTAAAATCGGTCGAACAATAAACTCATCAAAAAAACTCATGTCTTAATTATAGCAAAAAAGCGCCTATTTATACAGTTGAGCTTGAGAGAAAAGATTCTTTATTGTCTGTTTTAGATCTTTATGTGGCATCGATAAAACTTCCGCCGAAAATATAATAACAGCCACATCTTGGTCATTTTTCATATTAGACAGCTCCAGGCGAATAATTTCATAAACACGTCGACGTATACGATTCCGACGCACCGCTGATTTTAGAACTTTTTTACTAACAACAACCGCAAACCTGCTGTGATTTCGATATGGGTTTTTTACGTATTTTATCGTGGCTATAGACGAACGAACCGCTTGTCCATTTTTATAGACAAACTTAAGACTACCATGACCATGAAACCGATTACATTGTTGTAACATATTTTACAATTATATCAAAAAATCCCGCCTTCATCGACGGGATAATTTTTAGCTATCAATTAAATAGCAATTTTAGCGCGGCCCTTTAGGCGGCGGCGCTTCAAAACCATCCTACCAGCCTTGGTAGAAACTCGTGCCCTGAAACCGTGCGTCTTTGCGCGGTGTCGGGTGTGTGGTTGAAATGTTCGCTTTGGCATATCAATAAATAGTATATATTCTTTCAGTACTTTTTGCAAGTCGACAATAACTTTTCCACTATCGACGTATATTTTTCCACAATTTTAACAGATGAGAATTTTAATTGTGGAAAACTCCACCCCTGTTTTGAATAGTAACCTTTCTACTCCGGTTATACTTGTGGAAAACTCCCCTTATTTGCTATAGTAAAGACAGTTAACAGAATTTGAGGGAGTAATTTTCGTGGATAGTCATGCGGTTTGGCAGGGTGTTTTAGGTGAGATTGAAGTAACTGTATCGTCTTCGTCGTTTACTGCGTGGTTTAAAAATACCAAATTGGAAATAATCTCCGAAAAAGAAGTTCTTATAATTGCGCCGAATATTTTTGCTAGAACTCAACTTGAAAAGCGATTTCACCCGCAAATATTAGAAGCGTTGGCTCACAATGGCATTAATGCACCGTCTATTTCCTATAATGTCGAATCTAGCAATAAAAAACCGCGCGTTAATCGTGAAGTTGATAAAAGTGGACAACAAGAAACAGCGAAGCCGCTGATTTTACCATCGAGGAAATCTCATTCTAGTAATCTTAATCCCAGGTACACCTTTGATAATTTCATCGTCGGTTCAAGTAACGATCTGGCCTATGCTGCCTGCCAAGCGGTCGCCGCACATCCAGGAGAGAAATATAATCCGCTCTATCTTTACGGAGGTTCTGGACTTGGTAAAACTCACTTAATGCAAGCTGTTGGTAACGAGATAGTTAAAAAACAATCTTCGGCGCGAGTGCTTTACATTACTACAGAAACGTTTGTTAATGAGTTTCTAGATTCTATTCGTTTCAAGAAAAAAGGTTTTTCTGATAAATATCGCAATGTCGATGTATTGATTGTCGATGATATGCAATTTATTGCTGGGAAAGAAAAAACTCAGGACGAATTTTTCCATACATTTAATGATCTTCATCAAAACAACAAGCAAATCATTATTAGCTCAGACAAACCGCCAAAAAGCATTCCTACTCTAACCGATCGTTTGCGTAGTCGATTTGAATGGGGTATGGCAATTGATATTCAGATGCCCGATTATGAAACTCGTTGCGCTATCGTTAAAGCAAAAGCTGAACTCAGCAACACTGAGCTAGACTCCGATGTCGTAGAATATCTGGCGACCAACTTTAAGACGAACATTCGCGAATTGGAAGGCGCTTTGAATCGACTGCTGGCTTACGCGGAAATGCAGAATTTCACTCCTGATTTAGCGGCGGCTGAAGGAATTTTGGGAGATATTAAACGCAATAGACCGCAACATATAACCGCCAAACAAATAATTGATAAGACGGCGCGCTATTATAATATTGACGTGAAAGATATGTGTTCATCCAGACGAGACAAATTTATCGCGATGCCAAGACAAATTGCGATGTTTCTTCTACGTAGTGAGCTGAAAAT
The DNA here is from genome assembly GCA_963539955.1 of uncultured Candidatus Saccharibacteria bacterium. GTDB lineage: Bacteria > Patescibacteriota > Saccharimonadia > Saccharimonadales > Saccharimonadaceae > Nanosynbacter. Next base: position 102,725 of record CAUTMN010000001.1, on the reverse strand, counting down.
GAGTTTTCCGAAAATCGCCCAAGAGCTTGGACGAAAAGACCACACGACCGCTATGCATTCAATTGAAAAAATCACCAAGGAAAGCCTTACAAATGTCAGTATTCGCGAGCAAATTAATGATATTAAGGATAAATTATATGTTCATTAATTGTGGAAAAGCTGTGCAGATGTTGTGTTTTTGCGGTGACTTACCAACACACAGATCTGTGGAAAGAAAACGACAAGTCAGTAGGCGGTGGAATAATACACAAATATCCACTATAAAGTCCACAAATAGCACACAGGGTTTTCCACCTATTTTATCGCCACTTTACCCCTGTTTGAACACATTTTTTACCCAGTTTCCACAGCACCTATTACTATTAAGACTAATTAAAAATTAAGGAAAGTATAATGAAAGTATCAGTCACCCAAGAAAAACTTGCAAAAGCACTTAGTCTAATCAAAGATATCGCGTCAAGTCGTAATGAACTGCCGATATTGAATAATATTTTACTTCGCACTGATGGAGGAAGATTGTTGATTGCTGGAACGAATTTGGAAATTGCTTCCACTCAATACATTGGCGCGAAAATTGAGGATCATGGATCCATTACAATTCCTGCACGATTAGTGTCAGAGTTCATCACAAACCTACCAAGCGGTCCGGTGGAACTTGAAACCAAAAACGAACATTTGCATATAACTTCAGGAAAATTCTCATCAGTTATCAATGGCGTGGTAGCTGATGAATATCCTGAACTGCCTACAATTGACGAAAAGACCGCTATGCAATATGAAATTGATGTCGAGGATTTAAAGAAAGCCATAGTCCAAACGAAGTTGGCTGTCAGCTCTGACGTCACGCGAGCAGTTCTTACGGGAGTTTATTGGCATAATTATGAAGGGTCGCTATACTTGGCTGCTACTGATGGCTATAGGCTGGCGGAAAAGCGTCTGATAAAGTCAGATAATGAAGTGTCAGCTATTATTCCCGCTTCTACTCTGGCGGAAGTCAGTAAGAGTGTCGGCAATGAGAAGAAAATTACGGTTCTTTTTGACGATTCTCAAGTTTGTTTTAAGACGGGAGATATGGAAATTGTTAGTCGATTGATTGACGGGAAATTCCCTGATTATCGCCAATTGATTCCAGCGACTGCCGAAACTGAGATTGTTATTAAGAAGTCTGATTTTAGTCGAGTTACGAAAATTGCGGCGTTATTTGCGCGTGAATCTGGTGGTGGAATTACAATTACCGCATCAGAGGAAAATTCACTGCTTTCTATTCATTCGATTGCGTCTGAGCTTGGCGAAAACACTTCAGAGGCAACAGCTAAGATATCCGCAGACGGTCAAGTGACGCTTAATTCACGCTACCTAACGGAAGTTTTGAATATTATTGACGCGGATGAAATCGTATTTTCGTTCAATGGCAAATTGTCGCCGTGTGTAATTCGCGAGCAAGTAAAAAATCCTGATTATACGCACATTATTATGCCGCTTAAGAGCTAAATATCTCTATAGGTATAGCACCAGTCAGGATTTGAGCCTCTACATTGAACTACAGCTCCTGTAGATTTCTCTTTCTCTGTTGGCCAGATGTGATTATTGACTTTGATGTCATAGTCTTCTTGATTTATTTCCTTTTCTTTTAGCTTGGCAAACGCCTCGTCAATTTGAGAGCGGTTAAAATAGTCCGTTACTGTTATACATATTCCTATAGTCTTATCTCCTTCAGATCGATATCTGTCGCATGGAAATATATAGAAATCTCTGCCGTGGATAGGTAAAGATTTGATAGCAGGATTTTTATTTTCCAATTGACGAGTAGCTTCTTTACCTTTTTTACCAGCTATACCCTCCTTGATATCGGTGTACTTGTCTTTTGCATATTCTTTTTTAGCTTCATCTGTAATAGGTTCTAAGGCGAATATGATGTTTTTCTTCTCATTTTTGCTAATATTTATTTCTGTAGTATAACTTTCAAATCCGTTAGCTGAGAAAGTAAATTTATGGTTACCGTGCTTTACTTTAATATCTTTCCTGGATGAAATTTGCTGGTTTTTTACGTCGCCATAAGACATCGTCAAGTTGTCAGGTATGGAATATACGTATATCGTGGCATCGAATTGCAGTAGATAAATTGCGTAGATTATAAGTGAGATGGATAACCCTACGAATGAGACGATAGCTATTTTGACTTTGCGATCTAATTGCGTAAAAATATTGAACATAATTATTTATTTAACCTCGCTACTACATTATCTGAGAACCCTAGCTGCGTCTGTACGCGACCAATATTAGCATACCTAGGTGGATGATCTCCAAGCGATGCTTCTGCTGCAACATTTCCGTTACCTTGGTCACCTATATACAACATAGTGTGACCGTTATTTACTAATATATCGCCAGGTTGGAGATCGCTAGGTGATTTAGTATTTATGATGGTATATTTTGGTGAATTCATCACATAATTTCTCTGAATACTTGTTCCTGCTGACGGATAGTCTGGGTCGGCTCCACTGGCACGCATAACTGTGGCTACGTATTTACCGCAGTCTGTCATATCGCCACCCGCTTCTGGGTTATATTTGGCGCGAGCGTCTTCATATGCCTGTGAGGGTGTGCCTGGATTGTCTTTATTTATAAGCCCTTTTGCCGTTTCTACTATGCTTCCGGCATGTACGCCGCCACTATTTGCGCAATTTGACACATTAGCTGAGCTATTTTCACTACCACCTTCTCCTGAAGGTGCCGGATCTTTGTAATTTGGGTGGCCTGATTTTGTGAAGTCACTGTTAAATAGTTCATAGATATTTTTAAGATAGTTTTGAGTTTCCGTTGGAGCATCAGTTAAAGGACTGGAGTCAGACGTGTGGTTTTGAATATTACCTCCGCCCCAGTTGTAAGCACCCGCTGCATATAGAATTGTCATAGGTTCCCGCTTCCATGGACTACCAATGTCACCTAATGGAGTATTTTTATCAGTACTCAGAGACTTAACTAGGTGTGCGGCAGAAAAAACAGCATCATAAGGGTTCATAATGTCAGCCTTGCCATCCCCGTCTCCGTCTTCGGCGTGACCACTCCACGTTCCCGGCATAAATTGCATAGGACCACTAGCGCCAACCGGTGAAGATGCCCATTGAGAGTTTAGTGGTTTCCAAGTGTTTCCCTGTTCTGTTAAGTATAATGCTGCTAGAAAGTTAGGATTAACGCCGTGCTTTTCTGCTGCTGCGGAAAAAATTTTTCCCCAGTCCGATGGGATATTTTTAGATAATTCGGCTGACACAGATCCTGCTGCTTCGGTACAGGCAGAACTTTTTGAACTGTATAATCGTATATTTTGAGCAGGATAATCAGCCTCCGTTAGAGCTGAGGTGTTTTGCGATAGCAATAATATTGCGATCATAGAAAATATAATAGACTTTTTCATTTTAATTAAACCTTCCTTGCATACTCCCAGTGCCACGGCTCAGGCTTGCTGCCGCCAGGCTTTGCCCAAGGCGGATTAACGTAGCCGTATTTATGCGCGTTCGCCTCGAGCCATTTGTATACGGGAGAATCAAAACCTCCAACATTAATGTCTGCAGCAAGACCCCAACCGTGGTTTGATATACATGGGGGGGCTGGAGCCGCTCTTGATCCTAGTTCTTTACTATATCTAATCTGTGTTGCGCAATCTCGATATGCCTCATTAATGGTTAAGTTAGATCCGTTATCAGCCTTATATGCCTTATTCATCTCTTCCATAGCCGACGCGGCCTGTTTATTCATTTTACTTTCAGGAGAAAATGATAGGGTTTGTAAATCTGATTCTGAAATTTCGCCATTGCTATGACCACCCCATCCTGTCTGCTGTGCCTCTTCTAATTCGGGCTCTCCGACAGCTTCACCGGTTGAAGATGAAGACTTTGAACTATTACTACTGCCACTAGGATCTTTAATGTAATATTTACTATCAGTATCGCCCGCACGCTCCGCTAATATACCAGCTACTACCTCCTCTAAAGCACAAGGATCGGAGGTTTTGTAAACAGGAACGACATACCCTGTGCTTCTATCTCTCTCTAAGCTCTTCTTTCGAGTTTCATCGTATGTCTTACAGGTTTCTGCGGTGTATTTATTTGGATCGGCGTTCAATACTTCAGGATCTGTATACCCATACCAAGGTATTCCCATAGATTTCATGACAGCTAATCTATTAGTGGCCGCTGAAGCTCGATTGTTCGGCATTAATGGCGACAATAATAAGGCTGGTGTTTTTGCCAAGAAATTAATGGCAGATTTTTTACCGATTGGCATTATGGCAAGCATTTGATTTGCTACTGAATTTCTCAAGTTAGGGTCAAATATCTTTGCTAGCATCGGCTGTTGCTCAAAATCTTCCTTATCTTCTTGCTCTGCTTTTGTTGCTATCATCGCCAATTCATTATCGCTCAATAATTTACCACCGATACCAGACCCAGACTCTGTTTTGCCGTTTTCTAGACTATCCGCCGTTGAGACCATCTGTGCGCCAACCAAACCTTCGTAATTATTGTTTCCTGGAGCATCAATACCAACGTTTGGAATATTAAATATGTAACTAATTGCCCATTGCACTAAGGTGTTTATTATGTCCTGTGAAAAGTCCATTACCTGCTTAATTCCAGGTAATTGAGTTACAAAGTTTACAATAGGTTCCGTTATTTGGGATGCTATGTCATGAGCTACGTCAATTACAGTTCCTATGGAATTATTCCAAAAGTTAGCCACTGCAGCTAGTACTTGCCATGCTGGATTTTTGGTAAATGCTGTATAGTCCTGTACAACCTTTTTTTCAGGACAAACGAGTTCGCCTGGATCTAACGTAACAACCTTCTCTTTGCCATCAACAGTACATTTAGTTCGTATTCCGCCAGATGCAGATACGCTGTTGCCAGATAGGATCGGGAGTATAGATGATGTGATTCCACCAGCCTGAATTTCACTGTACAGCGGTGATGATTCTGCTCCGTCAAATAAGCTTGTCGCAAGCTCTAAATATCGAATATCTTGTAAGTCTCCAGTTTTCATCATATCATTTACCACAACTGGACTAATGCCTTCATCGTAAGCGAAAGAGGCGTAGGTTTGGGCGACTTGAGCTCGTCCTATAACTTCAAGAGTACCCGAGTCTAGGGCACCTATGAAGCCGGCAGCCATATCAATCATGCCTACGATAGCTGAACCAGTTGTAAATTTTTTCATTAGCTCTTTGTTTATTATTTTTGCAATAAGACCGTCGCCATTAGCTAGATTATCGGTAAATTTACTAAAAGTATTTTTGTTGGATTTAGCGGCTTCGTAATCCAATTTTGCTTTAGGATCGTTGGGTTTTTCCTTAAGGGCATTCTCTTTTTTTTCTACATCTCCATCTAGTTTGGTTTTAAGCTTATCGAGTGTTTCTGCACAACCTAAGGCATCTCTACCATTAATACACGATAAGACGGCGGCAAGTTTTGGTGATATTTTTGCGATGGCACGAGAAGCGAATTCAGACTTAATCTTCGCCTTAAAATCTTTCCATGCTCTAACGTGTTTTTCGGGTATAATATTAAACGATTTTACGCCATATTTATTATATAGAATACGTTTGGATATAAAGCGCATTAAATAGTTACGACCGTGCACTCGTTTTATATCATTCTTAATTCTTTTCCTTATTTCCTTATGACCAACCTCTTTTTCTATGCCTTTCATTACACTGTCAAGGTCTTTGTTAACGCTTTTGATAGTGAAATGAGAAGCCTTTCCTCCTAATCCTGAGCGTCCATGGGAATTTATGACTACTTTTACATTGACGCCTTCTTTTTCAAATTTAGCATCAAGCATTTTTTCAAACCAAGCAGAATATTTTGTTGAAGTGAGCGAGCATATTATACCTCCGCCCTTACAGAAAACCAGGTGTTCATCTCCTGGGTAGGCTTCTTTCATAACTCTCATAGCCAACCAGCGCGTGGTTATGTACTGTAAGCGCTCTTCAACTGAATAATGAGCAACGCTTCCGATTTGCTGATCTATATTGTCCAATAGAGAGTTCAATTTTAGTGGTAGAAGAGCTGAAAAAGCAGCCGCTACGGAAAGTAAAATACCGACTATAGCTATTATGCCTCTACTTTTTTTCGCAAGCTTTAGAGTAGATTTTAAATTGTTTCGTTTTTTGTCATTGGACGGCTGATAAAAACCGTTGCTTGGAACAGAAGATTCTTGGTCATTAACGGCAGCGCTGGCGGAATCGTTTTGATTAGGATTCAAGTCCGAATCTTTATTATCAAACTGAGATTCAAGGTCGTTTATGGCATCTTTTTCGCGATCACTTAACTCTGACCCGCTATCATAACCAGCCGACTCAGCCTGCTCAGCAGGATTTAATCTGCTGTCAGTTTCGGAATCCGTCGTGTAATCAACTCGTGTCATATTTTCTCGCTATTTTTCTACACCGCTCCGTAGCCGCCGATCGGTGAATCTGACGGTTTTATTTGTTGCGATACAGGATTTGTATTGATCAAATTATACTCGGTGTCGCTAGCCTGAATCTGGATGTGAACGTGATTTTGTCCAGCAAAGAATAATCCTTGTCCAACTGGGAAGTTGGCTAGTCGCTTCTGCTCTTCATCTGTCAATTTGAACACTTGCGCCAAAACATCAACGGCGCTGGCAGACTGCTTCAAAAGTAACTGCATTGAGGAGTTGGAAACGATTGCTCGCCCCATCTTGCTTCCAACGAAGTCTTCTACGTCCTGCGTGATCGTCGTTAATCCTAATTGATATTTGCGGGCGCGTTTGGCTAATGAGAATAAGAAATTGGCAGAATCGTCATATTTCATCAATTGCCAAGCCTCGTCAACAATCAACATGCGCTTTCTCTGGTCGGTGCGCGTAATATTCCAGATGTGATTCAGAACAATATACATCGCCGTTGGCCGCAGTTCATCTTCCAAGTCGCGAATGTTAAAGACAACCATATTATTATTAATATCAATGTTACTCTGTTGTGAGAATATTCCCGCAAACGTTCCAGAGGTAAATTTGCGGAGTCGCTGAGCCAGACTTGGACCAGTTCCGCCCATGTGAAGCAAAGTGTCGTATAGGTCGGAAATTGTCGGTGGCGTAGAATTGTGTGTCAGTGGATCCGAAGTAATACCGACGCGTGCGTAAGTGTCGATTAATGCTTGATCAATATCAGCTTCTTCCGCTGGTGATAGTCCTGCTACGACTTGCCCGCCAGCCCCTACTCCTGCGCCGCCCAGCATTTGTCTGAGTAGTCCGTGCAGCGTAACTAAGTTAGCGCGCAGTGCGTCATCTGCTTCATCGGTATCAATAACACGCGGCAAATCAAACGGATTGATTCTTGTGTCGCTACTTAAGCTCAATCGAATATAGCTGCCACCAACCGCGTCGCATAGTTTTTGGTACTCGTTTTCTGGGTCAATAATCACAATATCAGCCCCGACCATCATACTTCTTAAAGCTTCCAACTTAACGGTAAATGATTTACCGGCACCAGACTTAGCGAACACTACCATATTGGCGTTTTCCAGAGAGAATCTGTCAAAAATCACCAAGCCGTTATTATGCATATTAATTCCGTAAAGCACACCCTTATTGTCCGTTAAATCGGCTGAAGTGAATGGGAAACTGGTTGAAATTGCGCCAGTATTCATATTGCGGCGAATCTGTAGTTCATCGGTCAATTGTGGAATAGAGCTATTCAATCCCTGTTCCTGCTGGCTGGAAGCCACTTTTGAGAACACCAATTGCTGGCCAAAAATAGTTTCAATTTTATGCTGGATGAAGTTTAGCTCGTCCAGGCTGTCGGCGTAAAGCGTAATATATAAGCCATAGCGGAAGAACTTTTCGGCGCCAATCTGCAATTGATCGCGCAATTCTTCGGCGTCTTGCAAAGCCGCTTCCAAACCTGGATCGCGTACCTTTCCCTTTTCCATGTTTATATTCATGGTTGCTTCCAACTGAGTAACTTTTTTACGCAGGTTATTCAGAACAATTTGCGTATCGACTGGATAAATAAACATACTAATATCCAGCACTTCATCGATGTTAATGATTGAACTAAGCCAGCCGGTGTAGATTTGGCGAGGATAGCCATAAACATACATCGTGCGGCCGTATTTTGAGCCAAGTCGGAAATGGTCGGGATGAAGCTCAATACTACTTGGCGCGATAAAATCACGCAGAGTTCGAACGCCAGTTAAGAAGGCCTGCTCGACTTCGGCTTGTTCTCGTGCTCGTTGTTGAGCAGCAATATCAACGGCATCTAATTTCTTCTTTGCCATTATGGCCTTCCTCCTCTCGGTGATGGACCGGTTCCCTTAGTTACATAAGTGGTCGTAAGCTCGCTCGGGTCAATGTCCTCTAGTGATTCACGTGACGATGTGTCGGGATTATATGAAGTGTAGAACAGCTCACCCAGTTGCCTGGTGTTCAATTGCCAGCTTTTTACGCCCATTTGGAATAGACCATTCATAACCGAATCAATGCGGTTTTTAATTTCATCTTTGGCTTTGGTGTAGGTGACTTGATCAATTTTTGTTACGGTTGCCTCTTTTTTTCCACTGAAGAAGCTATTGAATAGTCCCTTAGTCTGTTGCTTGAAAGCGTTTTCCTCGCCGGCTGGATAATACGGAACGACAACATAAAAACTCTTATCCATAATGTTTGCCTCTTGCGCCAGAATATCAATGAAATCCATATAATCGTCCATTAGGACGTTGAGGAGCATATTATCTTGATTGCGGCGAATTTCAGCCAATCTGTCCAGATACGGACCAATGTCCACGCGGCGTGAACGGATAAGAACTTGAATTGGAAAATATAGAGAGTTGATGAAGTTTTGATAACTGAACTCAATTCCCTCTCTTTCACGCGAGCTCATCAGGTCAAAGTTGATTGATTCACATTCCACTACCGCCCGAAAACTACCGTCGCTCATGATGATCATATTTTCACGCATCTCAGAGAAAAGCAGTGTATTCTGGGTGCTAATTGGTCCTTTTTGCTTTTTGTCGTCAGGGGTTTTATCTGGAGCTGGTGTGGCTGGATTTGGTCCCGAACCAATTGCTGCTGATGGCTGCTGAGAGACACCAGGAAGAGCCGCATTGGTTTGCGGAACCTGCTGATAAGATTGTTGATTTTGTAACTCTGGTTGCATAAACCCCACCTAACGTAGTGAAATCACCACTTCCTCATCTGATAATTTATTTTCTTGCTGAATTCGATTTGCCTCACGCGCAATCGTTTCAATCGAGAGGTCGCGGTTATTTGCCAGTTCTATTATAGCAGGTGACACCTCGTTTACGCTAGCTTGCGGCGTGGTTGTCGGTTGAGTTTGAGCTGGAGCGCTCGCGGCAGGCCGTCCGGACACTGGATTTAATACAGATTGACGCATTGTTGGGTATGGATTCATTTGTAGCGGTGTGGCTGGAGCAGGATTATCTGGTTGAGATGATTGGGGTGTTTGCGTAGGAGGCGGCGTAGCAGATTGCCCTGTTTGCATCTTTTGGATAACTTCTTGTCGCCTACGAACATCTGACTGATTTATCAAGTGATTGATATTTTGCGCCGTAGCACTATTTTCATCCAATATATCGTTAGCTGCCTGTCCTTCGTTAAATAAATCAGCACGCATTGAACTGTTCGGATTATTGACACCACGAATTGACCAACCTTGACTATCCACTAGATTCGCCAAATATGATAATCTTCGCTGGACTTCGGCTTGATCGTAATTATTGCCGTAAGTCTTTTCCTCGACTTTTGGCGCGATAACTTCGACTAATCTTTCAATTCCATCAGGCTGCCATAGACGCTTTTTTGGTTTTAGCATAAAAGAAATGACTGCTGCCAAATAAACTTCCATCGGTTGATCTTTTTTAAGCGGTAAAGCTAGCGCTCCAAAGAATAAAATTATCGGCACAGGAATTATTGCCAAAGGTAGTAAAATTGTACTCAAACCGTACGCAATAGCGATTCCGATAACAGCTATAATTAAGAACACAAACTGTCGGAAACTAAACGGCCCGAGCAGTTTGTCCTCCGCCTCGACATCTTGAGGAACTTTATACACCGACATACTGCTTATATTATATCAAAATCACAGCTATTATAGTATGTTTCGGAAAATCTCAAATTGCTCTTTGGCGGCATCTGTTACGTTTGCAGATAACCTCCTGTCGGTAAGAATTGTATTGATAACATCCTTGATATCTTGACGTTTCTTATCAGTAATCACAGATGTAGTATTTACAGCTTCTATCAACAACTTAACGGCATCAGCATCCGTAGACGCTAAGGTTTCAGGCTTGTATTTACCACCCTGTAGCCATTCAGCAAAGTGGTTCATTAGGTCTCCCCTGTTATTAATATCACCCTTCAGCATATCATCGATGAGCTTACCTCCCATAAAGGACGCTTTATTCCTTACACCGGATTCTGCTAATGCTGAAGCTGCAGAAGAGTAGAATTCTGGCGGCAATTCACTAAGAAGCTCGGCTACTTCTGCTGCGGTACCGTATTTAATCTGCTCCTCAATTGCGGCTTCACGTACAAATATACTATCTCCAGATAAATTAACTCCACCAGGAAGGTTTATAGATACCTTATCCAGGGCTAATCCCTGTCTCTGTTTTGCATCTAATTTGTAGTGCTTTATAATTTGACGAGCCTCATCAATCGACTTGGCATATTCGCTACGGCTGGTTGCTATGGCTGAAGCTAAGGCTGCATTTGCACCAATCAAATTGCCATTTGCATCTTTGAATACATTGCCGCCAGCCTTCTCTCGAAGTTCCTTGCTGTTTATCAATTGCTCTGCAAACTCACTATGCTGCTGGCGTTGAGCGTTATTCTTAATTAGTCCAGACACTGCAATTTCTGTTTCTAGGTCTTTAATATCATTCATGAATGCAGTTTGCTGCTGATGAGCTTTCAAATCTCGTCGAGTTGCATAGGTAGCTGACACGGTTCGTAGAGCACGATCGTACAGAGGTCTCTTCCCATACGTATCAGTTGGTGCGTGACCCAGCGTAGCTTCGGTGTAGCGATTGTCATCTTGTGCGGATAACAGATCTGCACGCCTGGAAGCCTGCCTGGCCTCTAAGTCTAACTTCTTATACCTGGCTGTATCTCTAAATGAATTCTCGGCATTTTTCTGTGAAGTTTCCAGATCTTTTTTGAGTGCTCTACCTTTATGATCTGCCCAACGGCGTAAACGATTTGGGTTGAATCGCGCCATATTGGGGTTAGCCAACTTCTTGTTTTTAATGGTCTCACGACGATCTTTAGCATAGTTCTTGGTTCTGTCGTATAATCCCTTATTCTTATCATTAACAAACCCAGCAAATTTACCTAATACTCCGCCGCTAAGTTTCAGAATTATAGGCGTTAAAGCTAATGGTATAACTTGAACTACCATTCCTAAAATCTGCATTATTCCACCATTTGCTCCTGTAGCGTTTTGGATAATTATTATTCCTGCCAATTGAGCTCCACCGAACACTACAGCGAATGCCGGGAAAAATACTAACATCGTGAAGAATAAGTCTCGCCATTTCTTAAACCATTTTTCTGTGCCAGGAAGTAAATAACAAACGAAGGCTAAAGGTGAAATGATAATTAAGATTACAATTAAAGCTTGACGTGCTGCCATAATTAGAAGCACTAAGAGAAGCACTAGACCTATTCCCACTAATGCTGATAGTGCCAATGGTAGCAGCTCTGACCCCATGGCTACTGTTGCGACCACTCCACCAGCTAAAGCTCCGTTGGATAGTATCATCACAATAACTTCTGACCATGTCCAACCTACGCCCGTATTTTCTCCTACGGTGGATATTGTGTTTTTAATCCCCATGAAAGCGTCTTGGAAAGCGTAACCAGTTACGTTTGATAAGTCTAGCAATACAGCACAAAACGTGAACGATAAATTGACCAACACTGCCGCAATTACTAACCTAGGGAGCATTTTTTTAACGCCGTAATTGCTAATTCCTACAGAGGTCAATTGTGAGTAGATAATCACCAGAAACGCCACGATAAACGCCACGTTGCTAATGTTGCGCATAATAACCCACGCCAGATAAATTCCACTATTTTGGTTGGTTGTTTCTAATGGCTTAGTTTTTAAGAACTCCTGAAGTGCGCTGTACATAAAATCAATGCCGTCAGCCAGCCAGTTGGAGACTGGACAGATAATCCACCCTATTCCCTGTACATCACAAGAAGTACCTGTTGAATTTTCCGAGGGAGATTCAATTGAAATAGTTGAGTTACTGGTTTGTTCATAGGTGTTCGGTGGCGTAAATGAATAAACTGCGTAAGTTGCGGAACTTAGTGAAGATATTTCGCTTGATGGGAAATAAATGACTTTAGTTTCTTTTTTATTCTTATCTTCATTAACATAAACAAGCGAATTATCAGGTAAGTTGAATTGTTTGATCTTTTTATCATCACTTACCTTTGTGTATTTTTCTTTATTATAGGTTAAATTATGACCGCTCCATTCTGCGTCTACGGCGTAAACAGAGGTTGAGTGTGTTAAGGTATTAAGAAAAATGCCCACCAGCATCCCTGCTATCAGCAATACAAACCACTGCAGCCACTTGTTAAGAAGCTGCTTACGGGAAATTAACCACTCCATCTAGGGCTATATTAGCATTTTTGATGGAAAAAGTCAAGAGAAGAAGCTAAGCGCCAACTTTTTTGAATGCAGTATCTATTGTTCCGTTTATATTCTTTGAGGTGTTTGGATTTGCCCTAGCTTTTATCGCTGCATCCTTAATTCCATGTCTGGCAGCAGAAGCCTTAGGGTTATTTTTTCCGTAAGCATCAATTGAAGCCTGAGCCAGCCATTTGGTAGCTCCTGCGTTTTGTACTAAGTGTTCTGGTTGTAAATTGCCACCTGCAGCGTTATCTATAGCCATATCCTCTAGATCAGTCATATTTCCAACTTTATCTTCGAGGATAGCATTTCCGAATCCGTTTCCTATGATATTATTATCTCCCTTTGCAAATGAACCTTTAATCGCTCGTTGTTTTATAGAAGTGTCTACACCTTTTAGGCTACTCAGCACCTCCATACGTTCGTTAAAACTACCATTGGCCATAGTATGATCAATGGCAGATGCGCGCATAGCTTTTGAGGCAGTTGTGTTTGTGCCGTTGGCTATCTTGGCTATATCGTCAGATGTCATACCTTGTAGCATTGTGGATACGTCTTCAACGTCGCTTTCGAACGCCTTAGCTACAGTTGCGCGGGCGCGTGCTCCACCTTTATCCCAACCCATAAATCGACCAACCTTACCATTGTCTATCTTTGTGCGAAAATCACCTGCTCGCATGCTTGCGCGTTTTCTATTTATGAAATCTGAATATTTTCTTTTCGTATCGCCAATAACAGAATTGTCAACACGTCCTTTTGCTGTGCTTTTTACATTTCCGGCGAATCGACCATGTGCATTAGCACTCATTTTTCCTATTTTTGCGCCAATACTACCCAGTGAACTTAAGGAGTTTTGCAATACAAAAGGAGTGGCAATGAGCGGCATAGTAGTGGCCGCTAAAGCAACCAGCTGCAGAGTCTCGTCTGGATTATTCGGATCAACTGTCGCACTTGACGCCAATACTGCACCAGCTAATTTTCCTGCCCCATACAACAAAGATATTATAGGAAATACTAATAGCAGTCCCCGGAACATTTTCATCCATTTTTTAAATAAGTCTTCTGTATTTGGCAGTAGCCACGCCGCGAAGGCTATAGGAGACATGGATATTAATAGTATGATACCTGCTTGTCTAACTACTAGAATAATAAATACTGTCATAATCGCCAAGAATCCAGCAGCAAGGGTGGGGATTCCAATAGCTAAGGCGGCAAATGTAGCTACTCCGCCAACACCCACTAGGGCAGCGGCAATAGGACTAATCCATCCGGCAGCTTCAGATTCAGTACCTATTTTTCCCGCTCCAGCTTCTAAGGCGTCTTTTAATGTATGCCCTAATATATTAGATAAGTCTACAAAAATCTGACAAAGATAATAAGATAAATTAACTAGTAAAGCTCCTATTATTAAGCGAGGCAGGATTTTCTTAATGCCATAATTACTAACGCCAACATTAGAGATTTGAGAAAATATAATCCATAAGAATATTACGGCGAATATGGCGTTGGCTATATTGCGGAAAAAATCCCAACCTTGCTTTGCTCCGGAAGTATTGCTGTTATCACCAAGTATTGCTGGTTTTATATCTAAAAATCCAGAAATAGCACCGTAGGCTGCGTCATTAATATTAGCTACGAATGTCATTACGGGGCAGATTAGCCAACCTAAACCGCCATCGATACCGCAGGAGTTTTTTGGTTCGTCACCTTCCTCTTCTTCTGGGGCTTCAATTTTGGCAGATTGACCTTGTTTACAGGCATTTATTTTTTCTTCGTCACCATCATAGGTTTTTCCACAGTATGCGGTATCACTCCTATGGTTTGCGCCGTCTTTGCAGGCTTTAAGCTTTTCACCAGCCAGTCCTGCGCAGGCAGTATCTACTGCATTTGCTTTTAGAACATTTAAATATTTTTTAGCTGCAATTGCCAGTTCACTTTCAATTGATTTGCATGAAAATTCAGGCGTATTATATTTGTTATATCCTCCGTCGTACATGTACTCAGTTTTGCCTTTTGGTTTGTATATCCTATCAACCTTTTTAGTGTCTGTGTTAACGACAGAAACCTTCCAAGTGTTGTCAGACTTACTGGTTGCTTCACCATCCACACAACCCTTAATCCAGTCTGAATATTTTCTATATTTTATGTAAGCATCTTTTTCTGCTTTAGTGTGATCGTATCCAGTTAATGCCTTAAGAGCATTTAAGAAAGTCTCTTTGCCATCCTTAGGCATACCACTATAGGTGAAATCGTTAGTTAATCCTAAAGCAACACATTCTTCATGCTTTGCCTCGGTATCATTTTTTCCTTTTAGGCCATTCTTGGGATAACCCATATAACACATTAATTCGTTTGGCGAAGTCCCAAAAAGATTAAAGGCTTCCTGTTGAAATCCTGTATCTCCGCAGTTTATTGCTCCTTTAGAAAAGCTTTTCACGTTTGGATATGTGCCCACATAAATCCACGCGGTATCTCTAAACATTTCATTTTTAGTCAGCATCTGGTCGTCGACATCTTGGTGCACACTTAGGCCTTTTAGCTCGAAACAATTAACCATAACAGAGGCATATACGTAGAAATTATATTGGTCATTCTCTTTTAGATTACTAAACCTGCTCGGGTCTTTTGAAGCTAACGCGGGATGGGCTGATAAAATATTTGCTATAGGTAGTATAAAAAGAGTAAATATGCATAAAAGTATAATAGACTTCTTAAGCCGCCCCACCCTTTTAATTGCTTGTTTCCCAATAAACATAAACACCTTCATTTAATCACATATGAAGGTGTTTATGCAAGGAATAGATTAAAAAATCTACTTATTTCTATTTTCAATAGCTTCGGCAACCTCGGGAATGGATCTAGGTGCTACTTTAACACCATTTTCTTCCAGGAATGGAAAGTCTATATCAGAGTCGGTCAATATATCAAAACCAGCTATTACGGGTGTCATATACATTTCTTTGCCGACGTCAGTGAAATCTACGCTATGTAAACTACTACAAACCTCCTGAGTTCCGGGGACATTTAAGTTATTTGGATCTGTGTCGCCGTTAACAAACGTTCTAACTACAAAAGGTACAGATCGTTGCTTGCCGTCAGTATTTTCATAGGATATTTCATATACTTTAGATATCTCTATAGTATTAGCTCCATATATAGAACCGGTTCCAGACGGAGATTTATTTGGTCCAAGATCTACGCCAGCTTCGGTTTCCATGCATCTTGCGATAGATTGTTTAACGTCACAATGGTTCTGGGTCCCTTTTTCATAAGGGTCAGACGTGTAATAGGTATATGGCGTCTCTTCACCTTTATAGTTTTTACCCGTGCTCTCAAAAATGGCCTCTGCCCTAATATTGGTTATATATTTTATCCTGAATATATTAGGAAAATGCTCATTCTTATCATACTTAGTTATAGAACCTAAGGAGAACTTAGCTTGAGCGGCTGTAATTGTATTTAATACACCCTTGTCTATGATTTTCATTTCTTCTTTAGAGAAAGGATAACCGTGTTCAATAGAGTCTTGACGTATACTTCCAAGAGCGAATATACCTATAACATTATTTTCGATGACAGGACTTAGATCTTCGACTAGATTATCTCTGTTAGTGTATACAGCTTCGTATTTATCTGCAGATATTCGATTGTCTTCTGGTATTAAGTTTTCGTTTACGAATTTAGTGAAAGTAGCTCGCCATTCACTATAGCTAACTTCTTCACCACTTTTTTCTTTTTCTAAAAGACCTCTGATGTCAGATAGATTTACGTCTTTATATTTGTCGATTATTTCTTGAGGTATGTCTTTCTCAGCCTTAGTTGTGCTGGCTTCAGGAGATGGAGTTGGGCTTAAAGTTGATGTTGGATTCTGCGTTTCCTGCGCTGTAGATGTTGTCGTATCTGGAGTTGGCTCGCTGTGAGTCTCGCCATTACATCCTGCTGCTCCAAGCGCGAATGCTGCCGCACCAATTAGTGCCATTATTTTTTTTGGTAGTTCTGAACCGCTTGGGCTATTAAGCTTATTGGGATTATAAACCATAACGCTTGGGGTCCTTTCTCTGACATTGTCAGGTATTTTATTATAAAAACTCCTTAGACCTTCCAGTCCAATTGGCGATATCATAACACAAATTGTACAAAAATGCAATAAAAATGGTATATTTTCCATAAAAAAACACCCTGTCAGGGTGAAAATATCTGTGGCGCGCTCGACCGGATTCGAACCGGCGATCTCCTCCGTGACAGGGAGGCGTGATAGGCCAACTTCACTACGAGCGCATATCAATACCCCTTATATTATCAGATTGCTTCTGTCTTTTCAAGGAAAATGTTTGCTTTTTTCGCTTGACTATTTTACAATTTAGGTATAAGAGAAAATTTTATGACAAAAAGAAATATTGTAATCAGTATATTCATCGCAACAGTAATCGCAGGAAGTGTTTTTATACCCAGAATAGCTTTAGCTGCCAGCTGCGGCGGCGCGGAAACTTCTGTTATTTCTTGTGATGGCACGGGTAGCACGGCAATTATCAACATAATCAAGCAAGTTATTAAAATCTTAACCGCTGGAGTTTTGGTCGCGGCGGTTGGTGCTGTTATAT
The DNA here is from genome assembly GCA_963539955.1 of uncultured Candidatus Saccharibacteria bacterium. Classification (GTDB taxonomy): domain Bacteria; phylum Patescibacteriota; class Saccharimonadia; order Saccharimonadales; family Saccharimonadaceae; genus Nanosynbacter. The sequence continues at coordinate 85,445 of CAUTMN010000001.1, read as the reverse complement.
ACGGGGCATTCTTATATACCACTTCTGAGGGTAGTCCTGATAAGATAAAAAAAGCGCGTGAAGTCTGGACGAATACTGTCATTGGGATAATAATGTTTGCATTTATGGTGGCAATTACTAACTTTATTATTCCAGGAGGAGTTTTCGATTAATGAAGAAGATTATAATAGCAATATCTTTAATGATTATAGGGTCATTTGGGGCAAGTGTAACTTTCCCGAATACTTCTTTTGCGGATGACAACGATACGTGTTCTAATAAGGGAAAAATTTTAACGTTAAAACCATGGTATAGCGGTTTAACTAATGATGACTGTTCCCTTAAAAGTCCAGGCGCAGACACTAATTCTCAAGCTAACTATATCTGGAAAATCGCACTTAATATCGTTGATGATTTGCTGCAACTTATTGGTTACGCGACCGTTGGATATATTATATACGGTGGTTTCTTGATGATGACCAGTAACGGTGCTCCAGACAAGGCTGCTCATGGACGAAAGACTATTATGAGTGCCGCGATTGGCTTGGTTATCGCCTTAGCTTCTGTTGCGTTGGTTAACTTTATATCATCAAATATAGGAGTATAAAATGAGATATATGGAATTTTTTGCTGGATTGTTGGGGAGTGCTGATAGTCTTGGTGTGCCGAAGGATAATGGTGTAGATATTATGAAGTTTGTTAATTTGGCATTTTGGGTGGCTGGTGTCGTAGCCGTTATTATTGTTATTATTGCTGGAATAAACTATTCCCTGTCCTCTGGTGATCCAGCTAAGACGGCTAGCGCAAAGAATACTATTCTATATGCAGTCATCGGTTTGGTAATTATTGCTAACGCGATTGCTATAACAGGTTATATTATAGGAAAGGTTTAAGATGAAGATTTTTACAAAAATCCTGACGGCTGGAATACTAATTATTGGGCTACTTGGAGTGTTTAATCCAGTGGTGTCTGCAGCTAACGGTATTAATATTTGCTCAAAGGAAAATGGAAGCGACAACTCTGTCTATTGTCAAAATAAAGATAGCGGCGAAGGTCAGGTGAATGGTATTATAAAAACTATCGTTGAAGTTCTACTTATGGCTGTCGGTGCTATCTCGATTATTATGATAGTTATTGGTGGTATTTTATTTGCACTTTCCAGTGGTGATGCTCAGAAGGCTGCAAAAGCCAGGAGTACTATTTTATATGCTGTCGTTGGCTTAATAGTCTCTATATTCGCTTCAGCGATTGTTAATTTTGTGTTTGACGGGTTTAATAAGCCGCCTGCCAAACCTGATGCATCTAGTAATAATAAGGAGTAAAAATGAAAAAAATGATATTATCGGCGTTAATTGTAGTTTGTTCGGTGTTTGGACTTTCATCCATATCAGTAGCTTCTCTTCCGACAAACGTTTCCGCGCAAGCTGCTAATAGCGTCGTAAAGAAAGGTATAAAAACTGCTACTACGGCGGATATGGAAAATAAAAGCATTGCAGGTGAAGGTGGATTAATAAGTATATTGATTAATTTTCTACTGTGGGCTGTGGGTATTTTATCTGTTGCTATGATTATCTTTAGCGGATTTCGCTATATCACCTCAGCTGGAGATGCCGCAAAAACGAAGTCTGCTCAAACTGCTCTCACTTATTCGATAGTTGGTCTAATTGTGGCTGTTCTTGCATGGGTTATAGTTAAGATGATTTTGAGACAATTCGGAATTGAGGTAAAGACTAATTAGTTTTGCAAATAACAGATAAAAATGTATAATAGTAATATCATTAAACAAGGAGAAAATAACAATGAATAAATTAAAATTAATCTTGGCGGGACTACTGGTAGTACCAACTGTTGCTTTGGCTGTAGCTCCAGCTGCAAGCGCTGAAAGTGATTTTACCTTAACTAATGGTGTAAGCAGTGCAAGAGGAGAAGGTGTGAGTGAAACCGCTTCAGATCCTCAAACTTTGGTTAAGCAATTTGTAAATATATTCTTGTTTGCCGTTGGTGCATTGAGTGTTATTATGCTTATCTGGGGTGGTATCCGCTACACTACTTCAGCTGGTGATAGCAATAAGGTCACTGCAGCTAAGAACACAGTTTTGTACGCAATTGTCGGTTTGGTGATCGCTATTTTAGCATACGCAATCGTCAATATGGTTATCGATAAGTTTAAGGGTTAATCTACCCTACCGGTAAAAAAGAGCCTCGCTGATGAGGTTCTTTTTTTGTGGCTAAAAAAAATACCGCCAACTTGTGACGGTATTTTCTGTGAAATGGTTTTTACAGAACTTGAATTTTCTTTGCTTTTTCTTGCTTTATCTTTTCAAAAGTAATTGTCAAAACGCCATCTTTTAATTCTGCCTTAACACCTTCTTCATTCACAGCGGTTGGCAATGCTAGTGTACGACTGAATTCGCCCCAGTAGCATTCTTGGATGTGCCATTGGCGAACGTCCGCTTCGTCACCGCTAGACAGTGTGCCGCTAATTGTTAAGATTCCATCAGAAATGCTTACGTCTAGGTCGTTTCGATCTACGCCGGCAGTACGAGCTTTGATAACTAAGTTGTTTTCTGTCTCAAAAACGTCAACAGCCAATTGACCCATTGCATCATCAGCCTCATCTTCCCAATTGTCATCGGATCGTGCTGCTGGTGTACTGTTGCTTCTGCTATTGTCGTCGTTAAAACCAGGTAGCAGATCGTCGTTATCATCGTCAATAAACGCCGCTGCCAATTCCTGCTCTGTTAGTAATGTATCATCTTGCTTTCGGGCCATAATTTCCTCCACTTTTATAATAGGCTCATTGACAAAGTCTTTATTAGTATAACTGTAATGTGCGTTATAATCAACAGAGAAAGGCTTAAAACGTAAAAATTACAATGTTTGACACGCTATTATCAATCATCGCTCCTCACCACTGTTATAAGTGTGGTAAAACGGGTGATATTTTATGCTTAGATTGTAAAAAATACATCACGAGTCGGAAGTATGATATGTGTGTATTATGCGGCGATTTATTGGAGAATGGCAATTTATGTAAAAAGCATAATCTTCCCTGTGATATGATCTGGTGTTTTTCGCGACGTGCAGGTGTTGTCGCAAAGATTATTGATGATTATAAATTCAATCGCGTTCAGGCGGCGGCTGATTTACTAAGTGAGTTCTTAGACGAAGCTCTGCCTGAATTGCCGCCAGGTACAGTAATCGTACCAATCCCTACAATTTCTAAGAATATTCGGCGTCGTGGATTTGATCATATCCGAAAAATTGCTATTAAACTATCTCGACGAAGAAAAACAGAATGTCGTTCCCTACTTCGGCGCAGAAATAACGTCACTCAGCATTTTACGAAGTCTTCCGCCCAGAGAAAACGTCAAGCAAAGGAGTTTTTTGAAATTGCGGGTAAAATTTATAAAAATAAGCGGTATATCATTATTGATGATATCTTTACGACTGGTTCAACTGTGTTGGCGGCGGCGGAATGTTTGAGAAAAAATGGCGCCAAACACGTGGAAATTGCTGTTATTGCCAGGCACGGACGTCCAAAATTATGAGTGATGATAATGACTGCCGCGATGGATTTCTTGGGCGCGGTATAATTGCTCAGCTAAAATAAGACGAACTAATTGGTGTGGAAACACTAAGTTTGACAGCGACCAGACGATGTTGGATTTTTGGCGCAAGTCGCTAGTAACTCCGTAAGCGCCACCGATGATGAAGACAATATGCTTGTTGGTATGTTTGGTTATTAGGTCAGATAATTCCGGCGATGATAAGTTCTTGCCGCGCTCATCGAGCAAAATAACGAAGTCATCTGAATTGAGGCGTGAAAAAATACGCTCAGACTCTTCCTGGCGCGCTCTGTCGCCTTCAAAGCTTGAATGCGGTAGAATAATCATTTCCGCAGCAAATGGTGCTCGTAGACGCTCTAAAAAACGAGAAATGCCTGGTTGAACCCAGGCTTCGTGCTTTTTTCCGATTGTTATAATGGTGATTTTCATAATATCTATGGCGGAGAGAGAGGGATTCGAACCCTCGATGAGTTGCCCCATACCGCTTTTCGAGAGCGGCCAGTTCAACCACTCCTGCACCTCTCCGTATCTAACTAATTCGGGAAATTATTTTTTATCAGTTTTCTTTGAGTCTTTGGCTATTATAGTGCCGATAATACTCCAGACGATACATAGCGCTAGACCGACGCCGCCTAATTGACAAAACTTAATCATCCACTTACTGGCTTCATTCCAAGTTATCAATTCAAAGAACTCTGCGCCAGCTAAAATTGCTATAGCAGTTGAACAGATTGCAACAATTCCTAATCCTGAATATTTTACGTACTTAATAAAATCCATACCCCTCCTTAGGTTAATTGGTACACCCGGCAAGATTCGAACTTACGACCTCTGGCTCCGCAAGCCAGCGCTCTATCCAGCTGAGCTACGGGTGCATACAGCCTTTCGAAAAGGCTATACAAAAATATAAGGTACCTTCATTGCTATAAAGCATTGAACTTTTGTATTCTACCACATGAAATATAGTCAATCAAGCTATAGCTTTATCAGCCGAATAAACTTCTCTAAGGCGTCTGGCTTAATTTCTTGCATTGGTAGGCGCGCTCCGAGCATATCGACAATTCTCTCGCCTTCTGCTTCGGAAAAATAAATAGTTAAACCTGGTGAGAATCGTTTTACGGGTAATAATAGAATCGAATGTTGGTTGTTTTCGTGAATTAATCCAAATGCGCGAAATTCGCTAAAATCGTGTAAAACGTCGGCGATGTAAATACCTTTGGGGCTAATCGCGTAGTTTATTACTTGTGGGGTTTTGTTTGATAATACAAACAATGCTACAGCCATAATTGGCAGTAAAACTGCGAAAGTCCAGTTCTTAAACACCAAAATTGCCAAAGCCATTAATCCTATCAACACAATGACAAAAAACATGTACCACAATTTACCGCGCTGAACTTGTACGCCTTCTGGTGCGTTCCAAGCTATTGGCTCGGTTAAATCAAGCCTGTCAGGTGCTGGCGTTTCAAAGTCTTGGTTTTCTGGACTATCGTTCATGACGTTAGTATACCACGATGAGAATTAGTGAACAATTAAACGTTAGTGGTTGATCCGCCACTTAAAGCTGCGCTAAGGACGAAGTTAATGATGGCGTAAGCAAAGACTGCGATTAGTAGACCGATGATTGCATATAAAATTGTGTTTTTGGCGTTTGTGACGGATTCTTTTTTACCGCCAGATATTACATAGCGGAAACCGCCGAAGATTAGCATAACGACACTTAAGACGCCGACGCCGAATAGCATAATGTTGATGGCTCGCCTTACGATTGATGAATCGCCATTAGCCAAGTTGGATGGTGTATTGTCACCGCGTGCTGCGTTAATTCCAGCTGGCGCACCGCCCTCACCTAACGCGGAAACTGGAGCAGTTACCAAAGCTACACCGAATCCGATTGTAAGTAATCCTGTTATAATTTTAGAAATATATCCTTTTACCATAATTCTATTATACCCTATTTGCGATAAAGCTATTAATAATTACACTTCTATGATACACTAAATAGTGAATTTGGAGGAGTACCCAAGTGGCTGAAGGGGACGGTTTGCTAAATCGTTAGTATGGAGAGATCTGTAGCGGGGGTTCGAATCCCCCCTCCTCCGCCAAAATTCATAGATAGTACGGAAGGGTGACCGAGTGGTTGAAGGTACCGGTCTTGAAAACCGGCGTGCGGTAAAACGTACCGAGGGTTCGAATCCCTCCCCTTCCGCCAAAATAATACTATTGAATTTGAAAAATAGGAGATTCATACGGATCTCCTATTTTTGTTGGTTGCGATGGAGATTTTTATTTCTCTTGTTTGGCTTGAATTGTACTCTCGTAACTTGTGCCAGATAGACGATCAAATATAAAACGTCGGTTAAATAACGCTACGACAATTGTAATTAATACAAATAGTATGAATGCTAAGAACGCAATTGCGAGCAGACAGAGAAACAATAGCGAATCTGCTTCCTTATTAAATTCATTCGCTAGGTAAAACAAGCCTGCGGGAATGATGCGAAAATATATCGTAAGTAAGATTCCTCTGAAAATTGTGCGAATCCATTTTTTATTTTCAAATGTTAGCCCAAACTTTAATAATGCGCTACCAAAAGTTTTGCCATTCAGTAGAGGAATTAGGCTAAAATAGAGGGCTAAAAATAGCGAAAACGGAAGTTGGGTTTTTGATAAGGTGTAAGGAATACGGACGATAACAGCGTCGATTATTAGAGATAAACTAACGCGGACTGCAGAAACTCGTGAGCCAGCCTCAAGGGATTTTTCATCTATTTCTTCCCTGGACGGAAGTAGCCATGTCGCAAACCAGCCCAGAAAGTAACCGACGCATCCGCCTATCGTGTTCTGGATGATATCATCGACGTCGGCTAATCGGTAAGGCCCTGAATAGATGAAATAAAGCCCGGATAATTGAGTTAGTTCAAAGAATAAACTTAAAATAGCTGTCAATAACAACGTCTTTTTAAGGCTACATTTGAAATAGTAGCGCAGGTAAATTCCGAACGGAATGAGCATTAAAACGTTGAAAGCAGGAACGTAAAAAGTGGGATGTTTTATCGCCGTAATCCAAGTTGAGCTATCTGTTAATACAAATGGATTGTTCTTTATAAAATCAGCGACGAATGAAAACGGAATTAAATTCAGATTTTCTGCGTAAGTTGTGCGAACGGATTCTGGATTTGGTAACGGTAAAATAACTAAGAAATATATGGTTAATAAATACAGAATAAAGGAATAGAAAATCAAAGTCCGCAGCTTATTAACGGAGCCGTATTTTCGATAGTTCGCAATCATATATGGCAACGTGATAAGAAAAGCCAAAATTGGGAAAAGGATTAGTGCGACCTTAATAGAAATTAGGTATCCCATAAACTCCATTATACTAAACATTTTCTCTGTAAAGTTCAGGATGACTATTTCTATGCTGGGAAATATACTTGACAAAAAACAAAGCTTATGCTAACATTGTAATCAGTATTCTAAAAATAGATACAAAAAGAAAGAATAAAAATGAATTTAGTACAACAGTTTTTCACCGTTACAACTATGTTTGTCAGTTTGAATGTAGCGTTTGGTGTGCTGCTGCACGACACCAACGTCGATAAAGCGTTTTTGTCATCTTGGAAAACATATAGCGTTCAAAGTGGCGTTGAGGATGAAATAAAAATGCCAGAAACAAAGCCTCATACTCATCCAGAACACGCTCAATTGTCAAATGTGTTGAAAGAAGGTTCAGCGCGACCACGAACTACACCTCGTAACAACGATAAGAAGCGATTGCGCCAAAAATATGCTGCTCGTGGTCAACATACTTTTGACGGATATCACCTTGACTTTGAAGGTGTGAGCTAGGCTATTTTAAGCTAATCACTTCCAGTTCTGAAATAAGCCGAGTAATGATTTTTTCTTGCTCGGCTAATTGCTCGCGAGTTTCCTCGACAAGGTGAGCTGGCGCCTTCTCAACGTAAGTCGGATTTTCCAGGCGCTTCTTTAATCCCGCCAATTTCTGACGTGCTTCGGCTAGGCGCATTTCCAGATTTTCCTGATGCTGGTACAGAGTTTCACTATCAATATCTAGCCACGCTTCCCTGTTTGCTGCTGCTAATCTCAGTCCACGCGGCTGATCCGTGTGCTCAATTGCCTCAAGCCGCATAAGATGCCTAATTGTGTCTTGATTGTCAGCAATAAGGCTGTCGTTGCCGTATAGCAATCGATATTTCTTATTCCCTGGCAGTTCAGCAATCACCCAGCGACCTTCGGCGACCAGAAGTTTAAGTTGCTCGAATTGCTCAGCGGCAATTGGATCGAACTTTTCTGGAGTTGGCCAAGCTTCACGCATCAAAATGCCGTCGGTGTAATTGAGTGTTTGCCAAATTGTTTCCGTAACAAACGGCGCAAATGGATGAGCGATTTTCAAAGAAGTTGCCAAAACCCAAGATAGTAATGGACGATTGATCGCGGTTTTAGACGATTCAATGTACCAATCAGCCACGTCGTCCCAAATAGTGTGGTAAACAGTTTCTGATGCCTCTGAGAAGCGATATTGTTCTATTCTAACGGCAATGTTATTGGCAGCGTCGTTCAGTTGGCGAATAATCCAGTGATCGGCCGGAGTTTGTGGCTCTAAGCCAACAATTTGGTGATTATCGCCAATCTGCGCCTCGACAAACCTGGCAATATTCCATAGCTTATTGCAGAAATTACGTGCCGCAATGACTGATCCCTTGTTGAAGGCTTGGCTTTGAGCTGGCGCTCGCCCAGAAATAACTCCCATGCGTGTTGCGTCGGATCCGAATTCCGCAACCAATTCCATTGGATTGATAACGTTACCCTTAGACTTGGACATTTTTTGATTGTGCTCGTCATTAACCATTCCGTGTAGATAAACTTCTTTGAACGGCAACTTCCCTGTTCGGTACAGACTGAGCATGATCATTCGAGAAACCCATGCACGCATAATATCCATACCAGTTTCCATCATGTCAGTTGGGAAATAATTAGCTAAATCGCCGCCAGTTAAGTAATCCGTTACGATGTATGGCCATTGACCAGATGAGAACCATGTATCAAAGGTGTCTTCTTCCCTAATATATGTTGTGCCATTTACAACAATGCTCTGCTCGTTGGTACGAGTGTCGAATATCCAATCCTTAGGGTCGTTTTCATTTACAAACGCAGGAATTGGTATTCCCCATGGAATCTGTCGTGAAATATTCCAGTCTTTCAATTGCTCAAGATATGCGATGAGTTCTTTACGCTTGGATGCTGGATAAAAAGTAATTTCTTCTTTTTTAAGCGCGTCAATTGCTGGCTGTGCGAGTGATTGTGTTTTAATAAACCACTGTTCTTTAATCATTGGCTCAATCACGCTGCCACACTTATAACAATGTCCAACGGCGTGTTCAATTTCAGTTTCACCGCGACGTAGCTCCAGTGCCTCCAACGCTTCCAAAACTCGAGCGCGAGCTTCTATTGGCGTTAATCCTAAGAACTGCGCTGGCACGTTTATCATCTTCCCTTCTGGGCTGATAATTGACTCTATAGGTAAATCGTGGCGTTTCGCAATTTCAAAGTCGTTCGGATCGTGTGCTGGTGTAATCTTAACTGCACCGGTGCCATAGCTCATGTCGACATATTCGTCCGCGATGATAGGAATTTCCTTATCGACAATTGGCAGTAAAATGCGAGTTCCAATCAATTTTTTGTATCGCTCGTCGTCTGGATGAACCGCCACAGCAACGTCGCCAAGCATAGTTTCTGGACGCGTAGTAGCAATGATAATCTCGCCAATTTTATCTAATGTCGGGTAAGCTATTTTCCACAACTTCCCTTTCTCATTCTTATGCTCTACCTCGATGTCGGCAAAGCTGGTTTGGTGCTTGGTACAGTAATTAACAATCCTTTCACCCCTGTAAACCAAGTTGTCATCCCACATTTTCTTAAATGTATCGTATACAGTGTTGATGACTTTATCGTCCAGAGTGAACGTCAAATGCTTCCATGATGCACTAACACCTAACGCGCGCAATTGCAGCTCCATATTGCCGCGTTTTTCTTGTACAAAATTCCAAACTTGACTATACAATTGGTCACGTGAAAAATCGAAGCGACTCTTCCCTTGCTTCGTCAATTCCCTTTCATACACAACCCAAGTTTCAAACCCAGCGTGGTCGGCGCCCGGAATAAATACGGCGTCGTCGCCCTTCATTCGGTGATAGCGAATCAGGATATCCTTCAAATTCATATCGAGTGCGTGCCCAATGTGAAGATTACCGTTAGCATTAGGTGGCGGCATAATGATTGAATATGGCTTGCCTACCCCTGTTGGCTCTAATGCGCCACTGGTTTCCCATATGGCGTAAATATTCGGTTCGTAATCGTTTGGTACGTATTGTTTAGCTAGCTGCATAAGTTATTCCATGGTTTTTTCATGTGAAAAAAGACAAAAGAAAACAAAGTAGCTTTTCACGTGCAAAAGCCCTTAAATATGTAATCCTCTAATTTCTCCACATGTTTATATTACATCTTAATTATACCACAAATTTATGTGGTGTGATGGATGAAATAAGGTTATTTTCTGATCGTTTGATATGCTCGATATAGCCAATATTGAAGTGGCTTTAGGGGGAGTTCCCAAGTTGACCCAGAATAGATATCTTCGCCGCCGAATGATCGCTTGAACTTCGTAAAGCCAGCCCATGGGTGATTTTTTGGTGCGTTTTCAGGAGCAATTCCGTATAAATCGACTTTCTCCATTTGACGATGTTTTGCATCGATTATCGCTTCGGTGAGCAGGGCAGTTCCAGCGTTAAGCTTGCGATATTCTGGTGTAGAATTTGCTGCCGCATGTGCATAAATTCGAGTTGTTTTTGAGTCGAAAAATAGGGCAGTAGCAATTACTTTATTATCATATGTTGCGTACCAAAATGAAGCATCTTTGGATGGAAGTAGAGAATTGGCTTGCTTATGAAAATATGAATCTGGGTGCGGCGACATGCCAGTTCGTTTGGCAACTTCGTGTATCAATTCTAGGAAATATTTAATATCGTCTGGGTTTTGAGATTGATGAACCGTTACGCCTTTTTTGTGATAATTCCTATAACAATTCCTTACAGGTTGCGCCATGCTTGCTATAATCTCTTCCTCTGGTTGCTGGAGATCGATAACGTGCGTATGTTCTGGCTGCAAATGAACGTAAGTGGCTTTCTTCCAATGCTCATCAGATAATACCTTAGAGAAGGTGGGCCTAATTGGTCCGACTCTGAGGAAAGCTACGCCAAGTTTTTTGCCGAGCTCCGCTAAGTCTTTTAGCGCCAATCGTAATGCTTCTTCGTTAATAGCGGTTGGACCAAAAGGGCAATATAAGCGGGAATTGCCTGTGCCGCGCTCTAATATTGCGAAATATTCCCATCCTTCACCTCTGTTGTGAAAGACTTTTCGACCGAGCGATTGTTGGAATTTTTCCCAGGCTGATGATTGTAGAAAATGTTGATTCATGTTGTAATCCTCACAACGTTATATTGCTGTCATTGATAAACTTGGCTGAACTTCTAAATCGTATGGATCTGTTGGTTCGTCAATTTGAGATCTGAAATAACCGAGAGTGGCAATCATCGCGGCGTTATCTGTGCAGAGTTGAATAGGGGCATATTCGATGTCAATTGGCAAAGCTTCGCGTAATTGACGGCGCAATTCTTGATTAGCTGCGACTCCGCCAGCGATTACAACGGAGGCTGGCTGGAAATTGTCAAACGCCTTCTTTGTTTTATTTACGAGAGTTTTTATGGCTGTGTATTGGAAACTCGCCGCCATATTACGTCGTAATTCGTCATCTACGAGCGCTGGAAGCTCATGAGAGGGAAAAGTGAAGTCTTTACCGACTTCGTGCTGAACGACCCTCAAAACGGCTGTCTTAAGCCCAGAGAAGGAGAAATCGTATTCGCCTGATAGTTTGGCGATAGGCAAGTGAAACGCGTGTGGGTCGCCAAGCTCGGCAGCTTTAGCGATAGCTGGGCCGCCAGGATATGGCAAACCGATGATTTTAGCGACTTTATCAAACGCTTCGCCAACCGCGTCGTCTTGGGTTTGTCCGATAAGTTGATAATCACCGTGATTTTTGAATAGGACAAGTTGTGAATGTCCGCCTGAAACGATTAACGAAAGCATAGGGAATGACGGCTGTTGTTTCGGCAATGTTAGAGATAAATTGTCGGATTGCTTGTTGATAAAATTGGCGTACACGTGAGCTTCTACGTGATGAATTTTAAAGAGCGGTTTATTGTGAATAATAGCGAGAGTTCTGGCGGCGAGAGTGCCGATTAATAGCGAGCCAATAAGCCCCGGCGCGTAAGTAACGGCGATGGCGTCGATATCATCCCAAGTGCAATTTGCGTCAGACAAAGCTTTTTTAATGACGGGATTTACAACTTCCAAGTGGCTGCGAGCGGCAATTTCTGGAATAACTCCGCCGTATTCTGCGTGAATATCAATTTGTGAATTGACGACATTTGAAAGTAAGCGTTCGCCATCTTCAACTATTGACGCCGCTGTTTCGTCGCAACTGGATTCAATTCCCAAAATCCTCATTTGTTTTTATTATAGCAAATATAAGTGGTAAAATGGGTATTATGAAAAACGAGTTGGTAAAAATTGCTAGAAAAACGCTACCTCAAGGAGCTTTGGAAAAAACCGAAAACGCCTATAGAGTTGCGCGCACGAAGATGATTAGCCTAAGATACGGCAATCCAGCTCGTGGCTTGAGAATTATCGCAGTAACAGGGACGAACGGGAAAACTACGACCGCTTGTTATATCAATGAGATCTTGAAAGAAGCTGGCTTTAAGACCGCGTTATTTACGACGGCGGTGATTGAAATTGCTGGCGAGGAAAAGATAAATGATTTGAATGCGACGGTGCCGACTGTAGCGAGACTGTTTAGCTTTTTTCAGACGGCTCAGCGTGAAGGTGTGGAGTATGTGATTTTAGAGGCAACCAGTCACGCTCTGTCGCAGCATAAATTTGACGGCGTGCCAATTGAGGCGGCGGTAATGACTAATTTGACTCAAGACCATTTGGATTACCATAAAACGATGGAAGCTTACGCGGCAGCTAAGGCTAAATTGTTTGAGAAAAAGCCGAAATATATCGTGCTGAATCGTGATGACGAGTGGTTTGAATATTTTGACAAGTTTACAGCTTCTGGCGAGAAAATGACTTACGGAACGAATCCGGAAGCTGAAGCTCACTTGACGCACGCTAAGTTGTATAAAAAGGGAACAGAGGCAAGTTTGCTGATTGACCATCAAACTCATTTGGAGTTGGCGACTAATTTGCCTGGCGAATTTAACGTGATGAATATGTCGGCTGCGGTGTCGTTGGCATATTTGTTGGGGATAAAGTTGGAAGATATCCAAGAGGGCGTGGCGAATTTGGAAGCGATTCCTGGAAGATTCGAGCGAGTAGAAAATAAGCTTGGAATTGATATCATTGTGGATTATGCGCACACGCCAGACGCGCTGGAAAAATTGCTAAAAACCACTCATAAAATTACCAAGGGGCGATTAACTTTGGTGTTTGGTGCGTGTGGCGACAGAGATAAGACAAAGCGTCCGATTATGGGCGAACTGGCGGCTAATTTGGCAGATAGGATTTTCCTGACTGACGAGGAGAGCTATAACGAAAATCCAGATGAAATTCGGGTAATGATTCGTCAGGGAATTGAGCGAACGAAAAAGGCTCATAAAATGACGGAAATTGCTGATCGAAAACAGGCGATTTATCAAGCTCTGAAGTCGGCTGTTCGTGGTGATACTATTCTGATTACGGGCATGGGTCATGAGCAGTACCGAATTGTGAATGGCAAGCGAATTCCGTGGAACGACAAGAAAGTCGTTCAGGAAATTATTTCTGAGATTGAGAAAAAGAGCCGTAAAATTTCGCTTTAATCTGTTTCCAGCTTTGTGATTGACGAACTAATTTTTCTGCATCGCTTGGGTTGAATAGTAATTCTTTCACGGCGTCTTCAAGGTAAATACCGCCCTGTGAGCCTTTGAATAGAATTGTCGTATCTTTAATGTCGCTATTTTTCAGGAATTCTCCAGCTTCAAGCGCCGTGTCAAAAGAAATTACTTTACAGCCATTTTCTTCAGCGATTGGCGCGAGGTGTTTTCTGGCCATTTTACCGACGGTGATGAGCAATTCTAACTGTTTAGGGTTGCAAATTTCACCGATTTTTTTATGTTCTGATTCGGATGTTTCGCCCAGTTCATTCATATCTCCCAATACGGCAATTTTATGATTAGCAGAGATGGAATAGAGCGTTTTTAGCGAATTTTCCATAGCAATAGGACTGGCATTGTAAGTGTCGTCCAGCAATGTACAGCCACGTATGCCGCGTAAAATATTCATTCTACCTGAAACTGGTTTGATTTTTGTTAAAGCCGCCGCAACTTCTTCAATATTCATGCCGCAAGCCAATCCCGCCGCCGCCGCGCCAGTGATTGAGCGAATATTATGTTTGCCCAATACAGAAATATTAATATCCTGAGAAGTTCCCTCGGAGTGTTTGAGATTGACAATACAGCCAGTATCTGTAGTCTTTTTAATTTCCAGGAAAACGTCGGCGGATTCGTCGCCGTAACTCACGCGATTTCCAACTATGAGATTATGATATTTTTCATCGATATCGTGAAGGTTGAAGATGGTTTTTTTAGCGACTTGACTAATAGACAATTCCTCATGAGCTACCGTATCCATATTTTTGAAAAACTCCATATGCTCAGGAGCAACAGAGGTAATTATGGCAATGTCGGGTTGAATATAGCGCATAAAAGTAGCCATTTCACCAGGACAATCAATGCCGCATTCTTGAATAATTATATCTGGCGATTCGGGGTTTTTTACGCTGGCGTGTGCTGCGAAGAAGACTTTTAGCCAGGCTAGGGGAGATTTGGCGTTTTTTGGTCCGTCTACGCCTAAGATTTCCAGCGGCGCGCTTAAGGTCGTGTTCAAATTGCCACGACTATGACGCACGGTGAATTTTTCTGATAGAACAGTGGCGGTTGCTGATTTTACGCTAGTTTTACCAACGCTGCCAACTACGGCAATTAGTTTGGTGTCGGGATGAGATTTAAGATATTTCTTTACGTAAGAGCCGAGAATTGTTTCTAAGAGATGTTTGAATAATTGCATGGAGTTATTATAACAGATTGGGGAATAGTAGGGAGAGGGGCGTGAGGTTGCATTTTTAATGATTTTATGGTATTATAGCAACCATTATATGGAGATTGCTAGAGGATCAGGAGTAGCTGAGATTGCTTGGGAGATTGTTGAATCTTCCGAATATCAAGAAAGACTGCGTAAAATTGTATTAGGGATAGGGCGAGCTGCAACCAGAGAGTTTAATCCGGAAAGTTCATATCGATTAGTGGATAGATATGTTGCGTCAGGTGTTGCGGATGATATTTTAAAAGAGAGAGGTGACACGGATAAAGCACCGGAAGATAAAATATTGAAATTAATATTGAAATTTATACAATTCATGCCTTATTGGATTTGCGCGGAAGAAAAACTTGAATCTTATAGAAATGGGGTATTTTATGAGCGCAATAATAAGATAAGAGAAAAAGAGACAGTTGTAGCTTTTAATAAGGTTGTACGAGACATAATTAGCGAAGGGCAATATACTCGCAAATCAGAACTTATATCGGATATTCAAGGTGCTATGGATTGTCTTGGCTATAGCGATGAGGAAATTGAAAATGCATATAAATTTTTAACCCACGTTATTAATGGAATGCGTCATGAAATCGCCGCTGAAATAGCTTTAAGGAAAACTAAGGGAGTGCGGGCTGTTCATACGACTAGCATTGACGATGATCTTGCTGGAATAGATCTTATTGTTGAGTATAGGGATAAATATGGTGGTGAACATATAATTGGTCTTGATATAAAATCAACGCCCGACTCTGCGCGGAATGCTAATAATAGCGACCGTAATGAGGGATGTCACGCTAGTTGGTCTGGTTTCGATCATAGACGGGGTGACTTTGGTTTATATGGAGACAATTTAATGCCGAGTGATAACGCTGTTAAAAGGGTGTGTTCACTTTATAAGGAAGAACTTGAAGAAATATCTAGGAAAGAAGACAGCCGTCATAAAAAGAAGTAGGTCCGCTTTCCCATCCAATACGGGTGGCGCTACCTACTTCTGTGTGAATATTACCACGACCGTTGTAAAAAATCTAGAAAGTCGAGGCGTAGGAGATAATTAGCACTCACACTTGACGAGTGCTAAATTGGTGCGTTACAATAGATACGTTGTTAACGAAATGGAGGATAACGTGAGTACACCTATTAAGCCTCTTGGCGACCGTGTTGTAGCGGTGCGTGAAGAAGCAAAGACTCAGACAGCGAGCGGAATTTACTTGCCTGATAACGCTAAAGAAAAGCCAGTAGTTGCGGAAGTTAAATCAGTTGGCGGCGATGTGAAGAACGTCAAAGTCGGTGATCGAATTGTCTACAAAGAATATTCGACTACGGATTTGAAAATTGACGGCACGGAATATTTGATCGTCCGCGAAGAAGATATTTTAGCAACGGTTGTTGGATAAAAAGGGGAGTTTAATTATGGCAAAAAAAGTTTTTTATGATGACGATGCGCGAAATCGCGTGCTTGGCGGTGCTAAATCGCTATACGACGCAGTTAAGGTAACTTACGGTCCAAAGGGTCGCAATGTTGTGATTGCGAAGGGTTTTGGCGGTCCGACAGTTACTCATGACGGCGTAACTGTGGCTGAAGGAATTGAATTGCCAGAAAATGATGACGAAACGCTGGGATACAAAGTCGGTGCCGATTTAATCAAGCAGGCTGCTAAGAACTTGAACAAGCAAGCAGGCGACGGCACAACGACCGTAACGGTGTTGACATACTCGATTTTGAAAGAGGCAAATCGATTGATTGCGGCTGGACATAATCCGATGGAACTTAGGAAAGGAATCGAGCAAGCTGGCGCGGAAATTGTTAAAGAATTGAACAAATTGGCTGAGCCGATTGAAGGCAAGTCTGACCGCGTGGCTGAAGTTGCTACGATTTCGGCGGGAGATGCGGAAATCGGTAAATTGATCGCTGGCGTGATTGAGAAAGTCGGTAAAGACGGCGTGGTTACTGTTGAGGCTGGTCAAGGTTTGGAGCTGGAAGCTGAAGTTGTTGAAGGTTTTAGCTTGGACAAGGGCTGGGTGAGTCCGTTCTTTGTTACTGACGCGGGTCGCCAGGAAGCTGTGTACGAAAAGCCAGCAATTCTAATCACCGACAAGAAGATTTCTAGCGTGCAAGAATTCTTGCCAATGTTGGAAAAATTGGCACAAAGCGGCAAAAAGGACGTTGTTCTGATTGCTGACGAAGTTGAGGGCGAGGCATTGAGTATTTTGGTACTGAACAAGCTGAAAGGTGTATTCAATACTGTAGCTGTTAAGGCGCCAAGTTTCGGCGATCGTCGTAAAGATGTGCTTCGTGATATCGCCGTACTGACCGGTGCAACTGTGATTTCTGAAGATCACGGATTGACATTTGAAAACGCAGGCTTGGAAGTTTTGGGTTCGGCACGCAAGGTGATTGTCGGGAAAGACGAAACGACAATTATCGAAGGCGCAGGCAAACCTTCAGGCGTGAAGGAACGAATTGCTGAAATTAAGTCGCTTTCAGAAAATGCTTCTAGCGAGTATGAAAAAGAACAATTCGACAAGCGCGCCGCAGCGCTATCTGGTAAAGTTGCGGTTATTAAGGTTGGTGGCGCGACTGAGACTGAAATTGACGAGAAGAAATTCCGCGTTGATGATGCAGTGGCGGCTACTAAGGCGGCTTTGGCTGAGGGAATTGTTGCCGGTGGCGGCGTAACTTTGGTCAATTTGGCTGGCAATCTAAAAGTTAGCGGCGCGGATAGTTTGTCGGTTGGTCGACAAATCTTGAAAGACGCTCTGAAGCAACCGTTCTTACAGATTATGAAAAATGCTGGGTTGAATGCCGATGCATTACTTGCTCAGGTTGAATCTAGTAAACCTGGATTCGGTGTTAACGTTATGAAGCCAGAAGATGGTCTAATTGACGTGAAGAAGGCTGGTGTGATTGATCCGGCTCGTGTGACTAAAGAAGCTGTTCAAAATGCAGTGTCAATTGCGTCAACTGCGGCAACTATGGGCGCTTTGGTGGTTGATATTCCAGAGGCTGAAGTTGCAGCTGCTCCTGGCGGTATGCCGGGAATGGGTATGATGTAAATCTGCCCCGAGCAATAAAAATCCCGCCGAAAATGGCGGGTTTTTATTTGGAGAAATGACTTAACGAGGATTTGAGAAATAGTCGATTTCTTTAATGATATCCAGTAGAGCCTGAGCACGGCGAGCTTCGTCAACAATAGCCACAGCAGCGTCGTGTGCTGGTGCGATCAGAGTTTTATCGTCCGTAGAACGAAGAAGTAACAGGTAAGTGTCAAACTTTTCTTCTGGAGAAACGTCCAGCTTGTCAACTAATGGACGCAACTCGTTCAAGGCAGTTTGCTTAATCGTATCAAGCGCAGGATCTGCGACTGCAGCTGGAGCTGGTGCGCTGACCACTGGAGTTGGCATGACTGGCTCTGGAGCGGCAGGCTTCGTTATGTCAGTAGCAGGCTCATCGTTCTGGTCTGTAGCGACAGGGTCCGGTGAGATGGTTGCAGGATTAATTACAGGTGAAGCTGTAGCATTTGTTTCTTCGAATTGTAAATTATTGTCTGTACCTTGTGACACGCCAGCTAATACCTTAGCCAGTTCTTGGTCGTCACTGAATGATTGATTAGCTTGAGAATCCATTATAACCCACCTTATATATTAAATTGTTTAAGCTTATATATGTTACACTATAACATGAGTTAATCAAGGAGTGCAAGATGTTAGATGATATGAATGTGATAAAGCAATATGATCCAGGCGACGTTTTAAGCGGCGTTTTGAATATTCCAGAACAAGCTCGATATGAAGTGTCGATTCACGAAGGTGCGAATCAGCGTCGAGATTTTAAGAATATCGTGATCGCGGGAATGGGCGGTTCGGCTTTAGCGGCTGATATGGTTCGAGTTCTGACCGCGGGCTGGTTGCATATTCCGCTTGAAGTGGTGAAGGGCTATGACTTGCCGGGATTTGTGAGCGAGGAAACGTTGGTTATCGCGGTTAGTCATTCGGGCAACACCGAGGAGACTTTGAGTTGTTATCAGCAAGCATTGGAGAAGAAGGCGTGTCTGGCGGCTATGTCGACTGGTGGAGCGTTGATTGAGCGAGCGAAGAATGACAATGTAACTTACGCTCAAGTCCCAGCTGGTGCGCAGCCGCGAATGTCGACGGTTTACCATTTGCGAGGATTGTTGAAATTATTACAACATTTTTGGGTGATTGATAATGATTTGTATGATCAGGTGAAAAATAGTGCTGATTGGTTGGCAGGCGAGATATCTAATTGGACAGCTAAAACGCCAGAAGCTGATAATTTGGCGAAGCAGATTGCGAAATTAACAATTGGCAAGACGTTGGTTGTTTTTGGCGGTGAATTGACTTGGCCGCTGGCGTATAAGTGGAAAATTAGCTGGAATGAATCGGCGAAGAATTTGGCGTTCTCGAATCAATATCCAGAATTTAATCACAACGAGTTCATTGGCTGGTCGTCGCATCCTGTGGAGAAGCCGTTTACGGTTTTTGATATTCGTAGCAATTTGGAGCGGGGCAGAATCCGCGAACGAATGGAGCTGAGTGATCGTTTGTTGAGTGGTAAGCGACCAAAGGCGCACGTATTGGAACTTCGAGGAAAGACGCTTATGGAGCAATTGCTGTGGGGTTTGGTGTTGGCCGACGCGGCTAGTATTTACACAGCTATTCTCAATGGAGTCAATCCTGGTCCAGTTCAGTTGATTGAAAAATTGAAAGCAGAACTTAGCTAATTTAATATCGTAGAGATTCGATTGGGTCGCGTCTGGTGGCGCGGGCTGCTGGATATACGCCAGAAATTACGCCGATGATTATTGATAGTCCAATTGATAAGACGGCTGTTTGCCAATAAATATAAGGCGTGAGAGGCAAGTATAAGCTGGCAATATAAGCTCCTGCCAAGCCTAAGCCGTAGCCCAATATTCCGCCGAGGAATCCGATGATTGCTGCCTCGATTAAGAATTGGTTGATGATGTCCCAGCCTGTGGCGCCGACGGCTCGTCTGACGCCGACTTCACGCTGGCGCTCGGCGACATTGACAAGCATCACGTTCATAACGCCTATTCCACCAATTAACAGAGAAATAATGCCGATAACAGTTAAGATTATCGAGAGAAACCTAGCGACATTAGACTTCTTTTCGTTTATCTCTTCGCCAGAAACGATTCGATAATTCCTATCGCTATCATGATTCTTCTTCAAAATATCATCAGCCGATTTTATGACCGAATTGAGGTTTTTCTGGTCTTTGGTAGTCACGATGATTTGCTGAATCTGCGGCGTGCCTTGGGTGAATTTTTTAATCACGGACAATGGAATAATCGCGGCGTTGTTAAAATTCACGTCCAAATAACTGGCTGGATTTTCAATATTTTTCAACACGCCAACAACGGTCAATGGTTGATTTCGGATGTAAATAACGTTTCCGATGGACCTTTCGGTGCCGAACAAATCGACCGACAATTGCTGACCGACGACAACTCCGCCGATATCGTTAATAAATTGCCCATTAGCAATTTGCAAATTGGCGACGTCTTTTAGCGATTCCGTACTGCCGATTAACGCGGCGTTTTGGATATCGACTTTACCTTCACGGGCGCGCAGTTCGGCGTGTAGGAAGGCAATTGGCGCGGCTTTCGTATTGGCAATTTTTCCTATATCCCTGGCGTCCGTTTCAGTCAATGTGTTGACCGTCGTCGTGTTGTCGGATTCGGTCAACAGATTCGGTACGGCTTTTTGATTGCCAGACTTAACAATGGCGACAGGGGTGGATGATTGGTTGGAATTGTCGCCGAATAGATTATTAAATCCGCCAGTTAGAGATAGAACCATGGTGATACTGGCGATGCCAATAGCTACGCCTACAATTGTCAAGAATGTTCGTCCGCGATTAGCTCGTAGTGCCTGAGTAGCGTTCTCAAAATGATTTTTTACTAATATCTTCACGATTTTTTCGCCCTCGATTTCTTTGAAGATTTTTGCTTCTTAGGTTTTTCTTCTTTTTCGTCGTCTACAATCAACTTCTTAGTGAACTTACGCTTTTCCTTATGTTCGTCAGTGTCGATTTTTCCGTCCAGCATAGTGATGACGCGACTAGCATAATGAGTCAATTCTGGGTTGTGAGTAACCATAATTATAGTGTTGCCGCGACGATGTAAGTCGGACAATTCTTCCATAATTAGATGACTCGATTTGCTGTCCAAATTTCCTGTTGGCTCGTCGGCTAAGATAATTGACGGGCTATTAACCAACGCTCTGGCAATTGCTACGCGCTGAACCTGACCGCCAGATAATTGATGCGGCATGTAATATTCGCGCTGTCCCAGATGAAAAGTTTTCAGAATGCGGCTAGCTTCTTGGAGTCGTTTAACCTTTCCGAGTCCTTTATATGTTAACGGCAACGCTACGTTTTCAATTACAGTCAGGCGAGGGATAAGATTGAAATTCTGAAAAACGAAGCCGATGTGTTTGGAGCGAATTTTGGCGCGTCGTCGTGAGCTGAGATTGTCGACAGCGACATCGTCCAGATAGTATTCACCTTCTGATGGCTGGTCTAATAGTCCAAGGGTGTTTAATAAAGTAGTTTTTCCGCAACCGCTTGGTCCCATAATAGCGATAAACTCGCCCTTTTTAACGGTCAAATCGACGTTATCTAAGGCGCGAATCTCAGCGTCGCCAAAGCCAAATTTTTTGGTGACATTAACAAGCCTAATGCGTGGTGGAATAGTTTCTTTCATCTTTGACTTATTATAGAGAATGAACGTTGGTAAGTGCAACCATAAGGGGCAATAAAGTTGTGGTATAATTATCAACAAGGAAGGGTGCAGGAGTGGTTGAACTGGCACGCCTGGAACGCGTGTAACGGAGCAATCTGTTCGAGGGTTCGAATCCCTCTCCTTCCGCCAAGAGAATAATAAACCGACAGTATTTAAGTATTGTCGGTATTTTTTGTTGAAAAATAATAGACAGGGGCGGCTCATCTGGTCGTGAAATAAATAGGTTGTAATTTTTACTAAATAGCTTGCAAAACACTAGATATAGCGGCTATAGTTATTATTGTACGCTATATATATAGCGAGCCCATAAATAAACAAAAACACAAGCTACGAAGATAAGCCACCAGATGAGGTGTTGGTGGTTTGTTTTTAAGAGGGGAAATTAAGGAGGGTATGTGAAAGAAATTAATGTAGTCAAACGCGACGGAACGAAAGAACCGTTTGATGCTAATAAAATTAACACGGCTATCTTAAAAGCATGCGAAGGTTTGCCGGACCAAATTTCTAAGGTTGTTCAGGTGGCGACTGAATTGCAATTGACATTATTTGATGGAATTACGACCGAGCAATTGGACGAGGCGGTTATTCAAACGGTGCTCCAAAACGTTAAAGACGATCCAGATTACGATAAAATCGCGGCACGATTGCTACTGAAAACTGTCTATAAGCAGATTTTGGGTGATTACGAGACAGCGGAAGAATTGAAAAAGCTTCATGCGCGCGAATTTCCGAAGTTCGTTAAGGCGGCGGTGAAAGAAGGATTGTTGGATAAGCGCATGGCTGACGGTCGATTTGATCTGAAAAAGCTGGCGGCGGAACTTGATCCAGCGCGTGATGATTTGAGTAAATATTTGGGTGTGGTGACTAATAAAAAT
Organism: uncultured Candidatus Saccharibacteria bacterium; assembly: GCA_963539955.1. GTDB lineage: Bacteria > Patescibacteriota > Saccharimonadia > Saccharimonadales > Saccharimonadaceae > Nanosynbacter. The sequence continues at coordinate 63,022 of CAUTMN010000001.1, read as the reverse complement.
CGCTACGCTCTTCGTAAGCAAAACGGCTCACCAATTGAAACACCTCAGTTTACGCACATGCGAATTGCTATGGGACTTAGTTATAATGAATCTGACCCAACGACTGCAGCGATTGAGTTTTATAATCACATGAGCAATTTGGAGTATGTCCCAGGCGGCTCAACGCGAGTTAATGCTGGTGGTTCGTTCCCGCAACTCAGTAACTGCTTCTTGCTTAACGTCGATGATGATATGGAATCGATTGCTAAGGCTGTTCGCGACACAATGTGGATCGCTAAAGGCACGGGCGGAATTGGCATTGGCTTTACGAAGTTACGTGCGGCAGGCAGTCCAGTTAAAACCACCAACACTGAATCGACTGGACCAATTCCATTTATGAAGATGATTGATACGGCGCTTTTTGCGGTTTCTCGTAAGGGTAAAAAGGCTGGTGCGGCTGCGATTTACATGGAAAACTGGCACCTGAACTTTGATCAATTTGTCGATCTTCGCCAAAACTCTGGTGACCCATATCTAAGAACCAGATTCGCAAATACCGCGGTATTTATCTCTGACGAATTTATGAAGCGAGTGGAAAAAGACCAAGATTGGTATTTGTTTGATCCAGCGGAAACTCCAGATTTGACGGAATTATATGGCGAGGCGTTTTCGGCGCGATATAAAGAATATATCAAGATGGCGGAAGCTGGGAAATTGCGAACATTTGATAAAGTTCCGGCTCGTCAGCAATTTAAGCGCATTTTGACCAGCTTGCAGGCGACATCTCATCCGTGGCTAACTTGGAAAGACACGATTAACGTGCGAGCATTAAATAACAATACGGGCACAATTCACCTCAGTAACTTGTGTACGGAAATTACATTGCCGCAGGATAAAAACAACATTGCGACGTGTAACTTGGTGAGTATCAATTTGTCGGCGTTTCTTAGCGAGGATAAGACTTGGGATTGGGATAGATTGAAAGAAGCGGCTCGTGCGGCAGTGCGACAATTGGACAATTTGTGTGATATCACTCAAACTCCAATTCCAGAAGCAATGCACTCTAATCAGCAAACTCGAGCAATTGGCCTCGGGATTATGGGTCTTTCTGACGTGTTGGAAAAGTTGGGTTATTGCTACGAATCGAAAGAAGCGTACGATTTGGTTGATCAATTGACGGAGTTCATTAGCTATCACGCCATCGATCAGTCAGCTGACTTAGCAGAAAAATTGGGCAGTTATCCAACATTCGCAGGCAGTGGCTGGAGCAAGGGTATTCTTCCAATTGATACGGTTGATAAATTGTCGAAAGATCGCGGCGTTAAGGTGAAAATAGACCAAAAGACGCGACTGGACTGGGATGGTTTGCGAAAGAAGGTGAAAAAGGGAATGCGAAATGCGACTCTTATGGCGATTGCGCCGACGGCTAATATTGGTCATGTGGCGGGAACGACTCCTGGAATTGATCCGCAATTTGCGCAGATTTTCAGTCGCTCGACTTTGAATGGTAAGTTTTTGGAAGTGAACCATAATTTAGTTCGCGACTTGAAGAAGCTTGGTTTGTGGGACAATTTGAAGGATGAGATTTTTGCGGCGCAAGGCGATATTCAAGATATTGACGGCATTCCTCAGAATATCAAGGATGTTTATAAAACAAGTTTCCAGCTTAGTCCGTACGCGTTTATTGAGGTGGCGGCTAGGGCTCAGAAGTGGGTTGATCAAGCGATTTCTCGAAATATGTACCTGGAGACGCGAGACATTGATGAATATGTGAAGATTTATTCAGAAGCGTGGAAGCGTGGCTTGAAAACAACATATTATCTGCACGTTAAGCCGCGTCATCAGTCGGAGCAGACGACAGTTTCAGTTGATAAAATTGCAGAACAAAAAGTCCGCACAAATAGTAAAGTGCGCGGATTTGGATTTGCGAAAATTAATAAATAAGGAGGAAATTAAGATGGGAATTTTAGGTTCAGGATTACGCGATGGATTATCACTTCACCCAATTCGTTACCCTTGGGCGTATGATCTTTACAATCAAGCAGTGGCTAACACGTGGTTTCCAAACGAAGTTCAATTAGTGCAAGATTTGGCGGATTTTGAAAAATTGTCAGACGACGAAAAGCACGCGTTGAAAACGGTTATTAGCTATTTGAACCCAAACGAGTTATTGATCAATAAATCATTGGCGTTCGGTATTTATCCATATGTGAACGCGGCGGAAGCTCAACTATATTTGTCAAAACAGATGTGGGAAGAAGCCAATCACTTCATGACGTTTGAATACATTATTGAGACATTTCCGTTTGATCGCGAGGAAATTTACGCTGCGGGATTTGGTAAAAAATCATTGGCTGATAAGGCTGACTTTCAGAATAAGCATTTGGACGTGATGCTTGATCCGAATTTGGATATTTATTCGCTGGAAGGTAAGAAGGACTTTGTCAGGTCTTTGGTGGCGTATAATATCGTGCTTGAGGGTATTTGGTTCTATTCAGGCTTTATGGTTGGTATGAGTTTCCGTCAACGTAATTTGTTGCGCAATGTTGGCTCGCTGTTGGATTGGATTACTCGCGATGAAAATCTTCATTTGACGTTTGGTATCAATTTGCTTTTGACAATTTTGGACGAGAATCCAGAATTGCAAACACAGGAATTCGCAGAGGAAATTCGCAACTTGATTTTGCAAGCGGTAGAACTTGAGAAGGCTTACAATAAGGATATGCTACCAAAGGGAATTTTGGGATTGAATGCTGATTATGTAAACCAATACGTTATGCATATGACTGACCGTCGCCTGCAAGAATTAGGTTTTGAGCCTGAATACAATGTGCCAAATCCAGCCAAATGGATGGCAGCCGCTAATGATACGCTGGAATTGGTGAATTTCTTTGAAAGCACAAACACTAGTTACGAAGTTAATACCACGAAGTAATGGGAGTTGATGATATGAACGAATTAGCGAAAGAAATATTAGATACAGTCGAAGTTGGTGCGTTGGCAACGGTGAATGTTGATAGAACTCCTTTGGTGACGCCACTACACTTTGCGCGTTTTGGCAATTCTATAATTTGGATATCAGAGCCGACTGCGCGTCATTCGGAAAATACGTTTCGAAACGGTAAGGCGGAATTTGTGGTTTGGGATGATAAAAAGCGAGCAGTTTTCTTAAAAACTAACGTGACTGAACTCCCAGAATCTGAGAAAGAGGCGGCAATGGCGGCTTATAAAGAGAAGTTGGCTGATTTTATGCCACGTTGTCAAAATCCGCAAATATACGTTGCGCCAATTGGTGAACTTGATGAAAAAACTACAACGGGCAATTGGCTGCATTTTATTGCATAAGCACTATATCTAGCGTAAAATTAGTTAAGTAACTACTAAATATAGGGGAAAATGAAAATGAATGCGAATCAAATTATTACTGATGACATGACTTTGGAAGAAAAATTAAGCGCTATTGACGCAGCTCTTAAAGCGGCGCAGGAAGCGGCTGATGATCAAGCAAAGTCGAACGGCACTGTTGCGGCACCAGTTGACCCAGCAAGTCTGACTATTTGTGACGGTTGCGAATAGAGTTTCGGGCAGCGTTTTACTATTGACAACATAGCCAATTATGTTGTATAATTAAGAGTGTCATGAAAACAATTGAGACTTTTTCAGGATCTGAGGCTATGAAAGAAATTGAGCCACAGAGAGAGGGTTTTTCTCTGTTGGTTGCGCTTGATTCTCTTAAGAAACGAGTGCGTGGTAGACGAGAAAAGCACAGTAAACCTTTTGGACTAACTAACAATTCGGCGGTAGAAAAACTTGAGGCAGCTGGAGAAAAATTGGGACTGCCAGAAACAGACGTTCGGCTTTCCTCTGGACTTAAACTGCTGATGGGCTTAATGCATGGCAAAAAGGAAGTTGAAGTAATTGGCGAAGATATCTTAATTGAAGCCGCTAAAAAGGCCAAAGAAGAAGGCAAGGGAAGTGTTATAGCGCCGACTCATTTCAATGGAGAAGATGTTCCTACGGCTAGTTATTTGGCGTCTTTGTTGAACAAAATTAATATTGGCGTAGCGTCGACTAATAGAGATTGGATTAAGAAGGGCGTTGGCGGAATCAACCTAGAGGCTATACAGTATCTTGCGTTTGGCGCTAAAAACTTTTTTGGTGTGCCATATGAATGGGTAGATAAAAAGAGTAAAAAACCAGTTCACTTTTCAACAGACCATTACGAAGAAGCAGTTAAATTTGTTGAGGATGGTGGATCTTTGGTTTTGGCTGGATATTCAGCGGATGACTCAGTAGGTCGAAAGCCTCGCAGTGAAATGGGCTCTGCAGCGATTCATACGGCATTGAAATCTGGCGCAGACCTGATATTCGTTTATGTGTCGTCAGAAGATAAAAAGCTTACTATTAGAATCATGAAAGATGAAGACGGTATGTTTGCGGCGTTTAGCAATTCATACAGGAAGGCGCTAAAGATGAAGGATTCTGATGCATCCGAGCGTTTATTATCGTCATGCAAAGAGTACTTAAAAGACAGCGAAATAGGCAGGGTTATAGCAGAAGAATATAAGCGTCGATCAGACAAAAATAAAGCCTAACGAGCAGCACTGAAGTCCTAATTATTGACAAAATAAAAATAATGTGATATCATTTTACTGTATAAAAAATTAAAACAAAAAGGAATAAAATGGCTGAAGAAAAAGATATTCACGGACTTACCGAAGGCGTATTGAGTCGAGACGATATGTCGGCGTTGACGTATGTGTTACAGCACGTGAAAGGATCTAGCCCAAGTTCGGCGACGAAATTAAGTCTGGAACTGGAAGAACTTGACGAAACGGTGTAGGTATTTAGCTAGATAATAATCCACCCCTGTTGTATACTAGACAGTATGGAACAGATTATTTCTCAAGTAGTGAAGCAACTTTTTGATCAAGATATATCGGTACAATTGACGCGTCCTGATCCGAAGTTTGGTGACTTTGCTACAAATGTGGCGTTGCAATTGGCTAAACCACTAGGGAAGAATCCGCGTGAAATTGCGGAGATGATTGCTGAAAATCTGCGCAAGGAAGAAGAGTTTAGCGAAGTAAGCGTGGCTGGTCCAGGTTTTATCAATGTAAAACTGAGCGATCAATCCGTTCTAAATTCTTTGAAAAAAGAGCCAACGACGAAGCGCGCTGGTCAGACGGTTGTAATTGAAACTAATTGCCCGAATCCATTTAAGGCTATGCACATTGGACACGCTTTGAATGCGATTTTGGCAGACACGATGGCTAATTTGTTGGCGGTTGATGGCGCAATTGTGCATCGAGTGAGTTATCATGGTGATGTCGGAACGCATGTTGGTAAAAGTATGTGGGCGATTTTACGTGAGATTGACGGCGATATAAATAAATTGAACGAAATCCCAGCTGATAAGCGAAATGAATTTATGAGTCGCATGTACGTTGAAGGTGCGCGTGCGGCGAAAGAATCTCCAGAGGCGAAGGCAGAAATTGATGAACTAGCTAAGCAATCATTCGTCCTGGATGATCCACTATATAAACAAGTTTACGAAATCTGTAAAAGTTGGAGTTTTGACGAAATTGACTCTAATGTTGGGCGACTTGGAAACGTGCCGATTGAGCGACGTTACGTTGAGAGCGAAACTGAAGAATTGGGCAAATCTCTGATTAAAGAGAAAACTCCAGAGGTGTTTACCAAATCTGACGGTGCATATGTTTTTAAGGGCAGCAAATACGGCGCGTTCGATAACGTGTTTATTGGATCTCACGGCAATGGTCTTTATGGGGCGCATGATATGGGATTGATTCAGTTGAAGTATAGGGACTACCCGAACTTGGACTTGTCGATTACGGTAAATGGCGAGGAGCAAGCAGCGTACTTCCGCGGCGTGATTGCGGCTAGTGAATTGTCGATTCCGACCTTGAAGGGAAAATTATTTAATTACGCAACTGGCTTGGTTAAATTGACAACTGGAAAGATGAGTTCGCGAACGGGTGAGGTTGTTACAATTGGCTGGCTGTTCGATGAGTTTAAGAAGGCAATTGAAAATGCTGGCGGTGAACCAACTGACGACGTGATTGCTGGCGCACTCCGTTATCAATTCTTGAAAGTGAAGATCGGCGGTGACGTCATATTTGATATTAATGACGCGGTAAGTTTGACGGGAAATACGGGAAGTTACCTGCAATACGCTCACGCTCGAGCGCGGGGAATTTTAGCTAAATCCGATAAAGAAATTGCCTTTCCGACAGAGTTGTTTGACGAGGATAAGATGCTGGTCAGAAAATTGAGTGAGTACGTGGACGTGGTTGATCGTGCTAAGGAAAGTTTGGAGCCTCATCATATCTGTACATATTTGTTTGAATTGGCGCAGGAATTTAATCGTTACTACGAGAAAAATCAGGTTATTGGTAGCGACAAAGAGGCACATCGTGTAGGAATCGTGGCAATTTACGCCGACATTCTTAAGGCTGGACTGGCTATTTTGGGAATCGTGGCGCCAAATAAGATATAATATTCAATTATAAATAATAAATAATAAAAGGAGTTTTATAGTTATGAAATCTTCAGAATCAACTAAAGGTTCAAAAGTATCAGCTAAGAAATTAGCTTCGAAGAGTGTAAAAGCTGCGGCGAAAGTTGCCGCTCTTAAAGAGAAGAAAATTGTAAGTGCAGCTATAAAAGACACTCATATGGCTGGATTTGTTAATTTTATTCGCGAACAGGGCGTTGTCGGTATGGCGGTTGGTTTGGCAATCGGTACCGCAGCTGGTGATACTGTGAAAAAGTTGGTGACGGCATTTGTTGACCCGTTAGTGCAGTTGATCGTTGGCTCTCAACAAGGTTTACAATCAGCTTCATTTACGGTTGAAGTTGCTGGACGTAAAGGTGAGTTTTTATACGGCGCATTTGTTAGCTCGTTAATCACGTTGATAGCCGTTGCATTTGTTGTATATGCAATCATTCACTTCTTGAAACTCGATAAATTAGATAAGAAAAAGGATTAAAACCTTAACTAATAAGCGTGCCTACTGATTCTCCGCGGGTTGCGCGGAGAATATTTCCGTCTGTGAGCAAATCACAAATTACAACTGGAATGTGTTCGTCCATGGCTAGCCCAATTGCTGCCTTATCCATAACGGCAATGTTAGGATTTGTTAGGGCTTCTTGGTAAGATAAATGATCAATTTTTACGGCGTCAGGGAATTTCATAGGATCTTTGTCATAAACTCCGTCGACTTTTGTTGTTTTAACCACGGCATCACACTGCATTTCTAGTGCTAAGTTTAAGGCTGCGGTATCAGTAGTCAGAAATGGTCGGCCGGTGCCGCAAGCCACAATAACAATGCGGTTTTTCTTAATATGGCTAATGGCGCGTCGGAAAGTATAGTGATCAATAAATTGATTCACTTCAACCGTAGATAATGCGCGAGTTGGCAGTCCTGCGTCGTTTAATACGTCAGCCAGTGCAATAGCATTCATTAGCGTAGAAAGCATGCCGATATTATGTGCGGAAACAGGTTGAATTCCTTGACCGATGATTTGATTGCCGCGAACGTAATTGCCGCCGCCAACCATAATTACAATCTCAGCTCCGTCGTCCAGTGCTGGTCGAATTTGTTCGGCAATCCAGCGAGCGCGTTTTGGGTCAAAGCCGCTGGCGAATTCGCCTTGAAGTTGTTCACCTGATAATTTGAGTAGGATGCGTTTTGTCATGACACCAGTGTATCATAGCGCGCTTGAAAAAATAACATAAATGCAAAAGGGAGGCGGCAGTGTAATACGAATTGCGATTTGCTATACAAATATTCGTTTTTTAAGTTAGACAAACTAGACAAGAAAAAGCTAAGACGCTTACGTTTGCTATTTTACTTTCTCCTATCTACAATGTGAGTATAAAGGAGAGAGTAGTGTGAAAGATGGAGTTCGGCGGCCGGGCTATTTACGTAGATCGCAAGAACCTGGCAGTAGTCATTTATTGAGTCGAAATATTGAAAGACCCAGTCAACCGTCGTATAGTTATGGTGAACCGCCCGAACAGAGGCGACAGCGTTTAAAAGAATTGCGGGAACGGTACAGTAAACTACCGGAAACTCCTTTTGCTGACTATGATCTTGGTGACAAAAAACTACCTGCATATAAGCACAAAGCAGAGATATTAGACACATTATCGGAAAGTAAAATATCCTGGCTGTGCGGACCGACGGGTAGTGGTAAAACGACACAAACCGCTCAGTATGCGCTGGAGCGGTTTGATCGTGTCGTGGTGTTGATGCCGCGGCGGGTTATCGTCGATAATGTTACTGAATATGTCGAGAAGAGTTTGCGTGAACAGCTTGGCGAACAATATCCTAATCACTTGGTGGGCAAGATTCACGGACGTGCCACTGAAGCGACGCCGGACACTAGGCTCTGTTTCATGACTCCAGCAACGTTTACGAAAAAGCTGGAACAATTTTCTAGCGACTGGCAGGACGAGAAGACGCTTATCCTGGTTGATGAAATACATGAAGCCAATTTGGAGATGGAATTTGCTACCGCTCTGGCGGCAAAATCGATAGAGAATACCGACGAATGGCATATGGCTTTTTCTAGTGCCACGCCTGACACGGAAGTCTCTCAGGTGATGTACGAAGATATTAACGGATCAGAACTACCAGTCGTAACCATTGAGGGTCGGCCGCATGATATTGATATTGAAGAAGATAAGGTGAATACCGTATCCGAAGCCTACCTTGAATATGGTAAGGACTCGAAAAAATCACTAATCTTTGTTGAAGGCGTGAGGAGTATTGATGAGACCATTGCGTCAATCAAACGTCATACTCGCCATCAATCCGGGAAAATACGATTTTTCAAACTACATTCTGGCATATCAGAAGCTGCACGCCGAGAGATTTTTACTGCCAAACCAGCAGAAGATGAGTCGTTTGTCATCGTTTCGACCTCGGCTGGACAATCTGGAATCACTATCCCTGAGGTTGATTTGGTGCTATCGAATGGACTGACGAAGAGTAAGGAGATTGGCGAAGAAGGTGCAGAAGGGCTACCGCCTCGATTGTGTACCCAAGCAGAGCTGATGCAGCAGGCGGGGCGTGGCGGTCGTGATATTGATGGCGCTAAGTTTGTATTGGCTCGTCCGATATCTTACGATAAGATTTATTTGCCAGATGAGCTGAAAGGATTTTATGATATTGCGTCCCGTGAACAGCATATTCCACCGGAGATATATCACACGAATATTGTGCGCAACGTTTTGTCGGCTATCCATCTGAATGGTGATTTTGAGGATCTGAACCAATACCTGATGCATCCTGTTGCTAGTAAAAAAGTTATTCAAGAGTCGTACGATTTGCTGGAAACCCTGGAAGCAATTGATGGAGAGGGACAGATCACAAAAATTGGTGAGTTTATGGATAGTTTACCATTGTCGCCAGAATTTTCTCGGTCATTAGCAGAAATGATTAAGAATGGGGGAAGCTTACGTGAAGTGTTGGCATTATCGGCCATGGCGGCCTCCGTCTCGGGTGGTGGCTTTGCTGCCTGGCATCAACCAAAGGAATTGTTCCAGGAATTTGTCAGCCCCGATACAACAGATGACTTTTTTGCCGAATACGATGCTTTTTTGAAAACCAGAGAGATTTATGACGGCTGTCGTACTGACAATGACGTCTACCTGACTAATGGTATTGATCCCAATAAGGCGGATAATATTCACTATCAATTTAGTAAAATATGTCGGCGTCTGTCGGTTAATCCAAACGATATCGACATGGGTGAACTAAACAGCGAGGAAAAACACAATATATCGGTGGCTTTGGTGCGCGGGTTTCAGGAATTATTGTATGCCAAAACTGGTAGTCGGCGCATTGGACGAACAACGGTCAATCAATACACCAACATTCACACTGGCGAACGTGGTATTTCTGAGTATGAAATTAGTTCGCACAGCTTAGTGCGACGTATGGGCTCGGAGGCGTTGACGTTAGTGCTGGCTTTACCGTGGTGGTATGATGCGCATGATGGTCGTCGATACACACTCAACACAATTTTACCAGTAACCAAGAATCAAGTTGCTCAAGCCTTGAGTAGCAGCGCTGTGTCTGAATCCCTTGGTGATAGAGTTGCTCCTAATGGTGACTTGGTTCGTGTGACGCGGCCGAAAGTTGGCTCGCTGATACTCGGTCCAGAGCGGCAGCAAAAAATCCCCGCCATAACAGATGAGCAAATCGCGCTGATAGTGGACGCAATGAAAAACAAGGCTAATAAACAAGTAAGAGTATTGTTCGATTTACAACATCAGCGAGTTATCACCAAGGGTCAATTGCATCAGGTCCTAGACGTGTCTGCGGTAAATAGTCACAATGTCCATGAGGCGGAGGCTAAGGTTTGGGCTGAAGTGCAGAATGTGTTAACGAGCGAGCAGCAAGAAGCTTTTTATGGTCAGATAAACAGATAACGAGTGTATAATAGATAGTATGAGTAAGGCGAAAAAATATTATGGATCGACCTGGAGATGACTGGACTATATCCAGTGCGTGATGAGAGGACTTCTTTGATTGACTTTTTAAATTGTTTATGCTATAATATTAATTATGGAAAAATTAAGCCCGACTCCGAGTGATATAGAGGCGAAGATGCATCAGCCTCGCGCTTTGCAAGTTCTTGATAGCGGCGAGCGCCCCGCGTAGAATTTGGAGGAATTAGCTGCCAGCTGAAATATTATGATTGCGAGCAGCCTGGCAACCCGGAAGCTCGCTGCAATGAAATATATGAATATGAATTACCTGCCGATGCTATTAAGCGGGCTAATTTGGGTTTTGATCTAGACAAACTACCGCCATTTATTGGTGTAAAGGGTGGGGCGGCTCGTCAGGTTTTGGAGTCTCTAGTTCATAGCGACCGTCAGTTACCGCCTCCTCGCGATGTCGATTTGGTAATTTTAGAAGAAGTTATTGCTAGTGGCGATTATGATCCAGATGAGATTCGGGCGGTAGCGAGCGATCTTTCAATGCGTTTTTCGCCACGTGATGCAATGAATGGCTATGGCGCGGAGTATGTACAATCTACTGCCGAGTTTATGAGGCGGCATGATTTTACAATCAATCAAGTGCTCATACACAAGAACAACGGTGCTTGGAGTCTATTGGCTAGCACTCAAGCAGTGTTGGATACTGCTGAGCATATTATTAGACCGACAGTTTTTGAACACGACATTGATTATGGCTATCGAATTGGCAATAAATTAGCCCTCAAGGCAGTGAGGCTTCTGTCTGATATGCAAGTTCAGGGGATTGACTATGCAACCATCAAGAGTGTTCAATTGCCAGATGATATTTATGGTGATCCAAGGGGTGCTTATTTCATGCAAGCGCTACAGCTAGATAAGGCGTTAGAAGTCAGCGACGAATTGGTCGAACGCTATGTGGAAAATCTAAAGTTTTATGGAATGATACCGTATGGTTGTGAAGATATGAGTGCTATTGAGATGTATTATTATCTAGTGAATGAGACGGATTTTGTCCCGTCTGATGGCGTGCTTGAATCCCTTCGGATTGAAAGAGAAAATGGTGGTGCGGCAAAGTTTGATGACGTTGTTGAAAGGCTATTAAGACAGGTGCCAGAGCGGTTTTCTCGAGATTACTACGATGCCAAAAAGTAGTATAATAAAGATATGAAAGCAAGTTTTAAGCCGAAAAAGATTTTGTGGGTGGATTTGGAGATGACTGGATTAGATCCAGTGCGTGATGAGATTTTGGAAGTAGCGGCAATTGCGACGGATTGGAATTTTAAGGAAATTGCGACTTACGAAGGAATTGTGCGCCACGATTCGGAAAAGTTGGCTAAGTTGTTAGATCGAAATGCTGGCTTCTGGAATGAGCATCCAGAAGCGCGACGCGGGCTGGAAGAGCAGAATGAATCGGGCAAGCCTTTGGCGGAAATAGAACGCGAATTGTTGGCGTTTTGTGATGAACATTTTGCGGGTGAAACGAAGATTCTATTAGCAGGCAATTCAATCCATCAGGATCGTCGATTCATTGACCAATGGTGGCCAACGTTGTCAAAAAGACTACATTATCGTGTGTTGGATGTGAGCGCGTGGAAGGTGGTGTTTGAAGGTAAATACGGTAAGAAATTCGCCAAGCCAGAAGATCATCGAGCGCTGGAAGACATCCGCGGCAGCATTATGGAACTTGAATATTATTTGAAAAAGGTAAAGGTATGACACATAAACAATTTGAAGAATTTATCCTGAGTTTGCCGGGTGTATGGCTGGATTATCCATTTGGTGAGGATATTGCGGTGTATAAATTTGGTCGAGATAATGACGGTGCGGGGAAAATGGTGGCATTGGTGGCGGAAGGTTCAAAGCCGCTCAGAGTAAGCCTAAAATGCGATCCGTTGTTGGCGCAGAATTTACGAGAAAAATACGAAACGGTTTTACCAGGCTATCACTTGAATAAGAAGCATTGGAATACAATTATTTGTTCAGGTCAATTGACTGACGAAGAGGTCTTTGATTTGGCGAGGCTGAGCTATCGATTAGTCTCGGAAGCTTAATCTGCCTTAATAATTTGATTGATTTGTTTCTGGATATTCTCTAAGTCGCCAGCAGTTTTTACTAGCCATTCGCGCATCTTTTTTGACTTGGTGGACTTGTATACCTTTTTCATCATGTTGATTGTATCTGTTATTTGCACATTCATTTCATGAGCATAGGTAATATCCAATTGCGCGTTCAGAAGAGCTTCGTCCAATTTTTTCTCTAATTTTTCTGACGGATCTAAGGCGAGGATGTCCTTCTGTTTTTCCTTATAATTGATGCCGGTTGCTTGAAGCGCTTCGCCCATTGAGGCATTCGCAGTGGTCAGCACTGCAACCAGAGAACTATTGGTGGTTTGTAAACTGGTCGAGCGGAACTTATTATTGTATTTTTTGGAAATAGTGAGTAACTTATTAACACGTGATGCAACTTGTGACGGATTAGTATTTGGCATAGAATCTTGTGAAAAAACGAATATCGCAATTAGGGTTATCAGACCAATAAAGCTTAAAATAGCGATAATTATTTTGGTTTTTTTATCAAAACCTTCCGCCGGCGGAGGTGTGGCAATTTGATTCAGATAATCGATACCTTGAGGTTGGTTATTCAAATTGTCAGGATACATATTCCTATTTAACCACAAACAATAACAGAGGTAAAGAGTGATATAATAAAAATATGAATGATGCCAAAGAAGAAGTGCGGGCGCGACTGAACATCGAGGATGTGATTGGTGAGTATGTTCAGTTGAAGCGAGCGGGGCGCAATTTGAAGGGTTTAAGTCCGTTTACCGACGAGCGAACCCCAAGCTTTATGGTTAGTCCAGAAAAGCAGATTTGGCACGATTTTTCTTCTGGAAAAGGTGGCGATATTTTTACATTTGTGATGATGGTGGAAGGAATGGATTTTCGTCAATCGCTGGAGCATTTGGCTCGGAAGGCGGGCGTTGATCTGACTTTGTTTTCTAATGGCGACGGACGAACAGCCAAGCGTCGCGCCAGGGCTAGAGAAGCGTTGAAATTAGCCGCCAATTTTTATCAGCAAAATTTGGTGAAAAATTCGACAGCCTTAAATTATGTGGTAAAAAAACGGCGATTAAATCGTCAAACAATTGGTGATTTTTTGATTGGCTATGCGCCGGAGAATGGCGACACGTTGACGAAAGCGTTGGAAAAAAGAGGATTCTCCAGGCAGGAACTGGCGGACGCTGGTCTGTCGAATCGGTTTGGTGGCGATTTGTTTCGCGGGCGAATGATGGTGGCGCTGAGTGACGGCAACGGCGAAGTTGTGGGATTTACGGGCAGAATTATTCGTGACGATCCGCATGCTCCAAAATACCTGAACACGCCGCAAACGCTGTTGTTTGATAAATCGCGACATATTTTTGGTTTGCATCAAGCCAAAGAAGCGATTCGAAAGAGCGATGTGGCGGTGATTGTTGAGGGCAATTTGGACGTAATTAGCAGTCATCAAGCGGGCGTCAAAAACGTGGTTGCGACCTCCGGAACGGCGATGACGACGCAGCATTTGAAGTCGCTTAGTCGATTGGCGGGGCGGATTCGCTTGGCGTTTGATGGCGATCGAGCGGGAGTTAATGCAACGGAGCGGGCAATCAACTTGGCCCAGGAAGTCGGCGTGGAGTTGGAAGTGGTGAGCTTGCCTGATGGCGTTAAAGATCCAGACGAATTGATCCAAAAAGATCCAGCGCTTTGGCAAGCGGCGATTGACCAATCTCAGCCAGCGGTGGATTGGGTGATTGCCAGATACGCGGAAATGGAGAATTTGAAGTCGGCGGAAGGTAAACGGCGATTTTCGACCATTGCGCTGAGAATTGTCCGAGGTTTGAAAGATCCGGTGGAACAAGAGCATTATTTGTCGGTGATTTCTGAAAAAACTGGCGCGTCAATCACCGCACTGAAGGCGAAATTGTCGAATGAAAAAGTCGCTGAACATCAATTGAAAAAGGCGAAAATTGAGAAAGAAAAACCGACTCCGGTTCAGGATGAAACTGAGGATATGCTGGCGGGGTTGGCGGCGAGTGAAAAATCTGTGCGGCGTTGGTTGGCGGCGGTTTCTGGCGAAATGTTGGATGATGACAATGCGCGGCAGCTGATTGGCTATTTGCGGAAGAACCCAGACGCGGATTTGGACGAGGTTCCGCTGGACTTGCAAAAAATCGAACAGTATGTGAAAATAGTACAGTTGAAAAGTGAAAGTCGTTACGCCAATTGGGAGCAAAAAAGCTTGGACGAAGAGATGGCTCGGCTAGTCAGACAGATAACAATCAAACATCGCGAAAACAAAAAGAATCAACTATTAACGCAGCTTAGAGAGGCCGAGGCGTCGGGCGATGAGGTTTTGTCTCAGAATTTGCGCCAGAGCTTAAATAATCTGATTAAGGAGAAAATGTGAGCGACGATATCACGACGAAGCCAGTAAACTTAAATGAAGATGATGATTTTGATCCAACGCTTATAGACGAAGAAGAATCGGAAGATTTGGATTCGTTGACAACTGGGCAATATTTGGACGACGTATCGGACGACTCGGTCAGGCTGTACTTGCGCGAAATCGGTAAAATTCCACTACTTAGTTCTGAAGAAGAAATGGACTTGGCGCGCCGAATTGTTGAAGGCGATAAAAAGGCTAAGGATAAGATGGCTGAGGCGAATATGCGTTTGGTGGTGTCAATTGCTAAGCGTTATTCTGGTCGTGGCTTGGACTTTTTGGATTTGATTCAAGAGGGAAATACTGGACTTTTGCGTGCGGTTGAGAAGTTTGATCCGGATAAGGGCTTTAAGTTTTCAACTTATGCGACTTGGTGGATTCGTCAGGCAATTACGCGTGCGATTGCTGATCAGGCGCGAACGATTCGTATTCCAGTTCACATGGTGGAAACGATCAATAAATTGTTGCGTACTCAGCGACGAATGACACAGGAATTGAATCGTGAGCCGACAATTGAAGAGTTGTCTAAAGAATTGGACATGGAACCAGAGAAAATTGAATATGTCATTAAGATCAAGCAAGACATTTCTTCTTTGGACGCTGGTGTTGGTCGTGACGGTGAAGATGACGATTCAGTTTTGCAAGATTTTATCGTTGACGAAGATACGGTTTCACCAGAAGATTCTGCTTCAAATCAATTGCTAAAAGAGCAAGTTCAGGAAATTTTATCAAGCCTCAGCGATCGTGAGCAGAAAATTGTTCGAATGCGTTTTGGTTTGGATAATGGAAAAAACCACACTTTGGAAGAAGTTGGTCAGGAATTTGCGGTTACGCGTGAGCGAATTCGTCAGATTGAAGCTAAGGCGCTAGCAAAACTTCGCAAGCACAAAGACGCGAAAAAACTTTACGAATATCTGGACTAATTAACACTGTTCGGGCGATTTACAAAAATGGGCGTCGTGAGTTGCGGCGTCTATTTTTTGATGTAATTGCTCGAGACTGCCGTCATTAATGATGAAATAATCAGCAATAGCAATTGGTCCGCCTTTTTCCAAATTCTCGATTTCTGACCAGTCGCGCTGATCAACTTCGTGCGGTTGCATTGGGCGCTCTATGCGCTTAGCCATTCGTTGATAACGGAGGTATTTCGGCGTAACAATAGCAATAACGACAACTTGTCCAGGAAATTCGTGCTTAAGGAATTTATATTCACTCCAAGTGTATAATCCGTCCAAAACGATTTTATTTTGCCCAGCATTAATTAAATCGTGAATGTTTTTTATGACGCGTTTGATTACGAAATCTTTGCCTTCACGGCGACGAATTTCTTCGCGAAATTGTTGTTGATTGTCCCAAGTTTTTTCAATTCCAGCCTCGTCCATGGCTTTATAAATAACGCCACCGAAGTAAATTTTTGGAAATCCTTTTTCTGTCAAATATTCGACAGCTGAGCTTTTGCCGCTGCCCGCCAATCCAACCAGGGCGATAATTTTTGCGTATGGTTGTGTCATGTACTAATTTTAACAATTTGTTGACATTCTTCCAAATAGAGAGTATGTTTAGGGTAAGTATTATGGAAACATTTCATAATCACGCTGAAGATTTATCTCAGAATCCTCCTTCTGACCTTGATACTGAGGGTCAAGAAAATCCAGCAAATAATTATAAGATAATGGCTCAGATTGAGGAGCTGGAGTCGAAATTTGATCATAATCTGGACGGTAGCGAGAAATGGCAGAGGCTTGTTAGCGAGCCTATCAAGGATCAATATAGGCAGCGTTGGATGATTTGGGAAAATCCTGCCGCTTCGTCATCTAACCCGAAGGATCAATACCAAGTATATAAGATACCCAAGAATGAAGATGAGTTTAGATATGCTTTCATAAAAGAGCTTGAGGTTGATCGATACCCTAAGTACCATAAAACGTCTTACGAGTTTTTTGTTGGACCAGATGACGGTAGAGATGAGACTATAACTGTGTTCTTTAACGACGATGGAGTGATTGAGTATGTTCATTGTTATAGCTATCTGGAGGAGCACAAGATAATGCGTGAGAATTACAAAAGAGCACGTAAGAAACTTGCTGAAGCGTCAATAATCAACTCTCTGACGGCAGTCGCTTAAATGCTACAATAGAAGTATGAAGCGTCTAGTGGTTATTGATGGAAAGTCGGTGTTTTACCGAGGTTATTATGCCATGCCGGGATTGTCGATGGCTGACGGAACTCCGACTGGTGGTGTGTATGGATTTGTAAGTTTGGCAATTGAGTTAATTAAGAAATTAGAGCCGGATTATGTGGCGGTAGCTTGGGATAAACGAGGCACGAATATTCGCAAGCGGCGGGAATTATATCCAGAATATAAAGCTGGTCGCAAGCCAGCGCCAGATGATTTTTACCAGCAAATTCCGATTTTACACGAGTTGCTTGATGCGTTTGGCTGGCCGCTTTATGAAATTGATGATTACGAGGCGGACGATATTATGGGCGCGTTTGCCAGGCAAGCGGAAGCTCGCGGAATTGAAACGTGCTTGATAACGTCGGATTTGGACGCATTGCAATTGATATCACCGATGACCAAAGTTTACGCTATGAAAAATGGCCTAAGGAACATCGAAGAATTCACATCGGAATATTTTGAACAAAAATATGGAATTCGGACAGAGCAATTTTTAGACCTGAAGGCTTTGAAGGGTGATTCTAGTGACAATTTACCGGGAGTGCCGGGAATTGGCGAGAAAACGGCGGTGAAATTATTGCAAGAATATGAAACGCTGGACGGAGTTTATGAACATCTGGACGAGCAAAAAGGCGCGTTGCGAACGAAGTTGGAAAATGGTCGTGAGTCGGCATATTTGACCAAGCAAGTGGCGGAAATTTGGACGGATGCGCCGATTGAACTGGATTGGGATGTGGCGGATGTTAATGATTGCGACTTTGCGCGAGTAACGGAAATTCTGCAGAAGTTGGAGTTTAATTCGCTAATTGGACGACTGCCGCGAACGATGCAGGCGGCGGAAAATGAGAAAAAAGAAGAACCGAAGTTGGATATTCCACGAATTGAAAAATTGCCCGACACGCCGATGTTTGAGGCGGAAAATATAATATATATCGATTCGTCGGAGCCTGACGTAATTTACATAAGCTCAAATCCTGAGTCAGCGTGGACGGCGAAAATTGATGAAATTAGTCAATCTGTGTGGCAATTACTGGCGCAGGGAACTGTGATCGCGGCGGACGTTAAGCAGTTGTATCACGCGCTGGATAATCATGGCGTGGCGGCACGTTTTCACGAAGTTTGGGATGTTGGACAGGCGGCGTTTTTGATTGATCCGCTGAAGCGTGATCGTAGTTTGAATGCGCTGTCTGGCGATTTTTCTGACGACAATTCCGCGCCTTATCAATTGGCTCGCTTGCATAAAATTTATCGTGAACAAAAAGTTTACATGTCGAACAATTCGCAAATTGCGCGCGTGGCTCACGAGTTTGATTTTCCAGTAATTTGGGCGCTATTCCAGATGGAAAAACGCGGTATGAAGTTGGACGATGCGCTATTAAAACAGATGGGCGATGAGCTGGCAGCGGAAGTTGGTGAGCTTGAACAACAAATGTATTCCATGGCTGGATATGAGTTTAACGCGTCTAGTCCAGCGCAACTTTCTGAGGTTTTGTTTACCAAATTGCAATTACCAACTGCGGGCATAAAAAAGGGAAAAACTGGATATTCAACAGGCCAGAAAGAGCTGGACAAATTACGCGGACAGCATCCGATTATCGAGTTGATTGAGCGATATCGAGAATTGACCAAATTGATTAGCACATACATTGAGGCGTTACCAAAATTGATGGCGACTGATGGGCGAATTCATACTACATTTAATCAGGACGTAACCAGCACGGGGCGGCTGAGTAGCACGAATCCGAATTTGCAGAATATTCCAGTGCGGACTGAACTGGGTAGAAAAATTCGCCAGGCATTTGTTCCGAGTGACGGCAAAGTTTTTGTCGGCGCGGATTATTCGCAATTTGAGTTGAGACTGGCGGCTGTGTTGGCGGGCGACGAGAAGTTGATTGAAGACTTTAATAGTGATGTTGATATTCACGCAAAAACGGCGGCGGAAACATACGGAATATCAATTGACGAAGTGAGCAAATCTCAGCGTCGAGCAGCAAAAGTGATCAATTTTGGTGTACTTTACGGAATGAGCCCGCACGGTTTGGCGGCGGCTACGGGAATGTCATTTACAGAGGCGAAAAAGTTTATTGATCATTATTTTGAGGTGCGAAAGCCAATTCGTCAGTACTTGGATAAAATTCTAACTCAAGCGCGGGAACGGGGGTTTGTTGAAACGTATTTTGGCAGGCGACGACCAACGCCTGATGTAAAATCGAGCAATTTTATGGTGCGATCTTCGGCGGAAAGGGCTGCGATGAATATGCCAATTCAAGGCACGGAAGCGGATTTGATGAAATTGGCAATGATTCGGCTGGAGGACAAATTGTCGGGCTTGGCTGATGCGATTTTACAAGTTCACGATTCAATTTTGGTGGAATGCAGACCCGAAGACGTCCAGAAAGTCAGCGAGATTATGAAAGCGGAAATGGAAGGCGTTTGTCCAGAATTGCCGATTAAATTGAAAGTAGATGTCGGGACGGGCGTAAATTGGGGTGAAGTGTAGAAAATATGGTATAATTACGCCATGAAATACACTCAACGACGAAATTCATTTTCTCGATTTGTACCAATTTTGCTGGTTATTGTTATCACAGTTGTGGCGGTAGCAGCGGTTATTGCGATTGGTCGAGCATTATTTGGTAAAAATGATTCAGGTCAAACAACGGATCAGAATGTTAACGTAGGGCAAGTTGCTTTGCTGTCGACGGACGTGGGAAGTGCGGTTCGATTGACAGTGCGTGGACCAATTGTAGCGAATGAGAATTTTCGTTCATACAGCATCACTATTTCGCCAGAATCTCGCGAAATGACGACGTACGAGGGATATTTGGATAAGCCGATTGCAGAGAAAAAATTGGACAATAACAGCAGGGCTTATACGGAGCTGGTTTATGCGCTTGATAAGCGAAAAATGATGGAAGGTACGCCGCTAACTGAGCAGCAAAACGATTTGCGGGGAATTTGTGCTAGCGGTAAAATTTATAAATTCGAAACTTTGAAGGATAATTCCGTTGTGAAGAGTTTGTGGACGTCGGATTGTAGCGGCTCTAAAGGTTCGGCGCAAGCTAACGTGAACGAGATTTTGGATATGTTTTTGAAGCAAATTCCTGACGGCAAGAAAATGGCGGCTGGAATTGGTCTAAGTCAAGAAGAAGCTTTGTTTAAGCTGTAGGAATTGCCGAATGCCCGAGCTACCCGAAGTTGAGACAGTTCGTCGCGGTTTGGCGGATTTATTGCCAGGTCAGGCTGTTGTGCGAGCGACAGTATTTGATTCGCCAAAAAGCTTTCCGAATTCGCCCACTGACGTTCAGCAATTTTTATATGGTGCGCATGTAACGGCGGTGCGACGTCGTGCAAAAGTGCTGATGATTGATCTTGATACGCGTTATTCGCTGGTGATACATCTTAAGATGACTGGGCAATTGATTTTTCGTGGGGCTAACAGTTTTGCTGGCGGTCATCCGAATGATAGTTTGATTGGTGAATTGCCGGATAAATCGACACGAGTGCAAATTGATTTTACGGATGGTTCGCGCCTGTTTTTCAATGATCAGCGTAAGTTTGGCTGGATGAAATTGATGCCGACCGATGAGATAGAAAATTTGCCATTTATGCAGAAAGTTGGTCCGGAACCGCTCGATAAAAAAACTGAGGCGGGTGACTTTATTAAGCGAATTCGTCGTCGGCAAAATTCGATGATAAAGCCAGCGTTTCTTGATCAGTCGGTGATTGCAGGGGTTGGCAATATTTATGCCGATGAATCTCTGTGGGCTGCGAAAATTCACCCTCAGACGCGCGTTAGAAATGTTAGTGATGACCAATTGGAAGATTTGTTTAACGAGCTGCGCCAGATTTTACAATTGAGCATTGATCAGGGCGGCTCGACGGATAAAAATTATGTTGACGCTGAAGGTAGAAAAGGTAATTATCTATCATTTGCGCATGTATTTCGTCGGGAAGGTCAGCCGTGCCATCGACATCCTGATCAAGAGATTGTAAAAATGAAAGTTGCTGGTCGTGGCACTCACATTTGTCCAGCCTGTCAGGTGGAAATCAAGTGATTTATCTTCTTTATGGCGAAAACGAATTCGAAAAGCGGCGAGCGATTGCTAAGCTGATTGGTGATGAAAAAGCGGCGCGACATGATGGCGAAGATTTGACACTGGCTGGAATGCAGGAAATAGCAATTGGGCAGACGCTGTTTATGAGCTCGTCGGTGTATTTGATTTCAAAACTAGGCGAAAATTCTGAGGTTTGGTCGCAACTTTCAGATATGAAGTTTGATGATGACAGGACGATTATTCTGGTGGAAGATAAAATTGATAAGCGAACAAAAACGTATAAGTGGCTGCAGAAAAATGCCAAAGTTCAGGAATTTTTACCGCTTAGTGATCGTCAAAAACCGCAGCTTTTAAGGTGGTGCGTGGCGGAGGCGAAGACTCGTGGGTGTGAATTAACGAATCGTCAAGCAGAGATAATTGTCGATCGTTTGGGATTTGATCAGTTGCGACTGATCAATTTTTTGGACCAATTGGCGCTGGCGGAAAAAGTGACAGATGATTTAATCGACAACTTTATACCTTTGGCGAGGACGGAGAATGTGTTTGATTTGTTTATTTCGGCGCTGGCGGGTGATTATGGTAGAGTTCACGATATAATTAGCTATTTGGAGTCGGAAAGTGGTGTTGATGGAGCTTACCAGACAATGGGACTGCTTGCTTCGCAGGCGACTAACTTGACGGCGTTGGTTTTGGCTGACGGCGACAGCAAGTTGGTGGCTTCGGATTTTTCGGCCAATCCGTATGTTTTACGAAAATTGGCATCTTCAGCAAAAGGTGTCGATAAGGAAAAACTGAAGAGGATAAATGACGCGCTACTTCGGGCAGACTTGCAAACGAAAACAACTTCTGTAAATCCGTGGTTGCTTGTGGAGGCGGCGCTGGTTGGAATTGGAAAATAAACTAAGGAATAGGGAGGTTGCTGGATTTTATGAATGATATCCGCGTAAAAGAATATATCGCAAATTTAGAAAAGGAATTTTCTTTGATAGAAAATGGCTTCAAAGAGGAAGAAAAAAGAGCCTTAATCGATTATAAATCTAATGATAATGAACATATCAAGAAGTTGGCATTTTTAGCTTATAAATCTGATACCTATCAAGTAAGAATGTACGGTGTATTTCTTTTTGGATACTTATCAGAACAAGATGATATTTTAGCATTTATGAGAGATGAAGTTTCCAAAGATGATAATTGGAGAGTTCAGGAAGTGTTGGCAAAGGCATTTGATGAATTCTGCAAGAAAAAAGGATATGAAAAAGCACTTCCAATAATTGATGAATGGTTAAAAAACAATAATCCTAATACGAGGAGAGCAGTTACAGAGGGACTTAGAATATGGACGAGCAGACCATATTTCAAAGATAATCCGAATGAAGCTATCAGACGAATTGCAGCATTAAAAGAAGATTCCAGTGAATATGTTAGAAAATCAGTTGGCAATTCTTTAAGGGGTATTAGTAAGAAATTTCCAGAGTTAATTAAAGCTGAACTTAATAACTGGAATTTGGAAAGTAAAGAAGTCGAACAGGTATATAGATTGGCGAGTAGATTTATCGACTGATGTTAAATAAAAATACCCCAGTTAATTCCGGGGTATTTTCTAGTAATCTTTACAGATTATTTTTCAGATTTCTTAGCAGCTGGTTTCTTTGCTGGAGCTTTTTTAGCGGCAGTTTTCTTAGCTGCTGGCTTTGCAGCTGGTTTTTTAGCAGCAGCTTCTAATGTAACACCTGATTTTTTAGCAATTTTGCTCAATGCGCTTTTTCGGCGAGCAGCAGTATTTTTCTTAATCAAGCCTTTTTTAACAGCGGTGTCGATTTCGCTTTGTGCTGCAGCAAGAGTCTTTGCGCTTGGTTCTGCAGAGAAAGCTTTAACAGCGGTCTTAATGTCTTTTTTAATGCTGATGTTTCGCTCGCGGCGCTTTAAGGTTTGTTTAGCACGCTTGATGGCGGATTTGATGATTGGCATGTTTCTCCTTTACCTCTATAGATTTGTATCGCTAATCAGGAAGAATTATACAGAAAATAGCATAAATTGTAAAGAGGCGGCTTAGATATTGACTTTATGGTACTGCTTATGGTATAGTGATGCCAAGCGTAATTACAAAAAACAAACATAGGAAAAATCATGTCAAACGGATCAGCAAGGCAAAAAGTAATCCAGAGCATCAAGGATGTAACTAATATTTTAGTGACGGTGAGTTCTAGCCCGTCAGTCGACGAATTGTCGGCGGCATTAGGATTGACGATTTTCCTCAATAAACTAGGGAAGCACGCTACGGCTGTGTTTAGTGGCGACATTCCGCCAGCAATTACGTTCTTGAATCCTGATAAGACGTTTGAGCAGACCGCAGATTCTTTACGTGATTTTATTATTGCCTTGGATAAAGAAAAGGCTGATCATTTGCGCTATAAAGTTGTTGACGACGCCGTAAAGATTTTCATTACGCCATATCGTACGACAATTACCGATAAGGACTTGGAATTTTCACAGGGCGACTATAACGTTGAGCTGGTTCTGGCGCTAAATGTTGAAAATAGTGAAAGTATTGACACGGCTTTGACTGCGCACGGTAAGATTTTGCACGATGCTACGGTCGTGGCTATAACAGCGGGCGATGTAAAGAGTGGTCTGGGTTCTGTTGATTGGCACGAATCTAATGCTAGTGGCGTGAGCGAAATGGTTGTGGAATTGCTTGATGATCTGAAAACGCCAAAAGTAACTCTGGACGAACAGATGGCGACGGCTTTGCTTACGGGAATTGTGGCGGTAACTGAGAGGTTTAGTAACGGCAATACGTCATCAAAGGTTATGACTACAGCCGCAGAACTTATGGCGGCTGGCGCAAATCAGCAATTGGTGGTTTCAAAGATTGCAGAGAGTGAAGTAGAGGACGAGCCACAGAAGATTGAAAAGATCGAAGAAAAATCTCCAGAAAAAGAAGAAGCTTCAGAGGATAAAACTGAAGAAGCAGAGAAAGATGAGGAAGCTGTACACGCGGACGGAACTTTGTCGATTAGCCACGAAAAGAAGGGCGATGTTGATGAAGTAGCCGAACAAACAGCGAAGGAAAAGCAAGAAGAGTCTGCTAGGATTGCCGAAGAAAAATTGGCTAAAATTGAGCCAATAAAGGAGGAGCCGCAAGCCGAGGAAGAAAAGCCGAGTGAAAAAATAGTTTCAAAGGGCGAACTTTCTTTTGAGGAAACTCCACTGATGGGTGGCACTCTGAACGCAACGACTACACAGGCTGCCGAGGATAAGATTAGGGAATTGGCTAGCGATCAAAATAAAACCATCTTAACGCACGGTAAATATGTGGGTGATAATACGCCGTCGTTTGGCGATACTCCGTTAAATGCGGCTATGGGCGCGTCTGATGAACCGCCAAAGATTGATCCGTTTGCTACAACTAACGCCGCTGAGCAAAAATTATCGACGATACCTGTTGCGCCGCAATCTGAAGAGTCGATTATTTCGGCAATTACTAACGACACAAATCAATTGAATAATCCAGTAGTGCCAGCTCCGAGTCAGCCGATTGCGCCAATTGAGCCAGCAATAACAAATCCTGAGAATAGCATTCCAGGTTTCGATTTGCCGATGCCGCCAGCAATGCCGGATTTCGGCGCTTTGCCACCAATGCCGCCAGCGCCTACAGGTGTTGATGTAAATGGATTGCCGCAGATTGCACCGCTAGGGGTAGCTCCTGAGCCAGTAGCCGCTCCGCAAGCCCCAGCACCTGCACCGATCACTGCGATGCCAACTCAGCCAGCTCAAAACGCAGACTTCAATCCAGCACAATTCCACATCCCAGGACAATAGTTAATGGACGAAGTGATTCTCATAGACAAACCTCAGGGAATGACTAGCTTTGGGGTGGTAGCGCGCTTGCGACGAGTTTTATCTAATCAGGCGGGAAAGAAGGTGAAGGTTGGCCATACGGGTACGCTTGATCCGTTCGCTACGGGGCTAATGATTATTGTGACTGGAAAGAAATGCCGCGAAGCTGAAACTTTCACTAAGTTGGATAAGTGGTATGAGGCGGAAATTATTCTGGGCAAGAATAGCTCTACGGGCGATCCAGAAGGTGAAATTGCCAATGTGTCTGATCGTGAGCCGAGTTTGGAAGAAGTTCGGAAAGTGATTAGTCAATTTGTGGGAAAAATTGAGCAGACGCCGCCGATTTTTAGCGCAATAAAAATTAACGGTGAAAGAGCGTATAAATTGGCGCGTGAAGGTAAACAAGTTGAGATTCCTAAGCGTGTGATAGAAATTTACTCGTTGGAGCTATTGGCATACGAATATCCCAAATTAAAGATCAGAACTCACGTTTCAAGCGGAACTTATATTCGAACGTTAGCGGTGGATATTGGCGAGAAATTGGGGACGGGTGCGTATTGTAAAAATTTGCGTCGAACAAAAATAGCCGACTATTCCATTGACGCAGCAAAGACACTGGCGGACTTTGGAATTACTAACTAATTGCAAAAAACAGAGAAGCTTGGTATAATTACAGAGCTATGATTAGCAAAGAAAATAAAGCGAAAGCAATTGCTTTGACTCAGGTCAATAAAAACGACGTCGGTAGCCCACAAGCTCAGGTGTCAGTTTTGACGGCTCGTATCAAAGAAGTCACGGAGCATTTGAAGGCGAATAAGCACGACTTCATGGCTCGTCGTGGCTTGATCCAAATGGTTGGTAAGCGCAAGCGTTTGCTGAAATATTTGGAGCGAACTGATTTTGAGAGTTACAAAGCAGTTGTTGCCAAATTAGGTTTGCGTAAATAATTTACGTTAAAAACTGCTTAAATCCCCTTTGACGAAAAGGGGATTTTTGTTGTTCTGGCTATTTTCTTAATTTGGCGATAATCACATCTCGTCCGTCGTTTGCGCCGCCCAAAGTACAGGAATAAAGAGTTAATTGCGGCTGATCTGTGCGTTGTTCGATTTCCACGGCATCTGGTTTAACACTTTGTTTTTCGCTGATGACGTAATTGTAACGCACGCCGTTATAGTCAATGATAATTTCATCGCCGACAGTCAATTTATCGATATTATAAAAAGGCGATTTTCTGAGCGTCTGCTGAGGAGTTAATCCCATAATAAAACGGTGTGCAGATAAGACAAAATTGCCGCCATCTTTTGGGTTGCCGTTTTCTGGTTTACGCCACCACGCACCATGTTCCATTGTCTCGGCGCCGCCAGTACTATAAGGTAAATTTATGTCGATTTTCGGTATGTAAAGTCGATTTTCGGTAATTTTATTCTCAGTTTTAGTGATGAGCTGAGTGGTCTGGTTGTCTTTTGGATTGATGTTTTGCGACAAAATAAGGGGCGTGCTGATGATAGCAAGCAAATAAACTCCGCCAAGAATCATTAAGATTGCGGTTATAGTTAAGATATAGCTTTTCCAGCTTTTCTGGCGATTTTTTACTGAATCTAGCTGAAGTGACATGAATAAATTATAGCATACTCATCTGTTAATAAGGTTATGCTAAGAGCGAGTGTGGCTGGCGTTTGGGCTGAGGTTTTAGTATAATATAAGGAGCAATTTGTAACGCGGAAGTGATAGAGATGAGATAACTAAATTGCCAAGTAGTTTCATCCCTGTTACTACCGCAAGAAAGGAGCTCTTTATGAGTATTATCAATCCAAGCGGCAAGGAGATTTTTAGTGTTACCACTGATTTTTGTGGTCGGCCGCTGACTTTGGAGGTGAACCGCGTCGGTTTTAGGACGACTGGTAGTGTTTTGGTGCGCTATGGCGACACTGTAGTTTTGGGTAGCGCTCAGGTTAGTCCGCGTCCAGTGCAATTGGATTATTTTCCATTGTCGATTGATTATGAAGAAAAATTTTATGCAGCGGGTAAGATTTCTGGCAGTCGATTTATCAAGCGCGAAGGTCGCCCAAGCGATGAAGCTGTGTTGATTGGTCGATTGATTGATCGTCCAATTCGTCCGCTTTTCCCGAAGGGTTATCGTCAGGAAATCCAAGTTGTCGCGACTGTTCTGAGTATGGATCCGAGTTTTCGTCCAGATGTAATTGCGATGATCGCGGCGTCTAGTGCGTTAATGCTAACCGGTACGCCGTTTGACGGTCCAGTGGCTGGTTTGCGCGTGGGTCGAGTGAATGGCGAATTTAAGGTATTCTTGACTCCAGAAGAGCGCGAAAAGTCAGATCTTGATTTGGTTGTGGCTGGTATTGAAAGTGGCATAACAATGGTCGAGGCTGGCGCTAAAGAAGTTTCGGAGGACGTTATTGTTGATGCTATGGCGTGGGCCCACCAGATGATGCAGCCAGCGATTGCTCTGCAGCGCGAATTGACAGAAAAAGTCGCGCCAGCACAGCAGGAATACGATTTAATTTTGCCAGATGAATCAATTCAGCAAACAGTTAACGCGTGGGCTGATGGGAAATTTGGTGAGAAAATCCGTCGTCCATATCCAGAGCGCAATGAAATGATAAGCGAAATTCGTGCCGAGTTTCATGAGGCGATGGCGGAAAAATTGGGACTGGACGAGGAAGAATATAGCGAAGTTCGTGGCGATTACGACGAAGCATTCACTTTGGCTTTACATAAAGATGTTCGTCGAGGAATTGTTACCGAACGAGTTCGTCCTGATGGTCGACAATTGACCGAGATTCGTCCGCTCAGTTCGGAAGTTGGATTCTTGCCGCGCGCTCACGGTTCCAGCTTGTTTACGCGTGGCGTGACTCAAGGAATGAATATTGTGACTTTGGCGCCGCTTAGTTATTCGCAGTTGATCGACACTATGGAAATTACCGACGGTGAGCGACGTTACATGCATCATTACAATGCGCCGGGCTATACGGTTGGCGAAGTTAAGCGAATGGGTAGTCCAGGTCGACGTGAGATTGGTCATGGATACTTGGCGGAACGCGCTTTGCTTCCAGTTTTGCCAACTGAAGAAGATTTTCCATACGCTATTCGCTCGGTGACAGAAATTATGAGTCAGAACGGTTCGACTTCGATGGCGGCAACTTGTTCTAGCTGCTTGGCGTTGATGGATGCTGGCGTGCCAATTTCGGCTCCAGTGAGTGGAATTGCAATGGGATTGATGATGGACGGCGATACTCCGTATGTGTTGAGCGACATCGCTGATGCTGAGGACTTTGCTGGTGATATGGACTTTAAGGTAACTGGAACTTCAAAGGGTATTACAGCTCTTCAAATGGATATGAAGGTTCATGGTCTGCCAGTGGCGGTATTGCGTCAGGCAATTGAGCAGAGTAAAGCGGGGCGTGCGCACATTTTGGAACATATGCTTAGCGTGCTTCCGGAGCCTCGTGAGTCGCTCAGTCCGTATGCGCCACGAATTGAGAAGATTAAGATTGATCCAGATAAGATTGGTGTGATTATCGGTAAGGGTGGCGAGACGATCAATAAGATCACTTCGGAAACTGGTGCTGAGATCGATATTAAGGAAGATGGCTTGATTACTGTGGCTAGCCCAGACGGCGCGTCGATTGAAAAGGCTATGAACTGGATTAAGAGTCTGGTTGAGGAGCCAGAAGTCGGCAAGATTTACGAAGGTAGGGTTGTTGGCATTAAAGATTTTGGCGCGTTTGTGAATATACTTCCTGGTGTTGATGGAATGGTTCATATTTCGAAATTGGCAGAACATCGAGTTGAAAAAGTGACTGATGTCGTGAAAGAAGGGCAAACCGTTCGCGTGAAAATCACTGGAATTGACGAGCGCGGTAAGATTAATTTGACGATGATTGGTTTGTAAATATATAATAGCGAAAGCGTAATTTTAAGAGGGAATTTTATGGATGACAGTAGGAGTAGTAAAAACCAGCAAGCAAAACCAACTCAGGTGCTTGAACGTCCTAAGTCAACTTCAAGTGGCTCACATCAGGTTCCGCCAAAAAAGAAGGCTAACAAGCCCTTGCTGTGGGGAATTATTGTTGGCGTCATTGTGCTTACTGTAGCTGCTGTTAGTGTGGTTTTGTCTATGACAATCTTCGGCAATCCCGGTAGAAGCGACTACAAAGACATGTCTGTTCTAATCTCACAGATGAAACTTCCCAGATTTAATGATATGTCTGAAGGTGTGCGGAAAGGAGGTGACTACGAAGGCGTTGTGAATAAGAATATCGGTTTGACTGATGAGTTTTATGCTAAAATTGGTTCTCACAGGGCTCTTAAAGATAAAGAAGTTAAAGATGCTTACGATAAATACTTGAAAATATGGAACGACGAAGCAAAGCCACATCTTAAAGATGAGGTGATCCTTGCAAAAGAAGATGTCGACAATAAGTGTAATGATCCTAACGTAAAAGAATACTTTGAAAAATCTACAGATGAGGCAGAAAAACATTTTGACTCTGTAATGAAGAGTTGTATGGACTCTTTGGATAAATTATCGAAGTCTGATAGTGCCAGAGTCAAGAAATATGCCGAAGGTCTAAAAAAGTACTATGAAAAGATGAAGCGATACTATGCGCAAGTAGGAGCATTCAGACGAGATTATTTGCAGAAATATGGTCATGCGCCTGCACTACCATCTACAGCTTCACTTAGGCCATATTTTGGTGACTATGAAATAGACAAAAAATTAAAAGATAGCTTTAATAATTTCAAAAGAATATTGGAAGAAAAATCTAAATAGTCTATAATATCGCCATAGTCTAAGAGTTATCTTTGTAGACTGAACGCGCAGGTGTGGTCGGCTTGACTACTGTATAAATATAGTAATGTCATAATAAGAATATATTATTTAGGAGAAAATAGCTTATGGATAATAGCAACAACAATAAACCACAGCCTCAAACACCGCCTCAGCCACAATTCCAGCAGGTTCAGCAGCCTCAACCACAACAACAATTCCCACAACAACCAATCATGGGAACTCCATACCAAATGCCACCAAAAAAGAAAATGAGCAAAGGTGCCATGTGGGGAATCATCGGCGGAATAATTGGACTAGTTGTAATTATCCTTGGTGTAGTTCTGGCTGTCTTATTGTTAAGTGGTCCAAGCAAGGCGGATTATAAAGCTGCTGGAGAAAAGTTGAATGATGTGATTAAAGTATACAACGAGACTTCTATATCACTTTCATATGTTTCTACCTCAGAAACTAAGACATCACTAGAGTCTACTCGCAAGAAACTTGCCTCGACAAAGGATGAAGTTGACGGTAAATTAAGCGAGCTAGGCAAGATGAAGGCTATTACTGGCGACAAAGAGGTTCGTGAAAAGTATGATGCTTTGAAAAATAAGCTAGGTAAGTTTGATTCTGCAGTAGATGCTTTTGATGAAGTTTACGGAAAGATACTTCCAGCAGTAGCTGATTTTTCTGACAGCAGCAACAGCTCTAATACATCTACCTTAGAGAGCGCAGTTAAGAAAGCTCGACAGGATCTTAAGGGTGCAGATATTAAGAATGAGCACAACAAGAAATTCGTCAAGGACTTTACTGCTCAATTGGAAAAACTTGAAGAAATGTTGCCAAAAGTTGCTGAAATGAAATCTGATTACAAAAAATACGATTCTAACTATATCAGTGATTTTTACGATACTCTTACTGCGATACAGAAGACAGCTCGCGAATGGACTTCGGGACTACAAAAAATAGCAGAAGAGGGCGAAATTAAGAGTGAATTAAACGACCTAGGAATTATATTGGCAGACAAGGTAAATAAATAGTTTTACTAAATATCAGAAGCGCCTCGTTTCTTGCGGGGCGTTTTTTGATAGAATAAATATATGGACAAGCAGGCTAAATTGGATGCGTTGGCGGAAGAAATTGTAAAAGAGAAGATTTGCCCGAATTTGGCGGATCAGGCGACGCGATTAGTTATGGGCGATGGAAATCCTGATGCTGATATCGTTTTTATTGGCGAGGCGCCGGGTAAGAATGAAGATTTGCAGGGCAAGCCGTTCGTTGGCGCTGCAGGAAAATTCCTTGATGAGATGCTAAAGTCTGCTGATCTGCAACGTTCAGATGTGTATATTACTAATATTGTTAAGTATCGACCGCCGAATAATCGTGACCCGTTACCAGAGGAAAAGCGACAATTTTGGCCATATTTACTCAGGCAATTAGAAATCATCCAGCCAAAGGCCATTTTGACCTTAGGGCGGCACAGTGGCGGCGGATTTATTCCTGGACTACAGATCAGTAAAGAACACGGTCGTCCGCGTAAAGTGCGTCTGCATGATCTAGAATTTGTGGTGATTCCGTTATATCATCCGGCGGCCGCGCTTTATAATGGCGGCATGCGCCAGACATTAATTGATGATTTTATTCAGGCTGTGGAATTTGTGAAGAATAATAGCGGCGCTTAATTAGACTATTTTCTTGCAAAAGTTTCTCAGACGTAGTATAGTGGATAGTCGATATCTATTATATCTAAGTCGAGAAAGGATTTGTATGAGATTATCGGGAGCTGTTGAACAAGCGTGCTGCATTATGGCAATTCTGGCGGATCCGAAAAGGACGACGCCGGTAACTAATGACGCGCTGGCAGAAAAGATGCTGGTTTCGCCGACGTACTTGAAGAAAATTAGTCGGAAATTGGTAATAGCAAAGCTAATCACTTCAACTCAGGGAACTGGCGGCGGATTTATTTTAGCGAGAAAAATGAACGAAGTTACGTTGCATGATGTTGTCCTTGCAATTGAAGGAGAATCACCATTTTTCCAACCTCAGGGAATTATTGAGAGAGTTTTTCAATCGCGTCCTCGTCAGGTGGAAATTGGCATGAATATGATAGAAAAGGTTTTTTCTGAAGCGCAGGAAAAGTGGAGTGAATATTTGAAAACTGTTACGCTGGAAGATGTCGCAAAGGAGGTTGCACATGATTAAAAATAAGATGTTACGAGCCGAGTGGAAGCATTTGCTTAATAATAAAATATTACTGATATCCATGGCTGTGATTTCGTTTATCCCGATTTTGTATAGTGGATTTTTTCTAGGCTCAATTTGGGATCCGTATGGACAGACAAAAAACTTGCCGGTGGCGTTCGTGAACGAAGACAAGGGCGCTAGCTTAAATGGCAAATCGCTGAATGTCGGCGAATCTGTCGAGAAAAAACTGAAAGATAACCACGATTTGGGCTGGGAGTTTGTCAGCAAACAGCAGGCAGACGAAGGTGTGAATAGCGGGCATTTTTATGCGGTGGTAACTATTCCGTCCGATTTTTCCCAGAAAGCGGCGTCAATTACCAAATCTGAACCTCAACAAGCGGTTATTAATTTTACGACCACGCCAGCGAAAAACTATATCGGTTCGCTAGTCAGCAATCAAGCTGCCGCCAAGGTTAAATCTTCGGTGTCTGAACAGATCACTCAGGCGTACGCTAAGGGAATTTTGGAGAATTTGGACAAGCTTGGAATAGGGCTGGACACGGCGGCTAACGGCGCATCAACTTTGCACGACGGATTAGGGCGATTGCAATCTGGCACACAAACATACGTTGGTGGCGTTAAGCAATTAGCGGTAAACCAGCAATCCTTGACTGGCGGACTGGCGCAACTCAGCGACGGTTCTCGTAAATTGCAGGCGGGATTGGGACAATTGTCGAACAATTTGCCGACCGAATCTCAATTGTCGCAATTATCTGACGGTATGAAACAATTGCAATCGGGCATAAATCAGTTAAATGCCAGCGTGAGTAATCCATCGCCAGCGCTCGTGGCTCAGCAGAACAAGGTAGAAACGGACGCGCAAACTTTGGTGCAAACAATGCAAGCTTCGAAGTCCGACTTGTTGACGGTGGGTGGCACTTTGCAGGCTTTGGGCACGCAAGCAGCCGCTTCTGGTAGCGATTCTACGACGATAAGTTTGCCGCAAATCAGCAATATTTCTCAAGCATTCACGAAAATTCAGACAATTAGCGCGCAGATGGGGACGCTACGTGATGACCTTCAAGCGCTAAAACAGCAACTATCAGCGCAACAAACGCAACTTCAGGCTGGAGTTTCTACATTAAACAGCGGCGTGAATCAATTAGCGCCAAACGCAATCACCGCATTTAACGGCTATAACAGCGTGCGATTTGCGAATAATCAATTGTTGGCGGGCTCAGCAAGCTTAACAAACGGCTTAAGCGAAGCAAAATCGGGCAGTCAAAAATTGGCGAATGGTGCGAGTTTATTAGAAAGTCGCTCGGGCGCGTTGATTGATGGAACTTCGCAACTGGCAAGTGGCGCGGATACGCTGGCGAATAAATTGGCGGACGCTTCTAATCACATAAAAATTCAACCAACTGGCGCTACGACTCAGCAGCAAATTGCGAATCCAGTGAAGTCGGAAATGACCGAAAAGGGCAATGTTCCGAACTATGGTTACGCTTTGTCGCCGTATGTTTTGTCGCTAAGTTTGTTCGTTGGAGCACTCGTTCTGAACGTTATTTATCCGATTCGCAAAACTTTTTCTGAGCAGGAAAGTGCGATTCGTTGGTGGCTATCTAAATCTTCGGTGGCTGGCATGGCGGCCTTTATGCAGGCAACGATTCTGATGTTGGTGATGGTGTTTTTCTTAGGGCTAACTCCAGAGCATCCAGCACATTTTATCGGGGCAATTTATCTGACGTCGTTTGCATATATGTCGATTGTGTCGCTTTTGGTGATTGTTTTGGACAATCCAGGGCGATTTCTAGCGATGGTTCTTTTGGTGCTTCAATTGGGCTCCAGTGAAGGAACATTCCCAATCCAAACTGCCAACGGATTCTTCCAAGCAATTAATCCGCTAGTGCCGATGACTTACTCGATTCGCGCATTGCGCCAGGCTATTTCGGGCGGACTAGATAACGCATTTTACGGCGGTAGTATGTGGGTTTTGGCTGGATTCTTGTTGGTGGCTAATTTATTGACAATCGGCTTCTTCGCTTATCGTGGCAAGCGTAAATTCGCGCACACGTCGGTTGATGGCGACGATTAATTGACCTCTGTTATAAAACATTGTTCTTTGACAAAAAATGAGCGGTTTGCTAATATAAGATTACTAACTAGAGGAATTTACGTCAGTTCACCTCTATACCTGGTTTTTGAATTATATTGTAATAAAAAAGGAGTATAACAATATGGGTCAGCGGCGACTAGCAACACCGCAAAAAGACGACGCCAATAAGCGTCCGCAGTCAAAGAAAAGCAACAATGCAGTTTTGAATAGCACAACTACTCGCAAGGGTGAGGTTTTCCGAGCTCAGCGACGAACAAGCGAGAATGTTAATCTCAGGGCTTCACAGCACTTGATTGATATTCCAGTAAACAAGTCGGTTTATAACGGATATGGCGGTGAGCAATTTAGCGCCAAAATGCAACCAAAACCCGTTCGCGGTGGTCAGCCGAAACTTCGGATTATCCCAATTGGCGGCGTGGGCGAAATGGGAATTGGTAAGAATATGAACGCCATCGAATATGATGATGAGATTATCATCGTAGATATGGGCTTTTTATTCCCGGGCAGTGATTATCCAGGCATCAATTACATCACGCCGGATATTACTTGGCTGGAAGAGAATAAGCATAAGATTAAGGCGCATGTTTTTACTCACGGGCATCTTGATCACATTGGTTCGTTCCGTCACTTTATTCATCGTATTCCAGCGCCAGTTTATGGCTCTAAGTTTACAATTGGCATGCTTGATCGAACGATGGACGATTCAGAAGTGGACTTCAAGCCAGATTATCGAGTGATGGATCCGCTGAGTCACGAAATTGTTCAAGTTTCTAAGCATTTTTCAATTGAATTGGTGCGAGTTAACCACTCAATTCCTGATTCTACGGCGGTGATTATTCGAACTCCAATGGGTGTGATTGTCGATTCTGGTGACTGGCGATTTGAGGAAAGTCCAGTTGATGGTCAGAAGTTTGACCTTGAGCGACTTACGGAAGTGGCTTCAAAAGAAGGCATTTTGATGTTCATGAACGAGTCGACCAACTGTGAGTCGGCTGGCACGCACACGCACACAGAGTTTGATATTCAGTATTCTATCGGTCAGGTGATGGACAAGTTTAGTAATAGTCGAGTAATTTTAAGTTGTTTCTCGTCGCAGGTGCATCGCTTGCAATTAATCTTAGAGGAAGCGCATAAGCACGGACGCAAGGTGGCGTTTGCTGGATTCTCGATGATTCAAAACCTGGAAGTGGCGTTGCGTTCGGGAACAATTAAGATTCCTAAAGACACCATTATGAAGATGGAAGATATTGTTAAATTGCCAGATAATCAAATTGCTGTAGTTTGTACTGGCTCGCAAGGTGAATTTAATGCTGTCTTAAATCGCATGGCGACGGGCGCTCATAAATACATGAAAATTAAGGGCTCGGACGTTGTGGTATTTAGCTCAAATCCAATTCCTGGCAATGAAAAAAGCGTGGTGCGAACGGTTGACGGTCTGATGCGCGAGGGCTCTGACGTCATTCAGAACGGAAAGACTCACTTGACGGGAATCGGTCCGTTGCACTTGTCGGGTCATGGCTATTATGATGATCACGTCAAACTGATCAACGCACTTAATCCAACTTATTACATGCCAATTCACGGTGAGTTCCATATGCTAGTACATAATGCCAGGTTAGCGGAAAAAGAATGCGGAATTCCTCGTAAGAATATTTTTGTGTGTGATGCTGGAGATATTATTGAAATTGATATTGAAAGGCAAGCAAAGAAGGCTGGGCGAATTCACGTTGGTGGCGTGATGTACGATGATACTGGCGCGGTTGTTTCTGAGGTTGTATTGAAAGATCGCATTCACATGTCGCAAGAGGGAATGTTTGTTGTGGTGTTGACCGTACAACGCGGCACGGGACGATTATTGACTAGTCCAGACATTATTTCTCGCGGATTTATTTACTTGCGCGACTCTGAAGAATTGATGAATATGATTCGCCAATACTTGAAGCAAAAAGCGGCGCGCAGTTTTTCTGGCAAATATGATTTGGATGTTATCAAAAAAGAAATTAAAGATGAGATTACGCATATATTGTACGATCAGACTCGCCGAACGCCAATTGTCATTCCAGTGATAAATGAAGTTGGCGGCTTGAAGTCTGTTAAGTCGGCAGCTACACCAACGCATTCTGCTGTGAAATCGCCAGCGCGCGGTAAAAAACCTGCCTCAGACGAGCCAAAGATGACTCTTCCAACCGCACCACGCCGCCGTTTTCCGCAGCGCCAAGTACCAGATACTGAAGCCAATGACACGAAGGCCAGAGAGCGACAGAACGCGCGCCCGTACTAGGGTTCTAGATTGATTTTACTGGTGAATTATGCTATAATACTAAGCGTATTAAGTTGATTTTACATCTGTTAATAAGTATAAAATCAGTGTATAATAAAAACGATTATGGCAAAAAAGCGAAAGAGTACGAAAAAATCCGCACCAGCCAAGCCGCAGCATAGTTTGCCGGCGGGTTTTTGGTCGCAAGTTGGCGCGGTGATGCTTATTCTTTTGTCGTTACTGCTTGTCGTGTCGTGGTTTGGCGTCGGTGGTCCGGTTTTACAATGGATTGATATGGCGACTGTAAAAACTATTGGTTACACCGCGTACGCCTTGCCGATATTGCTGATTTATTTGGCGGTTGAGACTTTCCGAGCAGAAGAGAATCAGTTGCCTGCAGTGGTGAAATTTGCGGCAATTTTGGAAATTGTGTGGTTTTCTGGATTGTTTGGGTTAATGAAGACGGCTTCGCATCCGAATTCTGGTGGATTTGTGGGCGATATATTGAACACAGCGACCCTGAAAATGGTAGATTCGGCAATTGCGGTGATTATTTATCTGGTTTTGGCGTTTATAACAGTTTTATTTATTACTCAGACGTCGCCGTTTACGGTTTTCAGTAAACTCTGGGAGATGATTAAGAGCAATACTAGGGAGGACGATGATAATCGTTCTGTTATGAAGAAGGCGTCAATTGCTCAGTCAGCAGAAGAAGAGAAAAAGACCGACTTGGGAGAAATTAAGCTAAACGCCGGTGTACCAATAATTGATACAGCCAAAGAGAAAAAGAGCCTATTAAAGAAGGTGGAGAAGCCGGAAAAGGTCAATGAAGAACAGGCTTTGGTGGCAACTCGTGATCCGAATTGGGAGGCGCCAAGCTTGGATCTATTAGAGAAGAACGAAAGCGGCGCTGATGCTGGAGATACACGTCAGAACGCCCAAATAATTCACGATACGCTGGCTGAATTTAATATTGAGGCGGCGATGGGCGACATTAATGTTGGTCCAAAAGTTACGCAATACACTTTAAGACCGCCAAGTGGGGTTAAATTGACGCGAATTACGGCGCTGGAAACTAACATTGCGCTTAATTTGGCAGCACAAAGTTTAAGGATTGAGGCGCCGATTCCTGGTCAGCGAGCGGTTGGTATTGAAGTACCTAACCGTAAGGCTGCCGAGGTGCGACTACGAAGTACGTTGTCGTCAAAACAGTGGGCTGCTGCTCGTGATCCTTTAAGTTTTGGAATTGGTAAAGATATATCTGGTCAAGTTGTTGTGGGCGAGCTAGGGAAGATGCCGCATTTGTTGATTGCTGGACAAACGGGTTCTGGTAAGTCTGTTATGATTAATACTTTGCTGTGTAGCTTGCTGTACCGTAATAGCCCGAGTGATATGAAGTTGATTTTGGTTGACCCGAAGCAGGTCGAAATGGCACCGTATGCTGATATTCCGCATCTTCTTACGCCAGTTATTAATGAACCAGAGAAGACCATTTCAGCCTTGAAGTGGGCGGTGAATGAGATGGAGCGACGCTACAAGTTGTTGGCGGGCGAGAAAATCCGTAATATTAAGGAATACAACAAGAGGTTGCAGTCGCGCGCCAAGAAGATTGCAATTGCTGATGAAAATGGCAATATTCAGGAGCATGAAGATGGATCGATGCCATATATCGTGATTGTGGTGGACGAGATGTCTGATCTTATGATGATGGCTAAAAAAGATGTTGAGACGTTAATTGTTCGCTTGGCACAGAAGTCTCGAGCGGTTGGTATTCACTTGGTATTGGCAACGCAGCGTCCGAGCGTGAACGTGATTACTGGTTTGATTAAGGCAAACGTTCCAGCGCGAATTGCCTTTACAGTGGCTAGCCAGGTTGACAGTATTACGATCTTAGACCAATCTGGCGCTGAGAAATTATTAGGCCAGGGAGATATGCTATTTTATGTAACGAGTATGAGCAAACCAAAACGTATTCAGGGCGCCTGGGTAACAGATGACGAGGTGAATAAAATTGCCGATCATTTGCGTATGCAGATGGCTCCGCAGTACAACGACGAAGTGGTGGCTCAGCCGGTTCAATTGGACGGTAAGGGTGGCGTCGTGATGGACTTATCGGAAGGTGGTGACGATAAGTTTAAGGATGCGGTTCGTGTAGTGGTCGAGCGCCGTAAGGCCTCAACAAGTATGCTACAAACACGCCTAGGAATTGGTTATCAGCGAGCAGCGCGAATTATTGAAGAGATGGAAGAGCGGGGAATTATTGGTCCGCAGAACGGTTCTAAGCCGCGCGATGTTTTGATTTCTAGTCCAGAAGAGCTTGAAGAACTGCTGGCGGAATAGCAATTGCTACGATTTATCAGTAGTGAGATTGGCAATATAAGTCATTTAGTGATATAATAACAATTGAATATTAACCTAAGCTTGTGTGAGACAGCATAAGCATCCGTAAATGGATTCCAGAGGAGGAAACATGAACGAATACGAACTAACTGTTCTTATTCACCCGGATTTAGAGGCTAATCTAGATTCAGCGTTGGATAAGGTACGTGGTTTAATCACTGCTAACGGTGGTGAAATTACTAAAGAAGATAACTGGGGCAAGAAAAAATTGGCCTACACAATCAAGCGTGAAGATTTTGCAGTTTACGTTTGTTTTGAGGTTAAATTGCCAGCGCCAGCTTTATTGAAAATTTCAAACACACTTAATATTACTGACGAAGTTTTGCGCTACCTATTGGTAAAAACTGATGAAAAAACTCGTCAAGCATTAAGCGAGCAAAAAGCACGCAACGAAGAATCTGATTCAAGCGAATCAAGTAAATAAGCCTAACTGCCGTAAGGTAAAAGAGGGGATATAATATGGCACGAAGTATCAATCAAGTGATTTTGTTGGGTAGATTGACACGCGATCCAGAGCAGCGAACAACCGCTTCTGGCAAGAACGTAGTTAGTTTTAGTATCGCTGTTGATCGACAATCTCAAGACGATCAGGCTGACTTTTTCAATATCACAGCCTGGGATAAACTTGGTGATTTGGTAATGCAATATCTAAGCAAGGGTCGTCGGGTTTTGATCCAAGGACGACTACGACAGGATAGCTGGGAAGATAAGGATACTGGTAAAAGACAGAGTCGAATTGAAGTTACTGCTTCGGATGTAACGTTCTTAGATGGTCCAAGCGGCGACAATTCAGGTTCTGCAGTACCAAAGACTACTAAAAAAGAGGAAGTCGTAACGGAAATTGACGATAAGCCAATTGACCTAAGCGAAATTCCATTCTAATAAGGAGATTAAAATGGCACAATTGAAGAAAAATCCACCGATTATTTTTGACTATAAAGATGTAAAAACTTTGCAACGTTACATCAATGTTTACGGTCAAATCGAGCCAATCAGCAAGACTGGTTTGAGCGAAAAGCAACAGCGAAGCTTGGCGGTAGCAATTAAGCGTGCTCGCCACTTGGCTTTGTTGCCATTTGTTACTAGCAACTAGGAACGTTTAATACGCAATATCTCGTTGCTATTACATATTTGGCAGCGAGATATTTTATTGGAAAGGAGAAAATATGTATCAGCCAACTGATTTGAAAAAAGGCGTAGTTTGTCAAATTGACGGCAAGCCATATCGCGTCGTAGAGTACGGCCAAAAAGTTATGGGTCGTGGCGGTTCGATTGTTAACGTGAAATTGAAAAACCTAATTGACGGAAGCGTTATTCCAAAGACTTTCAAAGGTCAAGAGCGAATCGAAGCTGCGGAAGTAAATAATAAAACTGCGCAATATTTGTATAACGACGGCGACAAGTTCTATTTCATGGACCCGACTAGCTTTGAGCAATTTGAGCTGGCTGCGGAAATCGTGGACGATGCTAGTAAATACCTGAAAGAAGGCGATGAATTAAGCCTTCAATTCTTTGACGGTCGAGTGATTAACGTTGAGCTGCCAAAGAATAAATATCTGGAAGTTACCTATACGGAGGATGTGGTTAAGGGTGATACGACTTCATCTGTGCTAAAAGATGCTACTTTGGAGACAGGGCTAGTTGTCAAAGTTCCAGCATTTATCAAGCAGGGTGATATTATTAGCGTTGACACATCAACTGGCGAATATCGCGAGCGAAAGAAATAGTCATATTTAATGAAACAGCGATTAGATAAAGCTCTGGTCGAGCGCGGTTTGGCAACAACAAGATCTCAGGCGGATAATTTTATTCGCCTGGGCTATGTTTTTTTGAATAAGAAAATTGTCCAAAAATCAGGGACTATGGTGTCTGATTCGGACGAGATAAAGCTCGAGAAGAAAGAAACTTATGTTTCGCGAGCTGGCTTAAAGTTGGCAAGCGTAGCGGAGTATTTTCATCTTAATTTTCAGGATAAAACTGTTCTGGACATTGGTTCGAGTACGGGCGGATTTACTGACTATTCGCTGCGTCACGGCGCTAAAAAGGTATTTGCTGTTGATGTTGGAACGGAGCAGTTCCATCCAAGTTTGAGGTCGAATCCAAAAATTGCTCTATACGAAAAGACCGATATTCGTGATTTTTATGCTGATGAATCAATTGATATTATTGTGGGTGATGTGTCGTTTATATCTCTGAGGGAAATTTTGCCGCATGTGGCTGAAAATTTGATGGATAGAGGTACTGTTTTAATTGCTATGGTGAAGCCTCAATTCGAAGCGGGGCGACATCAGGTTAATAAGGGTATTATTAAAAACGATAAAGTTCGTCGACAGATTTTATCCGATTTTGAAGATTGGGCGAGGAAATATTTCGTCGTTTTAGATAAAAAGGATAGCGAAGTGGCTGGCAGTAAGGGCAATCTTGAGCGATTTTACAAATTGAAATTAGCTAAACGTTAAACCTAAATTCAACGACGTCATTTGGCTGCATGACGTAGGTTTTTCCTTCGGTGCGAATTTTGCCGTTTTCACGAGCCTTAACTTCTGATCCTGCAGCGACTAAATCGTTAAAATCGACAATTTGTGCGGCAATAAATCCGCGTTCAAAATCCGAGTGAATAACGCCCGCGGCTTGCGGTGCAGTCCAGCCCTTGTGAATTGTCCAGGCGCGGACTTCTTTTTCGCCCGCAGTTAAGTAGCTTTGTAGTCCGAGCGTATCGTAGGCTGCATGAATAAGTTTGGCGAGCCCAGTTTCCTTGACGCCGTAGCTTTCTAATAGCTCTTTGGCATCATTTTCAGATAAGCCCTTCAACTCTTCTTCTAGCTTTGCGCAGACAAAGACGGTTTTTGCAGGACTTACGAGTTCGGTCAATTGACTCTGTAGATCAGAATTGTTCAATCCTTCCTCGTCAACGTTAAATGCGTAAATAACGGGTTTGGCGGTAAGAAGGTGTAGGTCGGAAATTGCCTCAAAATCCACATCTGACAGGGCGGAAATTGGTACGCCTTTTTGTAAATTGTCGACTAAAGATTGCAGATATTCAACTTTTTGACGAGCTTTTGGGTTTGCTTTGGCTTCTTTTTGAAGCTGGGGCAGGCGTTTTTCAAGAGTTTGCAAATCAGCCAGAATCAGCTCAGTATTGATAATGTCAATATCCTTTTTTGGGTCAATCGGTGCTTCGTCATGGCGCAGAATCTTTGAATTCTCAAATGCACGAACAACGTGGACAATTGCGTCACACTCTCTGATGTTATGCAGAAACTTGTTGCCCAAACCTTCACCTTTGGATGCGCCAGCAACCAGCCCAGCGATATCGACGAAAGTGACGGTGGCTGGAATAATTTTTTGCGCGTGATAAAGATCGGCTAAAATTTGCAGGCGATTATCTGGCACGGGAACAATTCCTGTGTTCGGCTCAATTGTCGCAAACGGATAATTAGCCGCCAAAATATCATTATTTGTTAAAGCGTTAAAAAGTGTCGATTTGCCGACGTTCGGTAAGCCAACGATTCCAATAGATAAACTCATATATTTATTATATCATCTGCGTAATCTTTGATATAATTATAAGCATGAGAAGAAAATACTCATTGCCTAAGGTGGGCATGCTGGCAATAGTAGTGGCTTTGGCTATTTCGGTAACGGCTTTTTTTATCTATACGTATGCGGCGCCAAGCTCGCCAAATTGGACGATAACTGGTAAATCTTGGGTGACGAAGAAATTTAATTCGTCAGATACAAATAATTACGGCTCCGACTGGGTGGTAGCGCCTGGGCGACTTAAGGATGTGAAGCCCGGAGATACGGTTGATTGGTGGCATAGTCTTTTTGTTAGCGGTGGGCCTACTGATAATGTTATAACTGGCGTTCAGCAGGATGTATTTGATTTGAGCTCTAATCAGCCGTCAGACAATGACGCGAGTCTGAACGACAGGGGGGCTTGGCATAATGAAGACTCTAGGTCATTTACAGCTATTCCTGAATCTAACTGGAAGGGTTGGGCATGGAAGCGAATGAACAATCCACTGGGTGTGGATTATCACACTACCACTATGGAGGCGTTGAACGGAAAATCTAGATTAGAGGATGTTCGTGGTCCGCTTGGAAAAAATAAATTTATGTTTACGCGAGTCATTAAAAGAGAGGATATGGGTAAGCGTATCTGTCAGCGAATCTACTGGGATAGGCGTAATTCTTTGGCGCCAACCGGCTGGGTGTATTCATCATATGCCTGTGTTGAAGTTCCGTATGATTATGACGTAGAGCCTTCGGTCAGTGTTAACTCGGATTACATTGACGCAGAAAATGTCACGAAAATTGAGGGAATAAATGCTGGGTTGAATAATAAGGGCACGTCAAAAACTCAAAATTCTTCGTATGCACTTGCTCGGTTTGTTGTAAGAGGGGCTGAAGTATCGGAGCTTACGGGCAAGGACAATGTGGTTTCGTTGCCTGGGGGTACTACTGATAGTGATTGGCCGTGCGCAATTGTGCGACTGATTAAAGGGCAATATAGAGATAGCTTAAATATTGATAGTGGTGTGTGTAGAAAAATTGTTCAAAACACTGGCAATCAATTAAACACTGGTCAGACTCCAGTGGCCACAAATAAGATAGATGATCTGGATAGAGATAGGGTTAAGCTAAGTGCTAACGACAGTCTATGTTATGTGGTTATGGTTAGTAATTACAACGGTTCGGCGCCTTCGACGGATTTTAAATACGCGGTTAAGTGTATCAGATCCTCAAAAAGACCAAAGGTTCAGGTTTGGGGTGGTGATATTAAGACAGATAAAGAGGTTATTACCAGCAGGACATCAAATAATGTGAATGTTCCTGATGAGAATCTTAGTCGAATTGAGTTAGATAAGACCTCTATACGAGCAAAGGGGCTGTGGGGTACAGGCTTAGACAAAGATGGCAATAAAATTGGAGGTAATGTTCATTTTAGCCCTGGCGAATACGGCTTTAAGGGGGGCAACGGCGTTGATCCGCACTGGTCTATAGTGTGTGCTGAGGATCAGTATGGCGGTAATGGAAACCAGAGGGCGTATAAGAAGTCTACTAAACAACCAGACTATCTTCCGAGTTGTCATGGTGATGCAACCAACTTAAAAGACGACTATCAAGCAAGGACGATTGTAACGACACAGTGGCGCGATCCCGGTGGAGGCGATGTATTACAGGACGGTTATATTACATGTACACCCGATTCTATGTATTACGATATAGTTGGTGACGCATCGCTCGTCTATAATCCTGATTATTGCAAGAGGGGTGTTTGGAGAACGTCTGACTCTGCAAAATGGATTGGTATAAACAGCTTTGGTCGGCATACGCATTCTAATAGTAAACCAGATCCAGCGAACCTAAATTGTCACGATAATTCTCGTCCTATAGTAGAGATTATCCCGTGCTCAAATACATACGTCTTTAGATTGAAGGGTATTAATTTAGAAGGGTTAAAAGATGCTAAGAGTCTGGAGATTGGTTTTAGTGGAGCTGTAGATAACCTCGTTAAGGTGAAGATTAACGGTTATGAGATGAAAACGTTAGGTAACGACAACGGATCCAGACCTGAAGGAGTTCAATATTTTGGTTGGG
This sequence comes from uncultured Candidatus Saccharibacteria bacterium, assembly GCA_963539955.1. GTDB lineage: Bacteria > Patescibacteriota > Saccharimonadia > Saccharimonadales > Saccharimonadaceae > Nanosynbacter. Next base: position 18,612 of record CAUTMN010000001.1, on the reverse strand, counting down.
GTCTCCCGGGCTATGCTGGAAATTCTCGATTTACTGCCGAGACGCAGCCAGGTACTGTTTTATATGAGAATAATAACTTCATCGATATTTATATAAAATCTAATCCGTCACATATGGGGCTACTGATCGAGAATATAACATTGGCTTATAAGATGGCTTATACAAATCAGAATGTGTACGGTTCTTGGGGTGAATATGGAATTATTGCTAATGGTAAGGCGGATTCGGCTTCGGGGGCTGGATTGTCATCGTCGTTTAATGGTCGCTCGGGCGTGACTCCACGTGACTATAATAAGCTAACTTTTGCCAATATTCCAAAGTTTGGTAATTTCAGCAGCACCAGTTCAGTTCCAGATAATTTTACTTTACCGTCAGTTCGCGGGGTGAGAGGTAATATCTCTGGCAATGTAGATGTGAATAGTCTAGCTTCGGGTGAATATAACGCTGGAAACGTAACCTTAACGGGGTCGAAATTAAGCGTAGGCAAGAGTATAGTCATAAAGTCCTCGGGTGTAGTTAGGATTTCGGGTGATTTGTTATACACAGACACGAATGATGTGCGCCAATTACCACAACTAATTATCTACGCGAAGAATATTATTATAGAGCCTTCGGTTGGGGAAGTGAATGCTTGGTTGATTACTCAGAAAGACGGATATGTTAGTACTTGTGGCGTGGTAATTAGCGATGTAGCTTGGCTGAGTGGTGTTTCTGATGTTTCTTGTGGCAAGCAATTGAAAATCAACGGGCCAATTAAAACTGGACGCTTGTTCTTGCGGCGAACATACGGTGGAAAGCATGCTTCATCTGCAAAGAATGATCCAAATATGCATCCAGGAACTCCAGCAGAAATCATTAACTTAAGAGCGGACACTTATATTTGGGCTTACAATAATTATCGAAACACTGGCGCGATTAGCACGATGAATGTCCGCGAATTGCCGCCAAGATATTAAAAGTTTGCAAATTAAAACGCTAATGTATATAATTATTATTAGTTATGAAATTAGCAAAAGGGTTGGGCGAATTCTTCGGACTGGACATCGATACGAATGCGGTGCGGGTGGTTCAATTGTCTCGTACTGGCACGGGATGGAGTTTATCGCATTACGGTTATACGCCAGTTGATTCTAAGATAACGAGCGGCGATTCTCCAGAGTCTAAGCGACGCTTGGGCGAGGCAATTATGACCGCTGTTGGTCAAGCTGGAATTAAGGCGTCCAATGTAGCTGTCGGTTTGCCATCAAATAAGACATTCTCGACTATTATTGATGTGCCAAAGGTTTCTGAGCAGGAATTGAAGGCGATGATGAAATATCAAATTGACCAATATATTCCAATGTCTTTGGATGAGGCAGAAGTTGACTGGGCTTTATTGGGTGATAGTTTACATGCTCAGAATCAGTATGAGATTTTGCTGACAAGTACAGCGAAGTCTTACGCGGAAGAACGTTTGGAATTAGTTGAAAATCTCGGCTTCAATGTGATTGCTGAGGAGCCGAATGCTATTGCTATGGTTCGTTCTCTGTCAGCAACCGATTCTCAGGATGCGCGTTTGATTATCAATATGGGTGAAAATTCAACGGATTTGGCGGTTGTCTATAATGGGGCGCCGCGACTTATTCGTATGATTCCAACTGGGCTTTCGTCTTTGGTTCGATCGGCGGTTCAGAATCTTAGCGTCCAGGAAGATCAAGCTCGTCAATTTATTTTGAAATTTGGTTTGGCACCGGATAAATTAGATGGTCAAGTGTTAAGGGCTATTGATTCAACTCTCGACAATTTTTCTTCAGAGCTTGTAAAGTCTATAAAGTTTTTCCAAACTCGATATCCAAGCGTAGCAGTTTCTGGAATTTTGTTATCAGGATTTGGTTCAGCTATTCCGCAACTTGATGGATATGTAATGAATAAAACTGGAGTCCAGTCAATTACCGCAGATCCGTGGCAGCGCGTTCAAGTTTCTCAGTCAGATCAACAGCAATTGGCGCCGATTGCTTCAGAATTTGCTATTGCCGTAGGTCTGGCACAAAGGAGTAATATATCATGATTGAGATAAATCTTCTCCCAAACGTTAAGCGCGAGCTATTGAAGACTCGTGCTATGCGCAATCGGGTTATTTCGATATCGTTCTTGGTGGGCGGTGCTTCGATTGCGGCAGTAGTTGTTTTGGCGTTGATTTTGGGCAGCCAAATTGCAGCCGAGGCGGTCCAGAACGGAGTTGTTAAAGATAGGAACGATAAATTGATGGCGGTCGAAGATCTCAATAAGGTTGTAACGATTCAACATCAATTGACAAAGATCAATGAGCAGCATTCTGGAAAGAAGATTAATTCAAGAATCTTTGATGTTGTAACGGCGGTTAATCCGGTTGCACCAAATAATGTTAGTTTTTCGGATATAAAAGTCAACCCTGAGTCAAAAACTATTACTCTGGAGGGTAGCGCGGTTAATGGCTATAGTGCGTTAGAGACCTTAAAGAAAACCATCTTGAATACGAAGGTTCAGACTACTGACGGCGATAAAAGTTCCGAGGTTAGCCTGACTAAGGAGATAAAAGATGGCGATACTAGTTTTGGAGAGAACTCGGAAGGTAAAAAAGTGTTGCAATTCTCGTTCTCGTTTGAATACGCAGAAGAATTACTAGCGCCTGCAAATAATGGCACAGTTTCCGTATTGACGCCGACTGGTAAGGTTGATGTGACAGATTCACGTCAGGGGATTCCGGATAGCTTGTTTAAGAGTAACTCGAAAAAACAGGAGAAGAAATAATGGCGACCGATAATAAAGAAGTTGCAATACGCAAGCGTCAACAGATTGATTCGTCAAAAAAGACTATGTTTATTTTTGTGGCTTCTGCAGCATTTTTGGCGGGAATTGCGCTTGTTGTGAGTATATTTTTGGTGCAACAAATTGTATTTCATTCGAAGATTCTTCTGGAGAAGCAAAATACGATTTCTCGTCTAGATAAAAACTTGTCATCAGTTGATGAATTAAAGAAAAATATCCGAGTTTTAGATACGAATACTGCCCTTAATTCTATAAAATCAAGTAGCGAAAGTAATGCTCTTCAGACAGTATTGGACGCGTTGCCGGATAATGCGAACGCCGACGCTCTTGGTGCTTCGTTGAAGAACAAATTTATCGACACGACTACTGGTGTGACTATTCAAAATCTGACCGTTGCTCAATCTGGATCTGATAGTGAAAGCTCTGGGTCAACATCTGAAAATGCCGTATCATTTACTATGGAAGTGAGTGGTCCAGCTGAAAAACTGAAAGAATTGTTGACTAAGTTAGAGGCGTCTATTCGAGTCATTGACCTGAAGACTGTGGAAATCCAGCGAAATGAGGATAGATTAAGCTTGGTGGTTCGAGGTGTCGCTTATTACGAGCCAGCACAAACAATACAATTAGAGAATAAGGTGGTTAAGCCATGAAGAAAACAGACATAGCAATGGTAATATTGATCGCAGGTGTGGGTGTGGCAATCGGCTATATTGTTGCCTCTAACATCTCGTTCTTAAAAGTCCCAGAATCTGGTACAAAAGTACAGACTATTCGAGAAATATCACCTGACGTAGAAAAACCAAACCCAGCGATTTTTAATAATAATGCGATAAATCCAACTGTTGAAATATTCGTAGGTCAAGATGCAGCCAAATAGAGAAGGGGTGTAAATGGCTTTACTGACGGACGACATCCAAGATAAGTTGATCGAGCTGCTCGTAAACGAGGGGCTTATTGAGAAGTCTGTCATTGATGACACCTTAAAGCGCGCCTCTGAGAGTGGCAAACCTCTGTTTAGTTTACTTAGTGAAGAGGGGTTGCTTGATAATGAACTATTGGTTCACGGTGTAGCTCAAGTTTCGGGTGTGCCGTATGTCAATCTGTCGAATAGCGTTATTAGTCAGGATATTTTATCTCTATTACCGTCCGACGTTGCTGAAAGATTTATGGCTGTGCCGCTGGCCGAAGTTCAGAACCGATTAGCGGTAGCGATGATCGACGCGAATAACGTTCAAGCGGTGGATTATTTGTCAAATCGCATCCAACGTCCGATAAAAGTTTTCATGGCCTCAGAAGAGAGTGTTCGCCACGTCTTGGATCAATATAAGACTGACTTGTCATCTGTTAATGTGGCTGCACAGGCTTCGCAGGAAGAGTCTTTGTCGGAGGCTGGCAATATCAAAACAATTGTTCAAGATTCACCAATATCACGAGCGTTGTCGACAATTTTGGAGTACGCGGTAAAGAGTCACGCGTCCGACGTGCATATTGAGCCATTAGAGAAGGCCTTGAAGATTCGTTGTCGTGTTGATGGTGTTTTGCGTGAGATTATGCAGCTTCCAAAGAGTATTGAGCCGGCGTTAGTCAGTCGTATTAAGATTCTTTCCAATCTGAAAATTGACGAGCATCGAATTCCTCAGGATGGTCAATTCGCGGTTAACGTTGCAGGCAAGGAGGTTGATCTTCGTATTGCTATCTCTCCAGTTGTCTGGGGTGAACAAGTGGTTATTCGTCTGCTTGATAAGAGTGGAAGTTCTTTTAATCTGGAAGATATGGGCTATGCTGGGCGCGCGTTAAGGACGATTCGCAAGGGAATTAAGCGACCAAATGGAATGATTCTGACGTCAGGTCCAACTGGTTCTGGTAAGTCAACGAGTTTGTACGCGTTGATCAAGGAGATCAAAGATGACACCGTGAATATTGTGACGCTTGAAGATCCGGTTGAGTATAAGATGGATGGCGTCAATCAGATTCAGGTGAACGCGGAAGTTGGCTTGACGTTTGCTTCTGGGCTGCGCTCAATTTTGCGTCAAGACCCAGACATTGTGATGGTTGGTGAGATTCGCGATAATGAAACAGCAAATTTGGCTATTCAGGCGGCCTTAACGGGACACTTGGTTTTCTCGACGCTTCACACAAATTCCGCCGCTGGCGTGCTGCCGCGTTTGTTGGATATGGGGATCGAGCCGTTTCTTATTGCCAGTACGGTTAACACAATTATCGGTCAGCGTTTGGTGAGGCGAGTGGCACGTCGTCGGGATATTTATCAATCATCACCACTGGAAACGCAGGCAATTCGCGAGGCGGTTGGTGGATTATTGCCGCAAACAAGGGAGCAGGTTGCTCAATATGCGCAAGATTTGGGATATGAAAGTTTGCCACTAGCGACGCAGACGTCGTTTGCCTTGGCAAAAGGAAAAGATACGCCGCAAACTCCTCGCGGTTATGCTGGTCGAGCTGGTTTGTATGAAGTCATGGATATTACTGAAGAGATTCAGAATTTGATTGTTAAGCGCGCAACCTCAGCGGAAATCCAGCGAATGGCAATTCAACAGGGTATGATTACGATGCGTCAAGATGGTTATCTGAAGGCGTTGAATGGAATAACGACAATAGAAGAAGTTAATAGGGTAGCGGCGGATACCGCGTAAAAGGAGGAAACATGAATAATCAAGAATTGCGAATTGAGATTTTGCTGGAAGAAGTCGTTAAGAAGCGAGCTTCAGACCTTCATATCCAAGTTGGTTTGCCACCAATGCTACGAATTGATGGTGCGCTTATGCCGACCGCCGGAACTCAGCCATTGGACGAGCCTGCGGTTGAGAGGTTGGTATTCCAGATTCTTGATGAAGATCAGCGACAGATTTTGCTAAAAGACAAGGAATTCGACTTTTCGTTTGCGTTTGGCACATTGGGGCGATTCCGAGTTAATGCCTTCCATGAGCGTGGTAATTTGGCTGCAGCCCTACGCTTGATTCCAAATGAAATTAAGTCGGCGTCTGAGCTGGGTATGCCACCAGTTGTTAATACGTTTGCGGATTTTCCTCGCGGTTTAGTGTTGGTTACTGGCCCAACTGGTTCCGGCAAGTCAACAACTTTGGCGGCGCTGGTTGATAAGATCAATTCTGAGCGCTCACAGCATATTATTACCATTGAAGACCCTATCGAGTTTACTCACAAGTCGAAAAAATCAGTGGTGGTTCAGCGTGAAGTTCATTACGACACTTATTCGTTCTCTGCAGCTTTACGTTCGAGTCTTCGCCAAGACCCAGACGTTGTGTTGATTGGTGAGATGCGCGACCTTGAAACGATTTCAGCAGCGATTACAATTGCTGAAACTGGACACTTGGTGTTTGCAACGCTACACACAAACTCCGCTGCGCAATCAATTGACCGTATGATTGACGTATTTCCACCGCACCAGCAGCCACAGATTCGCGCTCAGCTCAGTAATATTTTGATGGCAATTTGTTCGCAGCGACTAGTCCCGGCTATTGGTGGTGGACGAGTCGTGGCGGCAGAGGTTTTGATTGCTAATCCAGCGGTGCGTAACATTATCCGTGAAGGTAAATCTCACCAATTGGATGCCGTGATTCAGACTGGTGCTGATCAGGGAATGCAGACAATGGATCGAACTTTGGTCAACTTGGTGCAGAATGGTACGATTACGTATGATAGTGCTCGTGAATTTGCTGTCGATTTGACGGAATTTGAGAGGTTGATGAGGGGGTAATAAATGAAAAAGTACGATTACGAAGCCAGAGATAGCGCAAGTAATAAAATCGTTAAATCAGTTGTTCAGGCTGATAGCGAAAACGCTGCCGCAAAGCTTTTGACGGCTCAGGGCTTTGTGCCGTTAAAAATTGAATTACAAGACGATAAAACAAATTTCTTTGCGAGGTTTTCTGGTAGAATCACCACTAAGGATAGGGTTGTGTTTACTCGTCAGCTAGCAACTCTTATTGGAGCTGGGCTACCTTTGGCACAAAGTCTTCGAACGGTTCAGGAGCAGACGACGAATAAGCGCATGCAGGAAATAGTCCAGGAAATTATCTCTGATGTTGAAGGTGGTAAATCCTTGTCTGATTCGTTCGCAAAGCATCCAGAAGCTTTTAATAAAGTTTATGTAGCTTTGATCTCGGCCGGCGAGACGTCAGGTACGATGGATGATTCGCTTAAGAGGTTAGCTGCTCAGCAGGAAAAAGAGGCTGCTATGATGAGTAAAATTAGAGGTGCTATGATGTATCCGTCAATTGTCTTGGTAGTGATTATCTTAGTTATCGGATTTATGTTATTCACGGTCGTTCCACAAGTTGAGGGTCTGTATCGTGACTTAAATAAGGGGTTGCCATTTGTAACTCTTATGATGATTAAAGTGGCGAACTTTTTTAGTAGTCTTTGGTGGCTTGTTATATTGGCAATGATTATCGGCGGTTATTTCCTAGCACAATATTTGAAAACTGAGCAGGGAATTAGGACTAAAGACATCTTTAAGCTCAATGTCCCGCTATTTAAAGGAATGTTCAGGAAAATGTACATGGCACGATTTGCTAGAACTGGACAGGTGCTTTTGAGTACTGGAGTTCCAATGCTTGACATGCTTCGTATTACGTCTGATGCCGTCAATAACGTGATTATTAGTGAAAGTATACTTCGTGCGTCAGATAAGGTGAAGGGTGGTAAGGCCTTGTCAGCTTCTTTATCTAATGAAGATTATTTCCTAGCAATGGTACCGCAGATGATTAAAATTGGTGAGCAATCAGGTAAGATTGATGAGATGATGGGCAAGACCGCTCAGGTTTATGAAGATGAGCTTGACGAGGAAATTCGCGCTTTATCTACGGCGATAGAGCCAGTTCTGATGGTCTTTTTGGCTATAGTTGCTGGTACGATGGTCGCGGCTATCTTGCTTCCAATCTATAGCTTGGTTGGCAACATCAATATCCGCTAGACTGACTTATATTTTTAGTGTATTATAAACGTAAGCATTTTTGCGTAAATATAGGTAACCATAGAAAGGTGGGAAATCTAATGACAAAAAAAGATAATAAAAAAGGATTTACAATCATCGAGGTTGTGTTGGTCTTGGCTATTGCTGGACTTATCTTTGCGATGGTGTTTATCGCATTGCCAGCTTTGCAGCGTAGCCAGCGCGACCAGTCAAGGAAGAATGACGCTTCAACAGTTGCCGCAGCTATTACCAATTGGAATTCAGCTAACCGTAACGGCGGCACGTTTAATGAAGAATCTCTACGCAAGTATGTCGATAAGCTTGATCAATACGACAAGTCTTCAGAGTTAAAGGTTGCTACACCTGGTGCTTCAATGTCAGTAGCTAGTAACGAAATCAAGGTTATGCGAGGTAAGAAATGTCCTTCTAGCACACCAGCTCCATCTGCTGACGATCCAGCAAACATAACTTTGCAAAACGGATCTTCACGCAACGCAGCAGTTGTAGTTCTATTGGAAAATAACGGTTCTCAAAAGCAACTGTATTGCCAAGACGTATAATCTATAGATAAATTACGAATCAGCCTCGGTATGGGGCTGATTTTTTTATGGTTTTTTGTTACCATAAGAAGTATGATTAAGTTTGTACTAGTGGGATTTTTAGGGGCTATTTTAGGCAGTTTCGCTGGAGCGCAAATTTGGCGCTTGCGGGCTCGTCAATTGATGGAAGATAAAAAAGCTGGAGAAAAAGTTGACCAAAAGGAATTAAAGAAATTATCTCCATTGATAAAAAAAATTTCCAAAGATAGATCTCGTTGTTTGTCTTGCGGACATGAGCTTAAGTGGTACGATTTGATTCCTGTGGTAAGTTGGGTTGCTGGATTGGGGCGATGTAGATATTGCAAAGCATTTATCGGTTGGATGGAAATCTTGCTAGAACTAGTGATGGCTGGATTATTCGTTGCATCCGTGGCTTTTTGGCCTGGATCATTGACGGATATCTGGCAAGTCGCGTTGCTGGTCTTGTGGTTGGCAAGTTTGGTGCTACTGGCGATTTTATTTGTCTATGACCTCAGATGGTTACTTCTTCCAGATGTAATTAATATTCCATTTATCATTCTTGGCGCTATTTTTGCGGGAATAAAAGTATGTCTAGCTGGCGATTTCTCAAAAAACTTGATGACGTTATTCGGGTCGATTGCGATTCTGAGCGGAATATATATGATGCTATATTTATTCTCGAAATATCGTTACGGGGAAGATAAAACTTGGATTGGCTTTGGTGATGTTAAGCTTGGACTTGGATTGGGGTTGTTCTTAGGAAACTGGCTTTTGGCGTTTGCGGCATTATTTATCGCAAATCTTATCGGCACACTTCTTGTCTTGCCATCAATGATGCGAGGAAAATTGCAAGCAACTTCACGGATATGCTTCGGCCCATTGCTTATCGTAGGGTTTTTACTCACTTGGTTCTTTAGCAGACAAATTTTAGAGTGGGGCTTTCTTATTGTCTAAGTAAAAAGCGCTTATGCTATAATGGAGAAATGATGGGCAATAAACAAAAAGGTTTTACTATAATTGAAGTGATTTTGTTTGTGGCTATTTCTGGTTTGCTAACCTCTATGCTGATGGTCGGCGTAAGTATGTCAATTAATCGTCAACAGTATCGCGATTCGGTGCAGTCTTATGCCGGTTTTTTGCGAAACGAATATTCGAAGGTGGTCAATGTTGAGAATGAGCGATCTAAGGGCACTTGTCCAATTGAGGGCTCTGATGGTCGAGCTGAAACTCTACGTGGACAATCCGATTGTGTGATTGTCGGTCGCTATATTACCACTGAAGGTTCTCTGGGTTCGACGGACGGTAATCTGTACAAAACTTATCCAGTTTATGCCTATAGGTCAGATAAGGGTAGCGCGTGGACTTATAGACGCGGCGCTGAGTCTGACAAATATATCGTTAATTGGCAAGCAAAAACTAGGTTTTCTAACCAAGCCAAAGATAGTGCGTATATTTCTATTTTGATGTACCGCCACCCAGAGACGGGACAGTTGGATATTAGAACTGACACGAGCCGATTCGGCGATAATCTTACTGATTTCGTCAATAATAAAAATAGTGCTGGAGTTGTGCAGTCTGCTGGCGAGCAGCGTCAACAGAGGGAAATTTGTGTTTATGATGACGGCTGGCTGCCGGGAGAAAGATTATCTATTTTTCTACGATCACATGCAGGTTCTGCTGATGCTGTAGTTATGGGTAATGCGACAGGAGGTTGTGCTGATGCGTAAGTTTAACAGAGGCGACACGCTTGTTGAGGTGCTGCTTGGTGTGACTATTTTTAGCCTAGTCGCCGTTATTGCATTAGAAACCATGAACCGCGGGATGGCTATTGCTCAGTATTCTTTAGAGACGACGTTGGTTCGCCAACAAGTTGACGCTCAGGCTGAAATGCTAAGATATGCGCATGATATGAAAAATGATACTTGGAAGAAATTAGTAGACAATAATTCGGTGAGCGTTTCTGCTGTTAATGGTAATGAAGGAAATTTGGGTGCTGAAAAATGTCCTGATGATTTTTCTACGAAAGAGTTTGCTTTGGCTGCGACGCCTTCGCTCGCTTCGAAGATTAGTATATTGAACAATCCCGGAGATTATAAAGCGGCAGAAACATACGCGCGGGTTGATAGCGATACTAAAAAAACGTATGGAATATCAGTTAGATTGGTTAAGCCGAGTGCGGCTACCGGAAGTAGGGATAGTAATAAATATGATGCGTACATAAAAGCGTGCTGGATGCCAGTTGGCAGCAAAATGCCGGCGACTATTGGCACGATTGTGAGGTTGTATGATTCGGGGCTATAAAAAAGGATTTACACTTATCGAATTGATGCTCGCCATGAGTTTTATCTCTGTTCTTCTGTTGTCGATTGCAATGGTAGGCATTCAGGCGGGAAAAATGTATAGCAGAGGAATTGTGCTTCGTGATGTTAATCAAGCGGGGCGAGATATTTCAGACACTATTCGGCGCGATTTTCTTCAGGCGAATGCCGAAAAGATTGACACTACTGGCTTGAGGGTGCCGAATAATAGCAATTGGTCAACTGGTCGACTTTGTCTTGGTTCTCATTCTTATGTATGGAATAATCCGAAGTATTTGGACGATCCTAGCCTGTTGGGCGGAAATAGTCTGTTTAAGGTTAATGGTAATCCAGTGAATTTGGTGCGTGTAGTTGATGCGGATAGTGGATTATGTAAAAAAGATGCTTCTGGCAAATATCCGGAAACCGTCGATCTTGCGAAATCATCCAATTTGCTCAGGTCTATCAATAGCGGCGATGGTTCAATTGGTATACACGAAGTTACATTAGAAAAGATTACATCGGACAATTCAAGGGAGGCGCTGTATAAATTGACATTTACGCTGGGGACGAGCAAGATGAGTGAAATAAGGGATTCTTCCTGTAAAGCTCCGACTGAAGATGATAGCAATTTTGAGTTCTGTGCTATAAATAAATTTGAGATGATTGTGAGGACAAATGGGTAAAAATGCGCGACAATCAGGTGCTGTATCTCTTTTTGCGGTCATATTTGGCGCGATGTTGCTGACTATTGTTACTATTGGGTTTATCAAGTTGATGATTATGGATCAGCGACAATCCTCGAATAATGATCTGTCGCAAAGTGCTTATGATGCGGCTTTGGCTGGGGTTGAGGATGCTAAGCGCGTGGTTCGTGCCGCTCAAACGGGCAATATTCAAGCCGCGGGAGTGTTGAATGGTCCAATTAATTGTAATATGGTTGCGGCATCTGGTGTTGTTGGAGGTAGCTCTTCTGGTGAAACTATTATTAAAACTGGTATAGATGCGGGTAAAAAATTTGATCAAGCGTATACTTGCGTAAAGATCACTATGAAATCTCAAGATTTTATATATAAGTCTATTGAGGAAAAATCTCAAATTGTGCCACTGCGCGCAACTGGTTCATTCAACAAGATATCTATCGAGTGGTATAGGCGCGATGATGAGAGCAATTTAAATGGCGCTAACGCCGCCAACACTGAAATATCAACTTCTGGGGATTTGCCGACGAAAAACAACTGGAATGCCAATTCGCCACAATTGATGCGCGTGCAGCTTATTAACCCAGGCGCCACCTTTAACTTAGCAGCGTTAGATTCAACTGGCGTCACTTCTTTCTTGCGGCCGAACGTTTTAAGATCAGACGTAGCAAGTCAGAATGGTACTGTTGTTTCTGGTAAGATTTCTGATCATCCACGCGCAACTGACGGGAATGAACATAATAATGGAACAAGTGTGGTTTCTTGCAGTAAGACGTTCAAGTTTTCTGGCGAATATTCGTGTAAAGCGGTGATTGATGTTGATGAGATTCCAGCTGGTAGCGAAACTGCGTTCTTAAGGTTATTGCCTATATATAAAGGCGGTAGTGTGAAGATTTCTCTTCAGAAAACCGACGGAACGATTGTCAATTTTGATGGAGTCCAGCCAATTGTCGATTCCACGGGGCGGGCAAGTGATTTGTTTAGAAGAGTTGAAGCTCGATTGCAGATAGGAGATGATTTCGCATATCCTAATAATGCGGTTGAATTAAAGAATAGTCTATGTAAAGATTTCTCTGTATCTGGCGGCGGATCTGCTACCGCAGGTCGATGTAAGCCCATAAGCTAAGCTTCTGTGTCGCTATGAAATCGGTCGTGAATATCTTTCAGATGCTGGTCGGTAACGTGCGTATATACCTGTGTTGTTGATATATTGCTATGTCCCAGCATTGATTGGACTGAGCGCAAGTCCGCACCGTTCATAAGTAGGTCGGTAGCAAAGCTATGGCGCATAGTGTGTGGGCTTACATGTTTTGTGATACCAGCTAATCTAGCGTATTGACCAACCATTCTCTGAATGCTGCGCGCGCTTAACCTACGGTAATCTCCGGAGGTGTTGGGAGTTGCGTGGCGTTTACCATAGCTTAAAAATAGGGCGGGTAAATTATCTGTTCTAGCTTCCAGGTATGCCGATATGTGTTCGGCAGCACTTTTTGAAATAAAAACAGGGCGATCCTTTTGTCCTTTTCCTCGCACCATAAATTCGCGCCTCTTTAGGTTTATATGATCTCGGTTTAAATTGACCAATTCTGAAACACGCAGTCCGCTGGAAAATAGCAGCTCAACAATTGCTCGATCTCTCAGACCAGATTCTGTATCGGTTGGTATTTTATCGATCATGCGTAAGACCTCGTCATATTGTAAAAAAGTCACTTGTTTACGGACTACTTTGGGTAATATAATTCTGTCGGCCGCTAGACTTTTGATATTGCGACGAGAAAGGTAGGTTAGCAGACCTCGTAATGCAATAAGATGGTAACTTTGGGTAATTAAAGACAGCTCTTCGCCTGTGTTGTCATTTTTATAACGGTTTAGCCAGAGGCGATACTGGCGTATTAGTTCTGATGTAATTTTCTCAACATCTATATCGCCGGCAAAATCGATAAATCTCTCTAGATATAGTTGATAATTTATGATGGTTTTTTGACTACGCCCACCTTCAACCTCTAGGTGCTCTAAGAAATCGGTTAAAGCTTCTGACATAAACATAATATTTATTCTATCGCTAATGAATATGTTTATCAAATTATTTATTTCTGTTACTATATTAGAAAATAATAAGCAGAGGAGTATCTATGGCAGAAAGCGAAAAAAACTACTGTGGCGTTGAAAGGACGTTGATCGTCTTTAAGCCTGACGCAGTTCAACGAGGTATAGTTGGAGAAATTTTACAACGTTTTGAGCGAGTTGGCTTGAAAATAGTTGGTGTAAAAATGACATCACCATCCAGAGACCATTACTATGCCCATTACGAGGACATCGGTAAATTGGCTACTCGTCGAGGCGAGGATACTTTGAACATAACACTAGATATGATGATGGATGGTCCAGTTATAGCAATGGTATTAGAGGGCGTTGAAGCTGTTGCTGTTGTTAGGAAGATTGTTGGTCCAACGGAGCCTAAGTCGGCTGACATGGGGACGATTCGCGGTGATTACTCGCACATTAGTTTTGGCTATGCAGATGAGTGTCAAAAGGGAGTTCCAAATTTGATTCACGCATCTGGCGATTCAGATGAGGCTGTTCGTGAAATCAAGCACTGGTTCAAGCCGGAAGAATTGGTAAATTATCACACATTAAGCGAAAAGTTTACTCGCTAAGCTAGTCTTTCCTGAGAGCTACCGTGGTATAATGGTTGTATGCCTCGGTAGCTCAACTGGATAGAGCAGATCCGTCCTAAGGATAAGGTTGTAGGTTCGACTCCTGCCCGGGGTACCATATATATGACAGAGCAAATTAAAGATAAGCAATTTGATGGGCAGCGTGACGGAGAGCAACTGTTGTTTGTGTTTCGTCGTCACATAATTGCTATGAGAAAAGGATTTTATCTGCTTCTAGGATCAATGACGCTTGGTTCATTGCCTTTTTTAATTTGGCAAGATAATTTGAATCTTTTATGGGTGTTTGTTGGTGGATTTATTTTTGGCCTAATGCTCTTTTTCTATCATTTTCTGATGTGGTTTTATACTTACTATATTGTTACCGATCAGAGGATTCGTCAGATTACTCAGCATGGATTTTTTGGTAAAGATGTCATTGAGCTGAAATTGTCAAAAATCCAGAATATTAGTTATAGTATCCCGGGGTTTAGCGGAGAAATGTTTAAATTTGGTACAATAGTTATTCAAACTTTTGTTGGAGATCTTGTTATAAAAAATGTAGAACATCCAGATAAGATCTATAATAAACTACAGGACGCAGTGGAAATTTCGACAAAAAAGGAGGATATCAATGAAGAATCTATTGAACCGTAAGAATAAGAAGCAGCCAAAGGAGTTGCCTAAGAGAATTACAAACGACACGGTAGCCCAGCACCGCGAGAAGGTCTTGGCGGCTGGTCGTAAGCATAAATATCCCATCCAGTACACCAAACGTCGATTGGTATGGATAACGATGCTTGTTAGTGTCGTTATCCTGATTGTCTTTGTTATCCTTGGCTGGGCTCAGTTATATGTCTGGAAAGATACAAGTGATATCGCATATAGGATAACTAAGATTTTACCTCTTCCAGTGGCTAATATTGATGGAGAAAATGCTGAGTATAGTGATTATCTTCTGTATCATCGTAGCTCATTGGCGGTATTGCAATCTCAAGGACAGGCAGACCAAAAAGACAAAGTTAAGTTCTATCAAAACCAGTCCATAGACAAGGCATTAGAGGTGGCATATGCCAAAAAACTTGCGAGAGAAAATAATATTACGGTAGATGATAAAAAGGTACAAGATCTTATCAAAAAACAGCAGGAATCTAGCAAGCTATCGCAGTCTGCTTATGAGTCTGTAGTGAAAGACAATCTTCATTGGTCAATGGATGAGCTAAAAACTGCCATGAAATATACTTTGTTAAAACAGGAAGTGTCTTTTAAGATTGATAAAACAGCTAACAACCTAGTGTCTGACATTAAGAAGAGGTTGCAAGAGGGTAAGTCATTAAAGGATATTGCTACGGAAATGGGCGACAAGGTGCAATCGGTATTTGATTTATCCGTCTCTACGGATAATTCTGACGGAGGCCTAACGAAAGCGGCTATGTCATTAACAAAGGGTAAAATCTCAGGTCCTATAAAGACTCTTTCGGGTGACGGATATTATTTTGTGACACTTAATAATATTGAAGGCAACACCGTAAATTACTCTTATGTAAAAGTTCCGTTGACTGAGTTCAATAACCAGTTTAACTATCTGAAAAATAACAATAAAGTAAAATATTTCATTTCTATCGATAAATAGTTGTTCTAGTTTGAAAAAACTCCTATTTTTGCTATAATTTCCTAAGGAGCTTGCCGTTGTAGCTCAGCTGGTAGAGCAGCTCATTCGTAACGAGCAGGTCGCTGGTTCAAGCCCAGTCAACGGCTCCATTTTATGAAAGACACTATAAAGAAATCGATAAAAAATGTTTTTAGCGACAGGACTGTGGCAACTCTTTTGATCGTCAATGTTGTTGTGGCTATTGTTGTATCTATATTTTTAGGATCATCAATAAAACATAGCGAGGCTCAGGTTATTACGCGCTACACTACGTATGGTGATGCGAATTTTTATAGGAGCCACTGGTCTAGTCTATTTAGTTATTTTGCTTTGGCATTTATGATAGTTTTTGGTCACTCTGCGCTAAGTGTCAAGTTAATTTCATTAGAGAAACGAAGCTTGGCTATATTTCTTTTGTGGTTGACATTGGGCATTTTAGCTATTTTAGCTATTTTAGCCTATTCTATTATTAAAATTGCATCGATAGGGTGATATATGGACATTGAAATTCCACTTGGTAAACGAACAAAAAAATATCGTTTTCTTGAGATGCTTCCTGGGCTGTTAAGTTATGGTGCTATTGTCCTTCTGATCATCTTATCCATAGCAAGTCCCGTTTTAGCATCAATTTATTTGTTGACTATAATACTAATTGCTTTTGTAAAAACAATAGCTATCAGCTATAGGATAGTTAATGGTCATAATAATATGGTAAAAGCTTCAAAAGTCGACTGGAATAGGCGATTATCTGATTTGGAAAATCCGAAGGATGCGTATTCTAGGCTGAGAGATAATCAATCTAATGAGTTGTTATATCAACAACATGTAGACAATCTAAAATTTATGTCTGCTGCGGAAGATGGGTACTATCCTAAACCTAGTAATATTTACAACGCTCTTATTATGCCTGCATACAACGAGAGTATAGAAGTGATTGAGCCTGCTCTTAAATCAGTTTTAGATACAACATATGATAAGAAGCGTCTGATTGTAGTTTTTGCGTACGAAGAACGTGGTGGTGTTGATATTGATACAACGGCTAAAATACTGAAAAAGAAATACGGTAAGTACTTTCATTCTTTCCACATTGTAAAACATCCAAAAGATCTGCCAAATGAGGTAGTTGGTAAGGGTGGAAATATCACGTATGCAGGCAAGTGGCTGGAGCAATATTTACAACAGGAAGAAATAGCCTTTTCTGATGTTATTGTTACAACGATGGACTGTGATAATAAGCCGCATAAGTATTACTTTGACTATGTGACGTACGAATATATTGTTCACGAAGATAGAAAACACCTATCGTTCCAGCCAATATGTTTGTTCACTAATAATATATGGGATGTCCCTGCGCCGATGCGAGTAGTGGCGACAGGGAACTCATTCTGGAATATTATCAGCTCCATGCGCCCATATTCTTTGCGTAACTTTGCGTCACATTCGCAACCAATGAATGCTCTCGTTGAGATGAACTTTTGGAGTACGCGAACAATTGTTGAGGATGGTCACCAGTACTGGAGAAGCTATTTCTATTTTGATGGTAATTATGAAGTTGTGCCGATTTTTGTGCCGATTTATCAAGATGCAGTATTGGCTAATAGCTATAAAAAAACATTAAAAGCTCAGTTTATTCAGCTGCGACGTTGGAGCTATGGAGCCTCAGATGTGGCGTATGTTGGCAACAATATATTTAATAAAAATAGGACGGTAAAATTTTGGCCCAGCCTGGCTAGGTTTGTGAGATTATTAGATGGTCATGTAACTCAGGCTTGTATTGCTCTAATTGTTGCTTTCGGTGGATGGGCTCCTCTTGTACTAAACAGTGAAGCCGCACGCAGTGTTGCTGCTCACCAGTTGCCGGATACTGTTAGTTTAATACAACAAGTAGCTATGGTAAGTATTTTGGTATTGATTTTTGTATCGTTCAAGTTGTTGCCGCCTCGTCCAGAAAGATATAAGAAGAGTAGAAATACATTGATGGTTCTACAATGGTTCTTGATGCCTATTACTTCTATTGTATATAGCTCTTTGGCATCATATAATGCACAAACTCATCTTTTGCTTGGTAAATATCTTGATAAGTTTGATGTGACAGAGAAGACTACTGTAGAGATGAATGATCAGAGCCGTATTCAGAATAAGAAAAAGAAGGGCGACCACGACGTTTCTTCCTCTGGGGAGTAATAAGATTATGTTGTGCTGCGTATTGCAGTGCGGCTATTTGGTCAAAATTCTGTAATGTTAAATGGGTTATTTCGGCGATGTGTTGTGATGATATAGAGGGTTTGTTGTGTAGGTGTATTAATTTATCTTGTATAGTATTAGCCAAGTCATAGCTGTATGAGCCTGCTAATTTTTCGTTATGATTAAAACTTCGCGCAATACTAAGTATCAGTTTTCCTATAGAAAAATTATTTTTCTCGCCATCTTGTGATATGACAACAAGGGGAACTGCAGGCTTTTCGTAGGTTGTAAAAGAATAACCGCATTGGTTGCATATATGTCTACGCCAGGTTGTTGGGCATTTTTTATTTTGACGAGAATTTGTTACGTGGGTTTTTCCGTGAAAACATTTTATGCATATCATATCAATATATTGACATACAACTATAAAAAAATCCAGTGGAAAACTGCTGTGTAAAATAAAAATCGCCCCGTTATAGAGGCGACTACTTTGTAAATCTGGGAACTTAATTAAGTATAGATCTTTCTTCGTTGATCTTCTTATTATATTCGTAGTGAATTTTTGCCTTGCTCAATAAAGAACAGTGTTGTGGCTTTTTTGTGTTTAAACTAGGTGAGTCATGTTTACTCATGCTCTAAATTTTAACATACTTATCAAATAAAGTCAAGGTCTGTATGGCAAACGTGTAGGTTTGGTTATTTTCTATACTCCTTTACGACATTAAAAAACTCTTCATCAGTAACTAATAAAGAGTTATACAATTGTCGTATCTGGTGGGCAATAGAGGATTCGAACCTCTCACCTCTTCAACGTCAATGAAGCGCTC